>NZ_QUEN01000003.1:9072-309494 GCF_003478175.1 Faecalibacterium sp. OF03-6AC | reverse complement strand
TGCCGAGGCTGCTGCCGCACGGGCAGAGGAGCTGGTGCCTAAAATCACACAAAAAATCGAAAGGATGGTACTTATGATGGCTATGTTATGGGCGCAGGAAATCATGTCCGCTGAGACCGTGGAGGACGCAAAGGCTCTGTACGAGCGTTGCCCCCGCCTGCTGAAGGAAAAGGTCAAGGCAATTCTTATCAAGAGCGGCTTTGAGGAAATCACGCAGTAAGGACGCTGAGGACAATGCAGATCAGGAGCTGGAAAAGAACGTGAAAATCGGGGCCTGACCCCGTGAAAGGACGTGATACATATGGCAATCAAACAGTACAGCCTGGAAACGGACGGTGCAAAGCAGCTGGCACCCGGTTTCCGCGTGCGGGAGTTCCGCTGCCGCGACGGCACCGACACCATCCTCATTGACGAGGGCCTTGTGGTGGTGCTGCAGTGCATCCGGGAGCACTTCGGCAAGCCGGTGACCATCACCAGCGGCTACCGCACCGCCAGCCACAACGCAAAGGTGGGTGGCTCTAAATCCAGCCAGCACCTGCTGGGCCGGGCCGCAGACATTCAGGTGCAGGACACCGACCCGCTGGCCGTTGCCGCCTACGCTGAAAGCCTGATGCCCGGCTGGGGCGGCGTGGGCCGCTACCCGGTCAAGGCAGGCCGGGCCAAGGGCTGGGTGCACGTGGACACCCGCCCGAACAAGAGCCGGTGGACGCTGTGAGGTGAATAACATGAGCAAGACTATTTTTATCAGCCAGCCCATGGGTGGCTTGTCCGATGAACAGGTACTTCAGGAACGCGCCGCCGCGATCAGCAAGGCAAAGGCTCTGTTGGGTGAAGATGTGGCTCCGCTGGAAACCTTCTTTGATGATTTCGGCCCGGCAGCAAAGCCGCTGGACTATCTGGCCCGGAGCATCGAGTTCCTTGCAAAGGCCGATGTGGCAATCTTTGCTCCGGGCTGGCAGAATGCGCGCGGCTGCCGCATTGAGCACCAGTGCGCCGAGGACTACGGCATCCCCGTGATGGAGGTGTGAGACCAGTGGAAAGCATCATCTCAGCCATCCTTGCCGGTGCGGTGACCCTGATCGGTGTATTGATCGCCAACAGCCGCAGTCAGGCTGTGACCGACACCAAGCTGGAAGAGCTGACCCGCGAGGTGCGGGAGCACAACAATTTTGCCCGCCGCGTCCCTATTTTGGAAGAGCAGATGAAGGTGGCCAACCACCGCATCGCTGATTTAGAAGCAAACGAACACGAAAGAGAAAGGACCTAACTATGAACGAACACACCTACAACGCACCCACCATCTCCGCAGGCACCATTGCCCGCACCGCCTGCCTGCTGCTGGCCCTGACCAATCAGGTGCTCAGCGCCTGCGGCAAGCCCGTCCTGCCCATCGAGAGCCAGACCGTGGAACAGCTGGTCACCGCTGGTATCACCACCGTGGCCGCGCTGGTCGCGTGGTGGAAGAACAACAGCTTCACCCCCGCAGCCCTTCAGGCAGACCAGACCTACGACAAGCTGAAGGCGCAGGGAAAGTAAACACAGCGGCACAGAGCGCGAAAACAATCTGATGCTGTGCGCCATTTTGCGCCACTTCTTGCGCCACAGATTTAGGAAAGTTATGGTGAAATAAGGGTAATTAAGGCGCTTTTTTCTAAAAATCGAAGGACGGCTACAAAAAGAAAAATCCCCAAAAAGCTAGGCACAAAGCCGCTTTTTGGGGATTTTGTTTTGGAGCTACTGACCTGATTCGAACAGGCGACCTGCTCATTACGAGTGAGCTGCTCTACCAGCTGAGCCACAGTAGCAGATAAAATTTTCTTGCATGTTCTGCAACGAGAAATATTCTATCATACTTCCTGTGCGCTGTCAAGATTTGATTTTGCGGCAGAACAGGTGCAAATCGTCTGTGATGCAAAAATATAACTGCCCTCCGAGAAAAACTCGAAGAGCAGCCTTGCACACAAGAATAATCAGTTGAACAGCTTACGGCCGATCCAGATGCAGATGCAGGCACCCACAACGGAAACGAGGATCTCACCCACGATGCCGGTAGCGCTCAGACCGATCAGGCCGAACACGATACTGCCTACAAAACCGCCCAGAATGCCCAGCACGATATTGCGCACGGTGGAAGTTTCGCTGCCCATAATGCGGCCAGCGATGTAACCAGCCAGAGCGCCGATCAGTAGACTGAAAATAAAACCAAACATAATACTCGACCTCCTGAATTTTAAAGCTCTGCGCTCTGCCCGGCGGTTTCCCGGGCAAAGCGGCAAATATCCTTCAAACAACATTTTTCGCATTCTGGTTTGCGCGCATTGCACACTGCCCGACCATGCATCACAAAGCGGTGGCACAGGTCGCTGCCTTCTTCCGGAGGAACGATCTTCCACAGGGCCATTTCCACCTTCTGCGGTTCCTTGATGCCGTCCACAAGGCCGATCTTGTTGCACAGCCGGATGCAGTGGGTGTCTGTTACGATAGCAGGCTTGCCAAACACATCGCCCATGATAAGGTTTGCGCTCTTGCGGCCTACGCCGGGCAGGGCGAGCAGCTCTTCAAAGGTGGTGGGCACCTGACAACCGTATTTATCGCGCAGCACCCGCATACAGGCGGAGATATCCCGCGCTTTGGAGTGTCCCAACCCGCAGGGCTTGACGATGGCTTCAATGTCTTCGGGTTCCGCAGCAGCCAGCGCAGCAACATTGGGATATTTGGCAAACAGGTCTTCCACCACAATGTTCACGCGGGCATCGGTGCACTGGGCTGCCAGACGCACGCTGACCAGAAGCTGCCAGGCGTGGTCATAATCCAATGTACAGCCGGCATCTGGGTATTCTTTTTTTAACCGGTCGATCACTTCCAGCGCCAGCGCCTTTTTTGCAGTAAGGTCTTCTGGTGCCTTTTTGCGAACAGGCATTTCATCCACTCCCATCAACAAAAGCTGATACGATAATACCATGTTTTGCGTTTTTTGTAAACTGCGGGCAAAAATTATCTGAGAATGATTTTCAGATAAAACCTTGCTCTTACTGACAAAATGCGATATACTATAGAAAAATGCTGGGGGAATTGCACCTCGGTACGGGAGGAGGGAAACACGATGAACGAACCACTGGCACAGCGTCTGCGGCCCAAAACACTGGCAGATGTCTGCGGTCAGCAGCATCTGCTGGCACCGGGCAGGGTGTTCCGCCGTACCATCGAGAGCGGACGCATCCCCAACATGATCTTCTACGGCCCGTCTGGTACCGGAAAAACGACTGTGGCGCGCATCATTGCAGAAAACAGCGGTATGACGCTGCATAAGCTCAATGGCACTTCCTGCGGCACCGGGGACATCAAGGCGGTGCTCAAGGATATCGGCACGCTGGCAGGTGCGGGAGGCATCCTGCTGTATCTGGACGAGATCCAGTACCTGAACAAAAAACAACAGCAGAGCCTGCTGGAATGCATTGAAGACGGCTCGGTCACGCTCATTGCATCCACCACCGAAAATCCGTACTTCTACATTTATAATGCGCTGCTGTCCCGCTGCACGGTGTTTGAGTTCAAATCGCTTTCGGCGGCGGATGTGGAGCGTGGGGTGCACAATGCACTGAAAAAGCTTTCGGAAGGGGAGAGCACAAAGGTCTGCATGGACGAGGATGCCTGTGCCTACCTTGCCGAGAGCGCAGGCGGCGACCTGCGCAAGGCGCTGGGCTGTCTTGATTTTGCGGTGACGGCAGCTCCCATTGAGGATGGGGAAAAGCACATTACGCTGGAAATGATCCAGCAGGTCACCCGCCGCACTGCCATGCGGTATGACCGGGAGGGCGATGACCACTACGACATCGTGTCAGCCTACCAGAAGTCCATGCGCGGCTCCGACCCGGATGCGGCGCTGCATTATCTGGCCCGTCTGCTGGAAGCAGGAGATCTGCCCTCGGCCTGCCGTCGCCTGATGGTATGTGCCTGCGAGGATGTGGGCCTTGCCTATCCACAGATCATTCCCATTGTGAAGGCGGCAATTGATGCCGCCAACATGGTGGGCCTGCCGGAAGCACGGCTCCCGCTGGCAGATGCCGTCATTCTGGTGGCCACCAGTCCCAAGTCCAACAGTGCCCACGATGCCATCAACGCGGCCATTGCGGATGTGCAGGCGGGCCGCACCGGGCCCATCCCGCGGCAGCTGCAGAACAAACACTGTGATGGTGAGGATGCTCTGGTGAAGGGCCAGAACTACAAATACGCCCATGACTACGACCATCACTGGGTGGAACAGCAATACCTGCCAGATGCCATCAAGGACGTGAAATATTACACCTTTGGCGATAACAAAAATGAACAGGCGGCCCGTGCCTACTGGGCAAAGATCAAGGGCGAAGAGAACGTCTGATCCACGCCTTACACCCAAAACCAAAAAACAAAGAAAAAGGAGAACGATATGCGATATTCCAAACAGCGTGAGCTGGTCATGCAGACGGTACAGAACCTGTGCGATCATCCCACTGCCGAGGAAATTTACGATGAAGCCGTGAAGGAGTGCCCGGGGCTGAGCCTTGGCACCGTATACCGTAACCTGAATAGTCTGGTGGATGCGGGCCGGGTGCGCCGGGTGTCCATTCCAGGCAAGGCTGACCGCTTTGACCACACGCTGCCCTGGCACAGCCATCTGTACTGCACCGTGTGCGGCAGCGTGAACGATGCCGAGGTGGACGAAAAGCAGGTAATGAAGCTGGTGAAAAACCAGAAGGGCCATGTGCAGGACTGCGCTGTTGTGCTGATCGGCGTATGCGAGGCCTGCTGCGAGAAGCAGGCGCAGGAAAACGCCCACTGAACCATAAAATTTGCACGGACCTCTTGCCCGGAGCGTATAAACAGGGTATACTATAGAGAAGGCTCTTTTCAGAAAGTGCAAGTAGATTTTCGCCGCACAGGGCACTTCGGTCCGGCGGAGAAGGATGGTTTGATTGGAATACATTAGTTTTGAACATAATAACATTGCCGCTGAGCTGGTAAAGCAGGCCTATGATACGCCGCCGCTGGCCTTTGTGCACAGCTATGGCTGTCAGCAGAACGTGAACGACGGCGAGCGGATCAAGGGCGTGCTGATGGACATCGGCTATGGCCTGTGCGATAAGCCCGAGGATGCAGACCTGATCCTCTTCAACACCTGCGCCGTGCGTGAGCATGCCGAGCAGCGTGTGTTCGGCAACGTAGGTGCCCTGAAGGGACTCAAGGAAAAAAAGCATGATCTCATCATCGGCCTGTGCGGATGCATGGCCAACCAGAAGCATGTGGTAGAAAAGCTGCGTAAGAGTTACCCCTATGTTGACCTTGTGTTTGGCGTGGACGGCATCGACACCCTGCCGCAGCTCATTGCCCAGAAGCTGCAGAAGCATAAGCGTGTGCTGATGGAGCCCGCCCAGCGCCCGGTCATCGTGGAGAATATCCCCATCCGGCGTGAGAGCGAGTTCCGCGCATGGCTGCCCATCATGTACGGCTGCGACAACTTCTGTACCTACTGCATCGTGCCTTATGTGCGCGGCCGCGAAAAGAGCCGCAAGCCCGGTGATATCCTTGCTGAATTCCGCGGTCTTGTGGAGGCAGGCTATAAGGAGATCACATTGCTGGGACAGAACGTCAACAGCTACGGCAAGGGTCTGGAAGAAAAGGTGGACTTTTCTGATCTGCTCAACCTGCTGTGCACGGTGCCTGGCGATTACCACATCCGCTTTATGACCAGCCACCCCAAGGATGCCAGCCACAAGCTGATCGACACCATTGCCGCCCAGCCGAAGATGTGCAAGCACCTGCATCTGCCGGTGCAGTGCGGCTCCGATGAACTGCTGAAAAAGATGAACCGCCACTACACCGTGGAACAGTATCTTGAACTCATTGAATACGCCCGCAAAACGGTGCCCGGCATCACCTTTTCCAGTGACATCATCGTTGGCTTCCCCGGCGAGACCGAGGAGGATTTTGTCAAGACGCTGGAACTGGTGCAGAAGGTGGGCTATATGCAGCTGTTCACCTTTATCTATTCCAAGCGCACCGGCACCAAGGCTGCCGAAATGCCCGATCCCACCCCCCGTAAGGAAAAGACCGACCGCATGACCCGCCTGCTCAAGCTGCAGGACGAGATCGCCATGGCGCTGGTCAAGGCGCAGGTTGGTCAGACTGTAAAGGTACTGGTAGAGGGCTTTGGCCGCAATGAGGGCACCCTCTCCGGCCGTCTGGACAACAACCTGACGGTGGAGTTCACGGCAGATGCTTCCCTGATGGGCAGCTATGCCAACGTACATCTCACGGGCGCACGGGCGACTGTGCTGCTGGGTGAGCTTGCCTGAGTGATTCCGGGGCAGTGCCCCTGAACGTATAAATAAGAAGGAGACCATTCAAATGGATTGCATTGATCTTTTCAAGCGCGCAGCCGTTGCGCTGCAGACCGATAGCCGCTACCTCGTTCTGGATCAGACCCGCAAGGCAAACGATAAGGACGAAGAGCTGCAGAACCTGATCGGCGAGTTCAATCTCGCCCGCATGGATCTGAACAACGAGATCGGCAAGAGTGAGCGCAACGATGCCCGCATCGCCGAACTGAACGAAAAGGTGAACAGCCTGTACGGTCAGATCATGGGCAACGAAGGCATGGTGGCTTACAACGAGGCCAAGCGTGACTGCGAGAACCTTGTGAACTATATTGATGCCATCATCAACACTGCCATGAATGGCGGCGACCCCATGACGGTACAGGAGCCTTCTGCTTCCTGCACCGGCAGCTGCTCCACCTGCGGCGGCTGCCACTAAAACCGGCAAAAACAAAACGCGGCTGTGCAAAACAGACCGCGTTTTGTTTGCAAAAGCGGTTACAAGCCGCAAACTTGTGCACAGAACCATAGAACGGGAGAGAGGGTAAACCATGGCAGAGCTGTCGCCCATGATGCAGCAATATCTTGAGATCAAAAAACAACATAAGGACGAAATTCTGTTTTACCGCATCGGCGATTTTTACGAGATGTTCTTTGACGATGCCCTGACGGCATCCAAGGAACTGGACCTGACCCTGACCGGCAAGCAGTGCGGCATGGAAGAGCGAGCACCCATGTGCGGCGTGCCCTTCCACAGCTACGAGGGCTATGTGGCGCGGCTGATCGCCAAGGGCTACAAAGTAGCCATCTGTGAGCAGGTGGAAGACCCGGCCAAGGCCAAGGGCCTTGTCAAGCGAGACATCATCCGTGTGGTCACGCCCGGCACGGTCATTGAGAGCAGCATGCTGCAGGACGACCGCAATAACTACATTGCCAGTATCTTCCTCAAAGGAAAGAAAGCAGGTTTGTGCTTTGCGGATGTCTCCACCGGCACGGCGCATATCACCGAGCTGAACGCGGATAAAACGGCACCGGCTGTGATCACAGAGCTGTGCCGCTATCATCCCAGCGAAGTCCTGATGAATCCGGGCCTTCTGGACTGCCGCGAGGTGACGGCGTACATCAAAAAGAATATGACTTGCTCGGTGGAACTGGTGGAAGATGAACGCTATGCGCCGGGCCTTGTGGCGGCATCGCTGGAAAACCAGTTTGGCCGCGACTGGGTGCAGACCACCGGCATTGCAGCGGACGGCCTTGTGCGCTTTGCCATGGCGGCACTGCTGGAATATCTGCACGATACCCAGATCAAGGGCGTGGAACGTCTGAAAACGGTCATAACCTATAATAAGGCCCAGTTCATGCGTCTTTCGCCCGTGACCCGCGCCAATCTGGAGCTGACCGAGACGCTGCGCGGCCGCGAAAAGCGGGGCACGCTGCTCTGGGTGCTGGATAAGACCAGTACATCCATGGGCAAGCGTATGCTGCGCAGCTGGATCGAGCAGCCGCTTATTTCCAGTGCACTCATCAACCACCGCCTGAACGCTGTGGAAAGCCTTGTCAAGCAGACCATGGCCCGCGGCGACCTGACCGAAGAGCTGGGTTACATTGCGGATATGGAACGCCTGATGACCCGCACGGTTTACGGCTCTGCCACACCCAAGGAGATCTATACGCTGGCCCAGACCTGCGACCGGCTGCCCGGCCTGCGCAGGCAGGCTGAGGCCTGCGGCTGCCCGGAGCTTGCAGAACTGGCAGTACAGATCGATCCATTGGAGGACATCAAGGCCCGTATTTATGCGGCGGTGGACCCGGAAGCGCCCTCTACCCTCAAGGATGGCGGTGTCATTGCCAAAGGCTACCATGCCGAGGTGGACGAGCTGCGTTCCATCCGCGACAATACCAAGGGCGTTCTGGCGCAGCTGGAAGCCCGCCTGCGGCAGGAGACCGGCATCCCCAAGCTGAAGATCGGCTATAACCATGTGTTTGGCTACTTCATCGAGGTAAGCAACTCCTATAAGAGCATGGTGCCGGAGACCTACATCCGCAAGCAGACCCTGACTTCCGGCGAACGCTACATCACGCAGGAACTGAAAGAGCTGGAAAGCAAAATTTTAGGTGCCCACGAACGGCTCATCACGCTGGAGCACCGCCTGTTCAGCGAACTGCTGGAAAGCATCAGCGCTCAGCTGGACCGCATCCAGCGCACGGCCAATGCGGTGGCCCAGCTGGATGTGCTCACGGCGCTGGCGCAGGTGGCAGCGGAAAACAACTACTGCCGTCCCATCGTGGACGACAGTGACGAGCTGACCATCACCGAGGGCCGTCACCCTGTGGTGGAGCAGATGCTGAAAGGCAGCCTGTTTGTACCCAATGATACCACCCTGAACTGCGGTGCAGACCGCTGCCTGATCATCACCGGCCCCAACATGGCAGGTAAATCCACGTACATGCGCCAGAATGCACTGATCGCGCTGATGGCGCAGATCGGCTCCTTTGTACCGGCTTCCAGCTGCCATGTGGGTGTGGTGGATGCCATTTTCACTCGCATCGGTGCGTCGGACGACCTGTCTGCCGGTCAGTCCACCTTTATGGTGGAGATGACCGAGGTAGCGGAGATCCTGAAAAATGCCACCGCCAAAAGCCTTGTGGTGCTGGACGAGATCGGCCGCGGCACTTCCACCTTTGACGGTATGAGCATTGCCCGCGCCGTAGTGGAGCACATTGCAGACCCCGCCAAGGGCCTTGGCTGCAAGACTCTGTTTGCCACCCACTACCACGAGCTGACCGAACTGGAAGGCGGCGTGGACGGCGTAAAAAACTACAATATTGCGGTAAAAAAACGCGGCGAGGACATCACCTTCCTGCGCCGCATCGTGCGCGGCCCGGCGGATGACAGCTACGGCATCGAGGTGGCAAAGCTGGCAGGCCTGCCCGGCAGTGTGACCCGCCGCGCCCATGAGGTGCTGCGCGCGCTGGAAGCAACTGCACCTAAAAATAAAGTAGAGCAGATGGATTTTGATGCCCTGCAGGAGTATAACTCTCCGGCTGTGCCCAGCGAGATGATGGACAAGCTGGAAGCTCTGGATGTGGAAACACTCACCCCCATTGAGGCTTTGAACTTCCTCTACGAGCTGAAAAAGACCCTGAAGGGCAGCCTGAACAGATGAAACTGCTCTACCTGACCCAGACCATACAAGGAGGGAAAACACCATGGCAGTGATCCATGTTCTGGATAAGCACACAGCCGAGCTGATCGCAGCCGGTGAGGTGGTCGAGCGTCCGGCATCCGTTGTTAAGGAGCTGCTGGAAAACTCCATTGATGCCGGTGCCACGCAGGTGACCGTCAGCATTGAATCCGGCGGCGTCAAGCTGATCGAGATCAGCGATAACGGCACCGGCATCGAGGCAGAATATATCTCCACGGCGTTTATCCGCCACGCCACCAGCAAAATTGAAACACCGGACGATCTGACCAACATCCATACGCTTGGCTTCCGCGGTGAAGCACTGGCATCCATTGCCAGCGTGGCCCGTGTAGAGCTGACCACCCGAACCGAGGTGGACGAGTTTGCCACGGTCTACCGCATTGAGGGCGGGGAAGAGGTCTCCCGTGAGCCGGGTGCCAGAGCTGTGGGCACCACCATCCGGGTAAAGGATCTGTTTTACAACACGCCTGCCCGCATGAAGTTCCTCAAAAAGGACTCCTCCGAGGGCACCTTTGTGTCGGATACAGTTACCCATGTAGCGCTCAGCCACCCGGAAGTCAGCGTCAAGTTCATCCGTGAGGGCAAGCTGCAGTATGTCACGCCCGGCGACGGCCAGCTGCGAGGTGCAGCCTATGCGGTGCTGGGCCGGGAGTTCAGCCGGGACCTCATTGAGCTGAAAAATCAGGAGGGCGTGTACCGCATCACCGGTCTGGTCACCCCGCCCAAAAGCTGCCGCGCCAGCCGAAGCATGCAGCATTTTTACATCAATGGCCGCTATGTGCGCAACCGCACCATGATGGCCGGTATGGAGATGGCATTCAAGGGTACCATGATGCAGGGCAAGTTCCCGGGCGGCATTCTGCTGCTGGAAATGCCGGCCGACCTTGTGGATGTCAATGTGCATCCGGCCAAGATCGAAGCCCGCTTTGCCCGCGAAAATGATGTTTTTGATGTGGTGTATCATGCCGTCAAGCTGGCATTGGCTCAGCCCGGCACTGGTGAACGGCTTTTTACCTTTGAAGCAGACAAAAAAGAAGAAAAAGCTGAGAATTCAAAAAAAGACGCTGATATAATCAAAAATGATGTAAAGAATAATAACTTTACAGGGCTTTCTGCGATCATTCGGGGACAAGCGGACCCGGGCGTTCTGCCACAGCAGCACTGGGAACCGGCAAAACCCGCCGCAGCACCGCAGCAGCCTGCCCCGTCTGCTGCAATGCAAATACCGACAGCACCCAGTGTGCCGCGCTGGAAAGGCAGTGCTCAGAACGAGGATATGCTGGATCCGTTCGTGACCCTTCACAGCCCGAAGCTGGAAACGACAAAGGCACCAGAGCCGTTCCGTGCGGCGGCAAGTGAAACGCAGCTGGATGTGGAACCGGAATTTGGTGAGACAAAACTGCATTCGCCTCAGGACCATATGGCAGCGTGGAACCCTGCGCAGGAAGCACCGAAGGAAGAACCTGAGAGTGCACCCTGTGCAGAAACAGAACCGGATGCGCCGGAAGCGGCAGAACAGAAAACTGTACTGGCCGAGCCGGAGCAGATGAACTTTGATCCGACGGCGGATCAGCCGGAGCCGCTGCGCTATGTGGGCGAGGTGTTCAGAACATATATCCTTGCAGAACGCGGCGACGAGCTGTGCCTGATCGATAAACACGCTGCCCACGAGCGCCAGCTGTACGAAAAACTGGCCGCGAACTATGGCAATGTGCCCAGCCAGATGCTGCTGGAGCCTGCTGCCATCAACCTTGCTGCGGAGGAAAAGCAGGCCCTGCTGGATAACATCCCTCTGCTGGAAAATGCGGGCCTTGAGATCGCGGACTTTGGCGGCAATACCGTGGTGCTGCGCGCGGTGCCCGCAGATGTGGAGCCGCAGAATGCCGAAAGCCTGCTGGTGGAGATCGCAAATAAGCTGCTCAAGGGCGGCCATGATGCGCTGAACGAGCACACCGAGTGGGTGCTGCATTCTATCTCCTGCCGTGCAGCCATCAAGGCGGGGGACAAGTCCTCGCCGCAGGAACTGCTGGCGCTGGCCGAAAAGATCCTTTCCGGCGAGGTGCCGCCGTTCTGCCCGCATGGCCGCCCCTGCGTACTCAAATTGACCCGGAAGGAGCTGGAAAAGCAGTTTGGACGCATCGTATAAACATCCCGCGGTGGCCGTCGTCGGCCCTACCGCAACCGGAAAGACGGCGTTGGGCGTAGAGCTTGCAAAACATTTTTCCGGCGAGGTCATCAGCTGTGATTCCATGCAGATCTATAAAGGTCTGGACATAGGCACGGCAAAGGTGACACCGGAGGAGACCTGCGGTATCCCGCATCACGGCGTGGATATCCTTACGCCGGACAAGGCTTTCAGCGTGGCAGACTTTACCGCCATGGCCGGAAAGCTGGAAGAAGAGATCTCTGCCCGGAAGAAGCTGCCCATCCTTGTGGGCGGCACAGGGCTGTATGTTCAGAGCTTTCTGTATGGGGTGCGCTTTACAGAGGAAAAAGCACCTGCCGGTCTGCGGGAGCAGCTGGCGGCGGAACTGGCTGCAAAAGGCGGTGCTGCCATGTACGAAGAACTGAAGCAGGCCGACCCGGAAGCTGCTGCGGCGATCCACCCGAACAATCAGGTGCGGGTGCTGCGCGCACTCGAACATTATCGTGCCACCGGCAAAAAGCTGAGCGAACAGAAGGCGGAGTCTCTCCCACCGGAGCGACCCTACCGCAGCCTGATCCTCGGTCTGGATTTCCCAGAGCGTGCGGTACTTTACCGCCGCATTGACCTACGTGTGGACAAAATGCTGGAAGCGGGCCTTATAAAGGAAGCGGAGCATGTCTGGCAGAACCGGGAAAGCTTCCGCACGGCAGCGCAGGCCATCGGATACAAGGAGTTCTTTCCGTATTTTGAGCAGACGGCTCCACTGGAAGCCTGCACGGAAAAGCTCAAGCAGGCGTCCCGCAACTATGCCAAGCGCCAGCTGACCTGGTTCCGCCATATGGACGGTGTGGTCTGGCTGGATGCCGGTGCACCGGATGCAGTGCAGACTGCCATCCGCAAAACGAGCGAATTTTTAGCGAAAGGATGATCGATATGCCGGATGAGACCCAGAAGGAACGCCATGCACCGCATGTGCTTACCACTCTGGCAGGCGTGCTGATCGCGTTTCTGCTGCTGGCAGCAATTTATGTGGTGTATCAGGCCGCACATATCCTGTTCCCGCAGAATGTTTATGAGACTGCGCTGCCTGCGGTTATTTCGGATACGGTGGAAGCCGACGGAGTTCTGCTGTTCGACGAAAGCTATGTGGCAGGCAGCGGGAATCTTGGATATCTTGCTGCCGACGGCGAGCGCGTTTCAGCGGGCACCGCAGTGGCAGAGGTGTACAGCAACGCTTCTCAGGCTTCGCTGCGCCTGCAGCTGAACCAGCTGAATGATCAGATCGACCTGCTGCAAAAATCGCAGAACACTTCTGCGCTGCAGCTGGATACCCTTTTAAAAGAACGTTCTTCTGCGCTGTATGACCTGCTGGATACGCTGGACGACAGCGATTATGAAGCGGTGGATGATGATGCCAATGCCTACCTGCTGGCCCAGAACAAGCTCTGGGTGGTAACGGGCGAAGCTGCAAACTTTACCGATCAGATCACTGCGCTGGTCCAGCAGTCCCAGAGCGTGCAGGCGCAGCTGGGCAGCCCGGCGCAGATTACTGCACCGCAGACCGGCTATTTTGTGCGCTCTTCCAGCAGCGGACGGCTCAATGCCAGTGCCGATGATATCCTTGCACTGAACGCACAGGAGCTGCAGGGCTATCTGCAGTCCGACCCAGTGCTGGCACTGGACGGCTGCGCCGGTAAGATCGTGGCAGGGTTCACATGGCGCTATGTGGGCGTGTGCACTGCAAAGCAGGGCGAAAAGCTGCTGGGTCAGAACGGCAAGCCGCTGAGCACAGCGGTGGAGATCAGCTTCCCGGGTCAGGTGGAGAACAGCCTCAAGGCCACCGTCACCGAGGTGGAGATCGATCAGGACAGCGGCCTTGCCCGCTTTGTGCTTGCCTGCAACTCCATCAACGGCGATGTGCTTTGCCTGAACCGGGCTGCAGCACGCATCTCGGTAGGAGAGCGCAGCGGCCTGCGGGTGCCTGCTGCGGCTGTGCACTATTTGAAAGAGGATGGCACCGAGGCACAAACGCAGGGCGAAAACTACATTCCCGGTGTGTACGTGAAACTTGGCAACATTGCCCGCTTCTGCCGGATCGACCCGGTGGACGCAGACCATCCCCTCATCACGGACGGCGATTACATCCTTGTTCTGCCCGAAGGGACCGAGGGCTCGGTCAGCAAGGTGAGGCTTTATGACGAAATAATCGTTTCCGGACAAAATTTGTATGATGGAAAGCTTTTGTAGTTATTGACATCTGAGGCAAAAAATCCGATAATAGATAAAGCTATTATTTGCATCTATTTGCAAAGAACGCCAGGCAGCGCCATGCTGCCCGAATGAAAGGAGCAGATTGTATGTCTTTGCTTGACAGCATTAAGAAAGGTCTGTTTGACCAGGAAGACGATTATGAGGATCAGTACATTGACGATGGCCCCCAGATGGTAAACAATAACAATGGCACCGGCCTTGGTGCTGACGACGAAAATGAAGAGCCTGTTGAGGGTGCCAAGAAGAACGGCAAGGTGGTCAACATCAATGCCACCACTCAGCTCAAGGTCGTTCTGGTCAAGCCTGAGCGTTTTGAGGATGCCAGTACCATTGCTGACCACCTGAACAACAAGCGCACCGTGGTGCTCAATCTGGAGTCCACCAACAAGGAAGTGTCCCGCCGTCTGGTGGACTTCCTGTCCGGTGTTGCATATGCAAACAATGGCCAGATCAAGCGCGTGGCCAACAGCACCTTCATCATCACTCCGTACAACGTGGATATCATGGGTGATCTGCTGGACGAGCTGGAGAACAATGGCGCGTTCTATTGATTCGCAGCCCAAGGCGGCGCGCGGGTTCATCCCTGCGCGTACCGATGAAGAACGCTATCTCATGCGCCATATCGAGGACTTGGCCCACACGGCCTTTTCCCGGGACATTGCGCGGTATTCGGCTTTCCTGAGTGACCGCGAGCAGGACTTGGCCTGCGCGGCACTGGGCCGTGCCGGTGTGCAGGAGAGCTTCCGGTTTGAGGGCGGCTGGCTGAATGCGGAGCGCAGAGTGCTCTGTATCGAGCCGGAGTACAGCTGCGGCGAAGCACCCATCTGCTGTGTGCGGCTGCAATGCCGTGCACAGGCGGGAGCTGCGCTGCCCGCCCACAAGGATTACCTGGGCAGTCTGATGGGCCTTGAGCTGCGGCGCGAGGCGCTGGGAGATATCGTTCTGCCGGAGGATCAGCCGGGCACAGCTTATGTGTTTGCGCTGGAACCGGCAGCACAGCTGATCTGCCGGGAACTGTTTCAGGCTGGACACACGGAGCTGACCACGGAACTGCTGACGCTGGACGAGGTGCCGCAGTTTCCGCAGGCGGAGCGTGAGATGCACAGTGCAACGGTATCGTCCCTGCGGCTGGACGCTGTGCTGGCAGCTATGCTGCACTGCAGCCGAGGACAGGCTTCGGAACTGATCGAGGCGGGCAGGGTGGAGATCAACCACCTGCCGGCGGATAAACCTCATGCGCAGGTATATGAGGGCGATGTGTTCACGGTGCGCGGCAAGGGCCGCTTCAACCTGACTGCACTGCCCGGCAAAAGCAGAAAAGATCGGTCGATCATCGAATTTTTTCAATATTAAAAGCAACGGGAGGAAATGACTATGCTGACTCCGCAGGATGTCCGTTCTGTGCAATTTGAGAAAAACCTCCGCGGCTACCGCACAGAGGACGTAGACCGTTTTCTGGATAAGGTGGAAGAACAGCTGCGGGACGACGATGCGCAGGCGGAACAGCTTCGCAAGCAGATTGCGGACTTGACTGCTGAAAACCAGAAGCTGCACGATGAACTGAAGAGCTTTGAGGCAGATGGTGAAATGCTCAAGAGCGCGCTGATCAATGCACAGCGCATGGGCGAAAATGTCATCCGCGAAGCAAACCAGAAAGCAGAAGAGATCATCCATCGTGCAAATCTGCGCGGTGATGATATCATCCGCGATGCCAACGAACTGCTGCAGAAGGCAAACGACCGTGCAGACGAGATCGAGAACGAAGCAAACGAGAAGCGCCTTGCAGAGGAGCGCGAGTATGACCGCGTGCGTCTGGAAGTGACCCGCTTCAAGTCTGATGTGCTCAACCTGTACCGCAGCCATGTGGAGTCGCTGAGCCGTCTGCCGGAGTTCCAGAAGGAAACGGCTGCACAGGATGCCGAACAGGCAGAGCCTGCTGCAGAGGAAAGTGAGCCTGCCGCTGCAGCCCAGCCGCAGGCAGCGGACGTGCAGGAGCCGGAAGCAGAGCCTGCACAGCCCGCACAGGAAGATGCAGAACCTGCTGCCGTTGTTGAAAATGACGACGACAAGGCAGCTGACAGCAGCGAGGATTTCTGGGCAAAGGATGAGAGCCAGCTCAAGCTGGACCCGCCGCCCGCGCCTCCTGCTGATTTTAAGCCGGACGAGCCGGACTACGATGCTTTTCAGGGTGTCAAGTTCAGCGAGTAAGGCAACCCCATAAGGAAATATAGAGGAGAGTGTAAACCATTGGCTAAGAACAAATCGCAGTACGATAGTACTCTGAACCTGCCCAAGACCCTGTTTGAAATGCGTGCCGGCCTGCCCAAGAAGGAGCCGGTCATGCTCAAGGATTGGGACGACAACGACCTGTACAATCAGCTCATGAAGCACAACGAGGGCAAGCCGCAGTTCATCCTGCACGACGGCCCTCCGTACGCAAACGGCAATATCCACATGGGTACTGCCCTGAACAAGATCATCAAGGATATCATTATCCGCGATAAGAACATGGAGGGTTTCCAGGCTCCCTATGTGCCCGGCTTTGATACCCATGGCCTGCCAATCGAGCTGAAGGCTCTGTCCTCCGTCGGTGATAAGAAGAAGGACATTTCCAAGCTGGAACTGCGCCAGATCTGCGAAAAGTTTGCTACCGAGCACATCGATATCATGAGCGACCAGTTCAAGCGTCTGGGCGTTATCGGCGATTTCGAGCATCCGTATCTGACCCTGAAGCCTGAGTTCGAGGCACGCCAGATCGAGATTTTTGGCGAGATGGCAAAGAAGGGCTACATCTACAAGGGCCTGAAGCCCGTGTACTGGTGCCCGGACTGCCGCACGGCTCTGGCAGAGGCCGAGATCGAGTACGGCGAGGACGACTGCGATTCCATCTTCGTGCGTTTCCACGTCTCTCAGGACCCCAACGGTGTGCTGGCAAAGCACGGCATCCCGATGGACAAGACCTACTTCGTCATCTGGACCACCACCACTTGGACTCTGCCCGCTAACGAGGCGATCTGCCTGAACGGCCAGTTCGAGTACTCCTTCGTCAAGATCGGCGATGAGTTCCACATCATGGCCACCGAACTGGTCAAGAGCGTCATGGATGCCTGCCACATCGAGAACTACGAGATCGTGGGTGAGCCGGTCTCCGGTGCCGAGTTTGAGCTGATGCGCTACAACCACGTCTACCTGCCCAAGGAGGGCTGGGTCATTCTGGGCGATCACGTCACGCTGGAAAGCGGTTCCGGCTGTGTCCATACCGCAGGCGGCCACGGCGTGGACGACTTCAACGTCTGCCAGAAGTATCCGCAGGTGCCCATCACCGTCCCCGTGGACGATGGCGGCTACCTGACCGAGCTGGCCGGTAAGTATGCAGGTCAGCGCGTGTGGGCTGCCAACAAGACCATTCTGGCCGATTTGACCGAGTCCGGTGCTGTCATGGGTCAGGTGCACATCAAGCATCAGTACCCGCACTGCTGGCGCTGCCATCACCCCATCATCTTCCGTGCAACGGAACAGTGGTTCTGCTCCATCGCAAAGTTCCGCGAGGATGTCTACAAGGCCATCGACACCGTTACCTGGATGCCGGATTGGGGCCATGACCGCATGAAGGGCATGGTGCGCGACCGCAACGACTGGTGCATCAGCCGCCAGCGCACCTGGGGCGTGCCCATCCCCGCATTCTACTGCAAGAAGTGCGGCACCTACCACATCACCGATGCCACCATCAAGGCTGTCAGCAACCTGTTCCGCAAGGAAGGCTCCGATGCATGGTATAAGTACGAAGCCGAGCAGATCATCCCCGCAGGCGAAGTGTGCGAAAAGTGCGGTGCTTCCGAGTGGACCAAGGACACCGACATCATGGATGTCTGGTTCGACTCCGGCTCCACCCACGCCGCTGTGCTGGAGGAGCGCCCCGAGCTGCGCTTCCCGGCTGATATGTATATGGAAGGCGGCGACCAGTTCCGCGGCTGGTTCCAGTCCAGCCTGCTGACCAGCGTTGCAAGCAAGGGCTGCGCACCCTATAAGTCTGTTCTGTGCCACGGCTGGGTCGTGGACGAGCAGGGCAAGCAGATGCACAAGAGCGCCGGCAACGGCGTGGAGCCCAGCGAGATCATCAAGGACTACGGCGCTGATATCATCCGTCTGTGGGTGGCTTCTTCCGACTACACCGTGGATGTGCGTGCCGGCAAGAACATCTTCAAGCAGCTGAGCGAGGCTTACCGCAAGATCCGCAACACCGCCCGCTTCATTCTGGGCAATCTGGACGGCTTTGATCCCAACACCGACTGCGTGGCTGACGATCAGCTGCAGGAGATCGACCGCTGGGCACTGGCTGCTCTGGATGACCTGATGGTCAACACCAGCGCAGGCTACGCTGTGTACGACTTCAACAAAGTCTACCATGCAGTGTACAACTTCTGCGTTGTTGCAATGTCCAACTTCTATCTGGATGTGACCAAGGATCGCCTGTACTGCACCAACGGCGCAGGCCGCAAGGCTGCTCAGACCACCATGTACAAGATCCTTGTGGCTCTGGACAAGATCATTGCTCCTATCCTGTGCTTCACCAGTCAGGAGATCTGGGACTTCATGCCCAAGACCGAGGGCATGAACCAGTACGTTGTCTTTGAGGAGATGCCCAAGGCCGGCCAGTATGCCGCCGATGAGGCCTTCAAGGCAAAGTGGGCACAGCTGATCGCCGTCCGTGATGAGGTGAAGAAGGTTCTGGAGCAGGCCCGTGCCGAAAAGGTCATCGGTGCTTCTCTGGAGGCTGCCGTCACCCTGTACTGCAATGACGCGGTGTATGATCTGCTGAACAGCATCCCCATGGACGAGCTGGCCGACCTGATGATCGTCTCTCAGGTAGAGCTGGTCAAGGGCGAAGGCGGCGCTGCAAGTGCTGTTGAAGGCCTGGGCGTTGCTGCTGCACATGCCACCGGCGAAAAGTGCGAGCGCTGCTGGAAGTATTCTTCTTCCATCGGCAGCCATGCCGCACATCCCACCCTGTGCGCACGCTGCGCCAGCGTTGTGGAAGCCTAAGCGTTCCGCATAAAACAATGTTTTAAAGGGCGGCGCTCCCTTATACCGGGGAGCGCCGTTTTTTATACTGAATGATTTTGGGAGTATCCTATGGCATTTGTTGTTTTTAATCTGCTCGCGGCTGCGGCACTCATTGGCATCGATCAGGCCATCAAGCTGTGGGCCACCAATGTGCTGCAGCCCATTGGTGCAATGCCGCTGATCCCCCATGTGGTGGAGCTGCGGTTCGTGCTCAACCCGGGCATGGCGTTCAGCCTGCTCAGCGGCAAGCAGCTGTTCCTCATCATCGCTACCAGCATAGCGCTGATCTTTGTGGCCTATGGGCTGTTCTTCCGCAGCCGCGGCAGATACCTGCAGCAGGCCGCACTGCTGCTGATCCTTGCCGGCGGCATCGGCAACCTGATCGACCGTGTGCTCAACGGCGAGGTGGTGGACTACATCAATCTGCTGTTCATGCAGTTTGCGGTGTTCAATTTTGCGGATATCTGCGTGTGTGTGGGCGTGGGCCTCTGGGTGCTGGTAATTTTTCTGGAAGAGCTGCACGCTGAGAACGGGCAGTCCCCGAAGGAGCAGTGAGCCATGGAACAGCGTGAATTTGTGGTGGAGCAGGAGACGGCAGGCCAGCGCATAGACCGCTTTCTGAGCGGCGAGGACACCGGCCTTTCCCGGTCTGCTCTGCAGGCGCTGGTGGCCGACGGTCATGTGTTGTGCAACGGCAAGCTGGTTGCCAAAAGCCTGAAGCTCAAGGCGGGCGACACCATCCTTTTGGAAATTCCGGACGCAAAGCCCATTGAGGCCGTGCCGCAGGACATCCCGCTGGAAATCGTCTATGAGGACGAGCATCTGCTGGTGGTCAATAAGCCCAAAGGCATGGTGGTGCACCCGGCTCCCGGCAACCCGGACGGCACGCTGGTGAACGCGCTGCTGTGGCACTGCAAGGGAAGCCTGTCCGGTATCGGCGGCGAGATCCGCCCCGGCATCGTGCACCGCATCGATAAGGACACCAGCGGCCTGCTGGTGGTGGCAAAGGACGATGCAACGCACATCGGCCTTTCCCAGCAGATGGCGGTGCACAGTGTGGAGCGCGCGTATCGCACCATCGTGTACGGCGGCTTTGCACAAGATGAGGGCTTTGTGGAAAGCAATCTGGGCCGCAGCAAGACCGACCGCAAAAAGATGGCGGTCTACCCGGCCAGTGAGCCGCACACCAAATATGCCTATACCGGCTATCAGGTGCTGGAACGGCTGAACAACTTTACCATGCTGGAATGCCGTCTGAAGACCGGCCGCACCCATCAGATCCGCGTGCACATGGCATCCATCCAGCACCCGGTGGCGGGCGACCCGGTGTACGGCCCGCACAACTGCATCACCAGCCTGCACGGTCAGTGCCTGCACGCCAAAACGCTGGGCTTTGTGCACCCGATCACCGGCGAACATCTGCGGTTCGATTCGGAATTGCCGGAATACTTCACTCGTTTTCTTGCAACGCTCAGGAGGGGAACGGTATGAACCATCTTTCTTCAACGCTTGTACTGTGTGATCTGGACCACCTGCTTTTGGGTGCCGACGGCAACCTGACGCAGGTGGTGCGGGATGTGCTGCAGCTGTTCGTCCGCCGCGGCGGACGTTTTACGGTGTTTTCCCAGCGCACGCCGCGGGCAGTGCGGTCCATTCTGGGCAGTGTGCGGCTCAGCGCTCCTGCGCTGGTGTGCGGCGGTGCCATGGCCTACCATTTTTCCGATGGCACCCGCCAGCCGCTGTGCACCTTTGCCGGGCAGGATGCCGACCTGTTCGCCCGCCTGCCGGTGGCAGAGGGCGTGGGCATTGCCCTGCAGATGACCGACGGTACCACCCGCGTGCTGCGCATGAGCGAGGCATTGGAGTGTCATCTGCGGCAGGAATGGACCCCTTATCTGCTGGCAAACGCGGCAGACATCAAGGGGGAAGAAGTGCTGCGGGTGCTGCTGTATCAGGACAGCAAGGCAGTGCCCATGATCTCGCTGCTGGAAAAATCTCTGGGCGACCGCACAGCGGTGCTGCTGGGCGAGCGTGCCGCAGCGGATACGCTGATCCTGACCCCCAGAACCGTCTCTGGCCGTGAAATGCTGGATGCCGTGTGTATGCCGGTGGGCATCGACCCGGAAGATGTGCTGGTACTTGCCGGAGGGCTGCCTATGCTGGACATGGTGCGCGCTTCCAGCCAGAGCACCGCAGCTGCGGATGCCCCGGCTGAGCTGCGTCTTGCTGCCCAAAAGGTCACTTTGACCGATGCTGCGGCAGGTTCTGCAGTGGAAGTGCTGTACCGTATGGTGCGGGATGCTGAAAATTTGGCGTAAAATTTGTGCAAGGCTTCTGCAAATTCTTTCGCAGAAGCCTTTCTTTTTGGAGGAAAGTCAGGTACAATGAGAGAAACGCATCTTCTGGTCCTGCAAAAGAAGGAAAAACTCTTTCTTGCGCTGTCGCTGGCGGCGGTGGTTTTGTGCACAGTGCTGGCCTTTGGCTTTGCCGTGCCGCTGCAGGCTGCCGAACCGCAGGTCCTGCCGGATACGACCGGGCTGGAACAGTATGTGCTGGTGGATCTGAACACTGCTGATCTCTCTGCGCTGTGCACACTGCCGGGCGTAGGGGAAAAGCGCGCACAGACGATTCTGGATTACCGGACGCAGAATGGCCCGTTTGAACGGGTAGAAGATGCAGCCGATGTTCCGGGCCTGACACAGACCATTGTGGATTCCTGGGCAGGAATGGCAACCGTGAGCTGAGCCGCAGCCGGCGGCCCGGCGCAGCAAAAAGGGGAATGATTATGAGTGACGATACCATTTTTATCAACCGGGAACTGAGCTGGCTGGATTTCAACCGGCGCGTTCTTGCATTGGGAAAGGATAAAAATGTTCCGCTTGCAGAGCGGGTCAAATTTCTTGCGATCTACGGCTCCAATCTGGACGAGTTTTTTATGGTGCGCGTGGGTTCTCTGCAGGAGCGCGCCAATCTGGAACAGGAACAGGGCAAAAAGGTCAAGAGGGAAAACAAGACCAACATGTCCGCGGCGGAACAGCTGACTGCCATCATGCCCAAAACGGCACAGCTGCAGGAGGAGTGCGATAAATACTACGCAAAGGCGCTGGAAGCACTGGCGGAGTGCGGCTGGCGCAAGGTGGATCTTGACCACTTGTCCAAGGAGGACGAGCACTTCTGGAAGAAGTACTTCCAAACGGAGCTGTTCCCCATCCTCAGCCCGCAGATCGTGGATAACCGCCATCCGTTCCCATTCCTGCGCAATCAGGAGATTTACCTTGGCGTTCTGCTCAAGGAAAAACACCCGGCAGGGCAGAGCCTTGGCATCATTCCCATTTCCAGCCAGATGGAACGGATGCACGTTGTAAAAAAAGACGGCGAAACGCAGTTTGCACTTACCGAAGAGCTGGTGCTGCACTTTGCGGCCAGCATCTTTGGCAAAGAGACGATTCAGGAAAAATGTCTCTTCCGTGTTACCCGCAATGCGGATATCGACGTAAAAGAGGGCATGATGGATCATGATATCGACTACCGCGAGATCATGACCGAGCTGCTCAAGCGCCGCCGCAAGCTGGCTGCGGTGCGTCTGCAGATCACGCCTGCCCCGGCCCCGGAGGTAGAACGCCTGCTGTGCAACCGTCTGCTGCTCACCCATAAACGGGTGTTCGAGCAGAAAAGCCCGCTGGACCTGAGCTTTTTCTACAAGCTCACCGGCCGCATGGAAGCGGAGGGTCGGCCGGAACTGTTCTACCCGGCTGCACGGCCCATGCTGCCGCCGCCGGACTACGACCTTGCCGCTGAGGTGCAGAAGCACGATGTGCTGCTCAGCTACCCGTACCAGTCCATCCGGCCCTTCATTGCCATGCTCAAAAAGGCTGCCCATGATCCTGAGGTCATTTCCATCAAAATGACGCTGTACCGTATGGCGCGGGAGTCCCAGATCGTGCAGGCGCTGATGGAAGCCGCTGAGAACGGCAAAGAGGTGGTGGCGCTGGTGGAGCTGCGCGCCCGCTTTGACGAGCAGAACAATATCGACTGGTCGAAGCAGCTGGAAAGCGCAGGCTGTACGGTCATTTATGGCTTTGATGATTACAAAGTGCACTCCAAGCTGACCCTTATCACCAAAAAGAGCAAAGAGGGCTACTCTTATATCACCCAGATCGGCACCGGCAACTACAACGAAAAGACCAGTGAGCTTTACACGGACTATTCCTTCATTACGGCAGACCATGGCATTGGCGAGGAAGCTTCCAATGTGTTCCAGAACCTTGCCGTGCAGAAGCTGACTGAGGAGAGCGACCGGATGCTGGTAGCACCGCTGCGCTTCAAGAGCGTATTGCTGGAAGAGATGGATCGTGTCATTGCCGCCGCCCGCATGGGCCGTCCGGCATCCATGATCCTGAAAAACAATTCCATCAGCGACCGGGATATCATCCTCAAGCTGCAGGAAGCCAGCTGTGCCGGTGTGCGCATTGATATGATCGTGCGCGGCATCTGCTGCGTGCGCGCCGGCGTGCCCGGCAAGACGGAGAACCTGCATATCCGCAGCCTTGTGGGTCGTTATCTGGAGCATGGCCGCATTTACAGCTTCTTCGATGGTGCACATACCCGCATCTATATTGCATCCGGCGATTTCCTCACCCGCAACACCGAGTGCCGCGTGGAGGTGGGCGTGCGCGTGGAGGATCCCGTGCTGGTGCGGAAGCTTACCGACATTCTGCAGCTGCAGCTGCGGGATAATGTCAATGCCCGCGAGATGCGCCCGGACGGCAGCTACCAGAAGGTAAAGCCCGCTGAGGGCGAAGCACTGGTGAACGGCCAGATGGGCATGTATGAGCTGTTGAAAAATGACTGGACGCAGCCGGAGCCTTGGAGGCTTTCTGCCGCTGTGCAGGAAAAACAGCCTGAACCTTCTGCCGAAGCAGCAAAGCCAGAACCTGCGAAAACGGAAGCGGCTCCCGCTGCAAAACAGGCAGAAGTTTCTCACCCGGAATCTGCTGCGGCACCGGAAAGCGGCGACCGCTTTGACCAGCTGGAACAGATGGTCAATCATAAAAAGCGTACAGAGCCGCAGCTTGCCCCTGCAGCCAAGCCGATAAAGCCGGTGGTGGTGGAGACACCCGCCCCCAGAAACCGCCTGAAACGGATTTTGGATTTCTTCAGGTTACGCAGATAATATTTGCAAGACCCGACAGAGCAAACCCTCTGCCGGGTCTTTTTGCGTGTTTGCCTGCATAAATAAAAAGCAAACGGAAGGCGGGAGGCAGAAGGTGCGGGCAAAGCGATGGGGACGAGCCGGGCACGGCAGGGAGCAGCCCAGACGGAGGGTGATTTTTCTGGCAGTTTTAGCCGGACTGCTGGTGTGCGTGGTGCTTCCGGTGCGGGCGCAGAAAAAAACGGGGAAGCTCTGTTTCCCGCTGGACACCACACAGTACCGTGTTTCGGACGGATACGGCTGGCGGCAGGATCCTTTTACCGGGGAAAGGACGTTCCATAAGGGCATTGATCTTGCCTGTGCAGAGGGAACAGAAGTGCTTGCTGCGGAAGACGGTGCGGTGGTGCAGGCATACCGCAGCACAAGCTATGGCACCTGTCTGCGTGTTCTCCATACAGATGGCAGCGAGTCACTTTACGCCCATTTGCAGTACGCCTATGTCCGCCCGGGCGAGGTGGTGGAAGCAGGGCAGCTGCTGGGCGCAGCAGGGCGCAGCGGGCGCGCTACGGGAGCACACCTGCATTTTGAACTGTACCGGCAGGGAACAGCCTGTGACCCGGCGGATGCGCTGGGCCTTTCCTCATGAAGCTGCATGATTCCCGGCAGCTGGGGCCGCTGGTGTTCCGCGACCCGCTGCTTTTGTGTAGCGCACTGTATTTTCTGCTCTACTTTGATGCAAGCGGCTTTCTGCGGCTGGGGCTGCTGGCGGCGTTCCTGCACGAGTGCGGGCACATTCTGGTGTATTGTGCGCTGCTGCGCCGCTTTCCGGTCATTGAGGTGACCATGACTGGCTTTTGTATGCGGATGGACGCTCCGGTCCGGGGCCTTTCACCGGGGCGGCTCTTCTGGCTGGCTGCTGCAGGCCCGGCGGTCAATTTCATGCTGGCAGGCATCTGGGCGCTGCGGCTGGAACAGGAACTGACCATCCGCGGCAGTGCCTTCTGGGCGGCAAATCTGCTGACCGGGGGATTCAATCTGCTGCCCGTTCCACCGCTGGATGGGGCGCAGCTGGCATCCTGCCTGTGCGAAATGCGGCGTGCAGGCAAAAAGTTTAAGGGAAATGATTGAAAAAACAGCTCATTTCGGGTACAATAAAATGACGTGTAAAAATGGACTGTTTATTGGAGGACTCGATGTTTGATCCAAAACTGAAAGAAGCACTGGGACGGGTACAGAAGCCTGGTCGTTATACCGGCGGAGAACCCGGCAGTGTATATAAGGACAAAGAAAAAGTGGATGTCCGCTTTGCGTTCTGCTTTCCGGACACCTATGAGGTAGGTATGTCCTTCCTCGGCGAAAAGATCCTGTATGAGCTGCTCAACCGCCGCGAAAACTGGTGGTGCGAGCGTGCTTTTATGCCGTGGCTGGATATGAAGGCCGAGATGGAGCGTCTTGGTCTGCCGCTCTACACCATGGAGAGCAAGGATCCGCTCACCGCTTTTGATGCAGTGGGCTTCACCCTGCAGTACGAGCTTTCCTATACCAATATTCTGGCTATGCTGGATCTGGCGGGCATCCCGTTCTATTCCAAGGATCGCGATGAAAGCTGGCCGCTGATCGTGGCGGGCGGCCCCTGTGCCTGCAATGCGGAACCCATTGCGGACTTTTTTGATGTGGTTCAGCTGGGTGAGGGCGAAAACCAGCTGCCCGGCATCTGCGCCGAGATTGAAAAGGCCAAGAAGGAGGGCGGCGTTTCCAAAAAGGAACTGCTGCTGCGCATTGCAAAGATCCCCGGTGTCTATATTCCGGCATTCTACGATGTGGAGTATTACGAGGATGGCCGGGTAAAGGCCATCATCCCCAATGAGCCGGGTATCCCGGCGCGCATCACCAAGGCGATCATCAAGGACCTGAACGAGTTTGCCCCGCCCACGAATTTCGTGGTGCCCATGGTGGGTGCCATTCAGGACCGCGCCAGCATCGAGGTGCTGCGCGGCTGTGTGCGTGGCTGCCGTTTCTGTCAGGCGGGCTTTCTGTACCGTCCCATGCGCCAGCGTGACGCAGGCCTTCTGAACAGGGCGGCGCAGGAGCTGTGCGCTAACACCGGCTATGAAGAACTGAGCCTTTCCAGCCTGTCCACCTCTGACCACGGGCAGCTGGAAGAGCTGCTGGACGATTTGAACGAGTGGGCACCCAAGGAGCATGTGAGTCTGTCGCTGCCTTCGCTGCGCGTGGACAACTTCTCCCAGAGCCTCATTGAAAAGACCACCAAGGTGCGCAAGAGCGGCCTGACCTTTGCTGCCGAAGCCGGCACCCAGCGCCTGCGCAACGTCATCAACAAGAATGTCACATGGGACGAGATCGAAAAGACCTGCACCATCGCATTCAATGCGGGCTATACCTCGGTCAAGCTCTACTTCATGATGGGCCTGCCCACCGAGACCATGGAGGACATTGAGGGCATCGCAGAGACGGCGCAGAAGGTGGTAGACCTCTATTATTCGCTGCCCAAGCGCGGCAAGGGCAAGGGTGTACAGGTGACCATCAGCTGTGCCTGCTTTGTGCCCAAGCCCCATACGCCGTTTGAGTTCGTGCCCATGGACACTGAAGAAATGCTGCGCGCCAAGCAGAAGCACCTGCTGGAAAGTGTGCGCAGCCGCAAGATCAAGGTGAACTACCACGACAGCACCACCAGCTTTCTGGAGGGCGTGTTCGCCAAGGGCGACCGCCGTCTGGCACCGGTCATTGTGGAAGCCTACAAACGCGGCTGCTACTTCGACGGCTGGGAGGAGTGCTTCAAGTACGATACTTGGCTGCAGACCTTTGCTGATCTGGGCATCGACCCGGCATTTTACTGCCAGCGCCCCATTGGTCTGGACGAGGTAACGCCCTGGTCCCATATGGACTACGGTGTTACCCACGAATATCTGGTACGGGAGTACAAAAAGGCCCTTGCCGCCCAGACCACCCAGCCCTGCAACCGTGCCTGCCACGGCTGCGGTGCAAATCACCTGTTAGGAGGTCCCTGCTTTGATTACAGTAAGAATCTCGTTTGAGAAAAAGAATGAGGCCTCCTACATCTCCCTGCTGGACCTGCAGCGGGTGATGCAGCGTGTGCTCAAGCGCAGCGGCCTGCCGGTGTGGCATACGCTGGGTTTCAATCCCCACATCTATATGACCTTTGCCTGCCCGCTTTCTCTGGGGCAGGAGAGCGAGTGCGAGTGCGTGGACGTCAAGACCGAAGCGGAAGCCCCGGATTTTGAACAGTGGAAAGCGGCCCTCAATGCCATCATGCCCGCAGGCATCGTGATCACGCACGTTGGCCCGGTGCAGATGAAGGCGGACCTCATTGCCTACGCATGCTATCGCATCACCTACCCGGCGGCAGCGGCTGCGGCGCTGGATCAGTACAACGCGCTGGAAAGCGCCCCGGTGGAAAAGCACGGCAAAAAGGGCAACAAGATCATTGAGCTGAAGGAACATCTGCCCAAAGTGGAGTACACCACAGAAGGGGACAGCCTGCACATGGATCTGTGCATGCCGGCCGCACAGGAACTGAACCTGAACCCCTCGCTGCTCACCGGCTTTCTGGAAGAAAAATTCGGCCTGCCTGCTGTCAGCGCCAACATCCTGCGCAAAAAGTTTCTGACGGCAGATAAGCAGCTGTTTGTCTGATCGGAGTGTGAAAGACTGTCTGTTGGGCAAAACAGAAAATTTTTGCATTTATTTTGGTCAGAACGCTTGCATTCACGCAGGTTTTGTGATATCCTATTTAGGCGTTAGTGTCCGCTGAGACCACAGCGGGGTTAATGACAATATCATTAAACGGGCGGTCCTCTGACGGCAAAGTGCCGTGTATGAACGTCTAAAAACAAATGGAGGATTCAAAAATGGACGCACTGAAGATTATTTCTGAAGGCAGCATCAAGGCTGAAAAGCCCCAGTTCAACGTTGGCGACACCGTCCGCGTTGATGTTCGTATCAAGGAAGGCGACCGTGAGCGCATTCAGGCCTTTGAGGGCACTGTGATTGCAAAGAAGCACGGCGGCGTTGCTGAGACCTTTACCGTTCGCCGCGTTGCTTACGGTGTTGGCATCGAGCGTGTCTTCCCCATCAACAGCCCCTTCGTTGAGAAGGTCACCGTTGTCCGCAAGGGCAAGGTCCGCCGCGCAAAGCTGTTCTACCTGCGTGGCCGTACGGGCAAGGCTGCCAAGGTCAAGAGCGATATTTGATCATCCCCGATTTGAAACGGGAGAAAAGGGACAACCTTGTTGTCCCTTTTTTCTTTATCAAAATTTCGGAAAAAATGCGGCTTTTTGCAGGCACCGTTCTTGCGAAGAGCCTGTCGGCTGCGGTATAATCGGGTCAGCAGTGTAAAACCAGAAGGTGAGGTGTACCGGATATGGAAAAACAGGAACAGGCAAAGCCCGTGCGTGGGCAGAATCTGCTGGAATGGTACGAGGCATTGATCTCGGCAGCGCTGGTGCTGGTGCTGATTTTTTCGTTTTTCTTCCGCATCATTCAGGTGGACGGCAGCTCCATGGTGCCCACACTGGTGAACGGTGATAAGCTCATCGTGTGGGGAGCAGGCTATACACCGCAGCGTGGTGACGTGGTCATTGTGGACAGCTATACCTCCTACGGCAAGCCGCTGGTCAAGCGTGTCATCGCCAAGGGCGGAGATACCATCAGCATTGATTACGATTCCGGTGTGGTCATGGTGAACGGTGAGGTCTTGCAGGAGGACTACATTGCAGAGCCTACCTATCTTGGCTACGATGTGCAGTTCCCGTACACAGTGCCGGAGGGCACGGTGTTCGTGATGGGTGACAACCGCAACCAGTCGCTGGACAGCCGCTCCACCTATGTCGGCTGCATCGACGAACGGGATATTCTGGGCAAGGTGCTTGTGTGCTTTATGCCCTTTACAGATTTTGGGGTGGTAAAATGAACGAAATGGATACCCGCTTTGCAAACCAGTACAATATTCAGTGGTTCCCGGGCCACATGACCAAGACTCTGCGCATGATGGAGCAGGAGATCCAGCACGTGGATGCCAGCCTTGTGCTGCTGGATGCCCGAATCCCGCTTTCCAGCCTGAACCCGGAGATCGAGCGCATCACGGCCCGCAAGCCGAAACTATACGCGCTGAACAAGGCCGATCTGGCAGACCCGGCTGTAACGGAAGAGTGGATCAAGTATTTCCGTGCGGCAGATGCCGGCTGTGTGGCCATCAGCGCCAAGCAGAAGGGCGGTGCCAATGCGGTAAAGGCTGCCATTGAAAAAGAACTGGCGGGCCTGCTGGAACGCCGCCAGAACCGCGGCATGGGCGGTGCCAAAACACAGGTGATGCTGTGCGGCATCCCCAATGTGGGCAAATCCACCTTCATCAACACCTTTGCAGGCTCTGCCCGCGCCAAGGCGGCAGACCGCCCGGGCGTAACCAAGGGCAAACAGTGGGTCAGCACCGACAAATTTGACCTGCTGGATATGCCCGGCGTACTGTGGAAGAAGTTTGACTCCAAGACCATTGCGTCCAATCTGGCCTTTATCGGCTCCATCAAGGATGATATTCTGGATGTGGAAGAGCTGGCCATGAACCTGCTGGACGAGGTGCGCCGCAACTACCCCGACCTTGTGGCCCAGCGCTACAAGCTGGATGCCGAAACGCTGGCCCTGCCGCCCTACGAGCTGATGGAAGCCATCGGCCGCAAGCGCGGTCTGCTGGTGCGCGGCGGCGAGGTGAACACCGAGCGCTGCGCCATTATGCTGGTGGACGAGTTCCGCGCCTGCAAATGGGGCCGCATCTCGCTGGAGCGTCCGCCGCAGCGGGATGATCTGGCTGATTTTGCCGAGGAGGATGACGAATGAAGCGCCGTTCCGACGAGGAGATCTCGGCTCCGCTGTATGAGTACGATGCCGCTGTACGCAGTCAGTATGGCTGCTTTGCAGGCGTGGACGAAGCCGGGCGCGGCCCTCTGTGCGGCCCGGTGTGCGTAGCGGCCTGTATTCTGGACCCGGAGAATCCGGTCTTTGGCATCAACGACTCCAAAAAGCTTACCGAGAAAAAGCGGGAAGCTCTGTTTGATGAGATCATTGAAAAGGCGCTGGCCTACAAAATTGTTTTTGTGGGGCCGGAGATCATCGACCGGGACAACATCCTCAACGCCACCATGGGCGGCATGAAGCAGGCCGTGGAAGAGCTGGACATCGTGCCGAACCTTGTTCTCGTGGATGGAAACCGCACCCCGGCAGGGCTGCTGGTCCCGGCACAGCCGGTGGTCAAGGGCGATGCCACCAGTGCCAGCATCGGCGCAGCATCCGTCCTTGCCAAGGTCAGCCGTGACCGCTATATGCTGGAACTGGACAGACAGTATCCGCAGTATCAGCTGGCAAAGCACAAGGGCTACCCGACCAGGCTCCACTATGAGCTGATCGCCCAGTACGGCATCCAGCCGTTCTACCGCCGCAGCTTCCTCAAAAAGCAGGGCTACTGGCCGGAGAACGGAAAGTGAACCGCGCCGAGACAGGGCGCAGGGGAGAAGCTGCTGCGGCCCGCTGGTATCAGAAGCAGGGCTGCAGGCTGCTGGCACACAACTTCCACACCCGGATGGGTGAGCTGGATGTTGTGGTGCAGGAGCCGGATGGGACCATTGTCATCTGTGAGGTCAAGACCCGTGCGGAAGGCTCTCTGGCCAGCCCGGCAGAAGCGGTGGACCGGCCCAAACAGCGCCGCCTGATCCGTGCAGCACAGTATTATCTGCAGCAGAACGGCCTGAGCGATGCACCGGTACGATTTGACGTGGCAGAAGTGTTCCCTCTTGACAGCGGGCGCTGGATGGTACATATTATAAGGGGCGCTTTCCTCACGTAAAGCAACGGCCCCGGTGGGAAAATGTACGGGCAGAGGGCTTCTCTGCTACAGCAGAAGAGCGTGCTTTGCACGTTCTACGGCGAAAAAGGAGCAACAACAATGCAGTTTTTTAGTACCAGAGACCAAAACCGCAAAGTGACTTCCTCGGAAGCGATCGCACAGGGCCTGTCCAATGAGGGCGGTCTGTTTGTACCGGAAAGCTTTCCGCAGGTGGATGTGAAGGCACTGTGTGAGCTGGACTACCCGGCCATGGCAGCTGCCGTCATCAAAGAGTATCTGACCGACTACTCGCAGGATTTCCTGACCGAAGCTGCCCACAAGACCTACGGAGAGGCCTTTGGCGGCAAGGCAGGCTATCTTGCCCCGGTGGAAGGGGATACCTATGCCTTAGAGCTGTGGCATGGCCCTACCTGTGCATTCAAGGATTATGCTCTGCAGCTGATGCCGAAGCTTCTGGTGGAAGCCAAAAAGAATCTGGGCCGCACGGAAAAGACCCTGATCCTTGTGGCGACCAGCGGCGATACCGGCAAGGCAGCTCTGGACGGCTACCATGATATCCCGGGCGTGGAGATCGCAGTGTTCTATCCCACGGGCGGCACCAGCGAGATCCAGCGCCTGCAGATGGCAACGCAGGAGGGTGCCAACGTGGCAGTGTACGCTGTGCGCGGCAACTTTGATGATGCACAGACCGGCGTGAAAAAGGTCTTTGGTGACACTGCCATTGCAGCAGAGCTTGCCAAGCGGAACATCCGCCTGTCCAGCGCCAACTCCATCAACTGGGGACGTCTGGTGCCGCAGATCGTCTATTACTTTGCCGCCTATGCCCAGCTGCTCAAGGCGGGCAGGATCACCTTCGGCGATGAAGTGGACTTCTGCGTACCCACCGGCAACTTCGGCGACATTCTGGCAGGCTACTATGCAAAGCGCATGGGCCTGCCCGTGGGCAAGCTGGTCTGCGCTTCCAATGAGAACAACGTGCTGACCGATTTCCTCACCACCGGCACTTACACCGCAAAGCGGGAGTTCTTCAAGACCACCTCGCCCAGCATGGACATTCTGGTATCCTCGAACCTCGAGCGCCTTCTGTACCATGTCACCGGCAGTGATGCCGAGGTGGCGGGCCTGATGAAGAGCCTTGCCGAGACCGGCAGCTATACTGTGCGTCCGGAGACGCTGGCTGCCATTCAGGAGAACTTCTCCTGCGGCTGGAGCAGTGAGGAAGAAGTGGCAGGGGAGATCCGTGTCCGCTACGAGAAGGACAATTACCTGTGTGATACCCACACCGCCGTTGCGTTCCATGTGGCAGCGCAGAAAAAGCGCGAGGGCGTGCCCATGGTGGTGCTGTCCACCGCGTCTCCCTTCAAGTTCCCGCGCAGCGTGCTGGAAGCACTGGGCCGCACCGCCCCGGAAAATGATTTTGAAGCAATGCAGCAGCTGGAAGCAGTCTCTGCGCATACCGCACCGGCAAGCCTTGCCGCACTGCGCCAGAAGCCGGAGCGCTTTAACACCGTGATCGATCCTGCGCAGATCGCCGAGGTGGCGCTGGGCTATCAGGAATAACACATCCTGCTGCATTTAGAACAGGAGTAAAAACATGGCACTTTTTGTGCTTGGCGATACCCACCTTTCTCTGGGCGCTTCCAAGCCGATGGATATTTTTCCCGGCTGGAATGATTATGTGGAGCGCCTTGAGAAAAACTGGCGCAAGCTCATCAAACCAGAGGATACCATTGTATTGGCGGGCGATATCAGCTGGGCCATGCGCCTGACCGATACCCGTAAGGATTTTGAATTTCTGCAGAGCCTGCCCGGGCAGAAGATCATCATGAAGGGCAACCACGATTACTGGTGGTCTACCGTGAACAAGATGAATGCCTACCTCAAAGCAGAAGGCTTTGATACCCTGCACATTCTGCACAACAACTCCTACAGTGTAGAGGGGTATGCACTGTGCGGTACCCGCGGCTGGCTGTTTGATGCAGGCGAGGCCCACGACGAAAAGGTGATGAACCGCGAGATCGGACGGCTGCGCATGAGCCTTGATGCCGCCGAACCCGGGCTGGAAAAGCTGGTGTTCCTGCACTATCCGCCGGTGTATACCGGCACCAGTGCGCCGGAGATCGTGGCCACCTTAAAGGAATACAGCATCAGGACCTGCTACTATGGCCATCTGCACGGCAATGCCATCCGCTATGCGGTGCAGGGCGATGTGGATGGCATCCACTACAAGCTGGTCAGTGCCGATGGGCTGCGTTTTTGCCCGTACCGCATCAATTGAACCGTTAAAACCAATAAAAATTAACAATTTGGGCTGGCAATTGTGTCAGGAGCGTGCTATAATAGTTTTTGACGCGATTGTTGCACCCAATTGAGCGCGCGCGTCCCCGCATATTGCAAAAGCAAGTTCATCCAGGACGCAGTGCGCGGTTGCAAAGGGCAAAAACTTCCTGCCCTGCGCAATAGAATTTTTGAGTGGAGGAAAAACAAATGAATTTCATCAAGTGTGAAAAGCTCGAGAAGAGCATGGCAGAACTGCAGTTCTCCATCGACGCAGAGGCTTTCAAGAAGGCTGTTGCCGATGTTTTCAAGAAGGAAGGCAAGAAGTACGCTGTTCCCGGCTTCCGTAAGGGCAAGGCTCCCCGCGCTCTGATCGAGAAGATGTACGGCGCTGATGTCTTTACCTATGATGCCATCAATGAGCTGTTCCCCGAGGCTTTCGAGGCTGCTGTCAAGGAAGCTGGCGTTGAGCCGGTCGGCCGTCCGGAGGTCACTGTTGACTCTGCTGATGAGACCAACGGTGTCACCCTGACCGTCAAGGTCGCTGTCAAGCCCGAAGTCAAGGTTGGCAGCTACAATGGTCTGACGGTTGAAAAGACTGTCCATACTGTTTCTGACGAGGCTGTTGAAGCTGAGCTGAAGCGTGTGCAGGAGCGCAATGCCCGTGAGCTGACCCGTGAGGGCGCTGCTGAGAACGGCGACATCGCTGATATCGACTTCGAGGGCTTCGTCGATGGCGTGGCTTTCGAGGGCGGCAAGGCTGAGCACTACAGCCTGACTCTGGGCAGCGGCAGCTTCATCCCCGGCTTTGAGGATCAGATCGTGGGCCACTCCGCTGGTGAAGAGTTCGACGTGAACGTTACCTTCCCCACCGAGTATCAGGCTGCCGAACTGGCTGGCAAGGCTGCTGTGTTCAAGATCAAGCTGCACGAAGTGAAGTACAAGGAGCTGCCTGCTCTGGATGACGAGCTGGCTAAGGACTGCTCTGAGTACGACACTCTGGACGAGTTCAAGGCTTCCATCCGCAAGAACAATCAGGAGCAGCTGGACAAGCAGGACGATCTGGCTGTTGAGAACGCTCTGGTGGATCAGGTCATCGAGAGCATGGAGGGTGAGATCCCCCAGGCAATGTATGATGCCCGCATGGACGAGATGGTCAACGACTTTGCATTCCGCGTGGAGCAGCAGGGCCTGCGCCTCGAGGACTACCTGAAGTATATGGGCCAGACTATGGAGCAGTTCCGCGCCTCCTTCATGCCGCAGGCTGAGAAGCAGGTCAAGATCCGTCTGGCTCTGGAGGCTGTTGCTGCTGCTGAGAACATTGAGGCTTCCGAGGAGGAAGTTTCCGCTGAGATCAAGCGCATCGCTGACCAGTACAAGATGGAAGAGGACAAGGTTCGTGAGCTGGTCAATGTTGACGACCTGAAGAAGGATCTGGCCATCAACAAGGCCATTGACTTCATCAAGAGCCACGCAAACATCGTGGAGAAGGCTGCTGAGGAAGAGAAGGCTGCAGACGCTGAGTAATCAGCTCCTGTGTTCCTTTGAAGCGGGCAGTATGCTGCACGGTTTCAATCAAAGGTTGTAAAAATTGACCGATACGGCAGAACCGGCAGGGAAACCGTATCGGTCAATTTTGCAAATACTATATTCCATTTCAGGAGGCGAACTTTATGAGTTTTGTTCCTTACGTTGTGGAACAGTCGTCCCATGGCGAGCGTTCCTATGATATTTTCTCCCGTCTTTTGAACGATCGCATCATCGTTCTGAGCGAGGATGTCAACGATACCTCCGCCAGCCTTGTTGTGGCACAGCTGCTGTATCTGGAAGGGCAGGACCCGGACAAGGACATCAGCCTGTATATCAACAGCCCCGGCGGCTCCATCAGCGCCGGCATGGCCATCCACGATACCATGCAGTATATCAAGTGCGATGTTTCCACCATCTGCATGGGCATGGCAGCTTCCATGGGTGCCTTCCTGCTGGCAAGCGGCACCAAGGGGAAGCGTTTTGCACTGCCCAACTCGGAAATTCTGATCCATCAGCCGCTGATCGGCGGGCAGGGCGGCGGCCTTTCCGGCCAGACCACCGATATCAAGATCCATGCCGAGCACATGGTGTATATCCGCGATAAGATGAACCGCATGCTCAGCGAGTACACCGGCCAGCCGCTGGAAAAGATCCAGCTGGATACCGAGCGCGACAACTATATGTCCGCACTGCAGGCAAAGGAATACGGCCTGATCGATGAGGTCATTGCCCACCGCTGAGCCGCCGACATTTAATTTACCCAGGATAAGGAAAAACAGCTATGGCAAATAACAATTCCGGCAGAGACAAAAACGAAAAGGATCTGGTCTGCAGCTTCTGCGGAAAGCATCAGGACGAAGTGGAGCGTATGATCATCGGCCCCGGTGTCAATATCTGCAGCGAATGCATCGGCCTGTGCCACGACCTGCTTTCCGACAAGCCGGATCAGCCCAAAAGCGCCCGACCGGCCCGCGGTGCAAACCGTGCACACATCCAGCCTGCGGACGATCTGGATATCAACATCCTGACCCCGGCCGAGATCAAGGAAGGTCTGGATCAGTACGTGATCGGTCAGGACGAGGCAAAGCGTGTGCTGGCCGTCTCGGTCTACAACCACTACAAGCGCATCCTCAGCGGCAAGGGCAGCGATGTGGAGCTGCAGAAGTCCAACGTGCTGCTGCTGGGTCCTTCCGGCGTGGGCAAGACCCTGCTGGCACAGACTCTGGCAAAAATGCTGGGCGTTCCCTTCGCCATTGCCGATGCCACCACCCTGACCGAAGCCGGTTATGTGGGCGAGGATGTGGAGAACATTCTGCTCAAGTTGATCCAAGCAGCGGATTTTGATGTGCAGAAGGCACAGATCGGTATTATCTATATCGACGAGATCGACAAGATCACCCGCAAGAGTGAGAACCCCTCCATCACCCGCGATGTGGGCGGCGAGGGTGTGCAGCAGGCCCTGTTGAAGATTTTGGAGGGCACTGTGAGCAATGTTCCTCCGCAGGGCGGCCGCAAGCACCCGCAGCAGGAGTTCATCCAGATCGACACCACCAACATCCTGTTCATCTGCGGCGGTGCATTTGATGGCTTGGATAAGTATATCCTGCGCCGCACCGATAAGTCCGCACTGGGCTTCGGCAGCAGCCTGAAGGATAATTCCAGCGAAGCGGAGAAGGCTCTGCTGCGCAAGGTGGAACCCCACGATCTGGTCAAGTTCGGCCTGATCCCGGAACTGATCGGCCGTCTGCCGGTCATTACCGTGCTGGACGATCTGGACGAGGACGCTCTGGTTCGCGTGCTCAAGGAGCCGCGCAACAGCCTTGTGAAGCAGTATAAGGAACTTCTGAGCATGGATAATGTGGAACTGAACTTCACTGATGAAGCACTCCACGCCATTGCCCGCAAGACGATCGAGCGCAAGACCGGTGCCCGCGGCCTGCGCAGCGTGATGGAAAGCATTCTGCTGCCCATCATGTACGAGGTGCCCACCGATGCTACCATCATCCGCGTAACTGTGGATGAAGATACCGTGGAAGGCGGCGAAGCACATCTGGAATACGGCGCGGTGCGCAAGCGCTATAAAAATCAGGTCGCTCTGAGCTGACGCTTTTAGCGTACAGCAGGGGAGCAAAGACCCGGCATTCAAGCTCTGTTTCAAAAGCTTTTTGCTTTTGGCAGGGCTTTTTGCTTTATTATTCTTGTTTCCGAGGGCAAAATGTACTATAATATTAAGGTCTGGAATGGCATGGGGAACGCTCCCTGGCAGGAATGCTCCGCAAAATGCCGCTCTGGCGCTATGGGTAACAGGAAGTACGATAAAGGAGTGTGTTTCCAATGGCAAATTATCTTGCAATGAATCGTGATGAACTCACTGCCGAAAAGGCAGCGCTCGAAGCAGAGTATAAAAAATTTCAGGCCAAGGGTCTCAAGCTGAACATGGCCCGCGGCAAGCCCGGTCCTCACCAGATGGATCTGGCTATGGACCTGCTGAAGATGAATGACTATACCACCGATGCCGGTACGGATGCCCGCAACTATGGCGAGCTGGAAGGCCTGCAGGAGGCCCGCGTGCTGTTTGCGGATGTCTTTGGCGTAAAGCCGGAGGAAGTGTTCGTGGGCGGCAACTCCAGCCTGCAGCTGATGTATAACCTCGTCAATATCGGCTATGTGTTCGGTTTCCCGGAGTCTCCGTGCCCCTGGTCTCAGGTGGAGAAGCGCAAGTTCCTCTGCCCGGTGCCCGGCTATGACCGTCACTTTGCTATTACCGAGGAGTTTGGCTTTGAGCTGGTCAGCGTGCCTATGACCCCCAATGGCCCGGATATGGACATTGTGGAAAAGCTGGTGGCCGAGGATCCTGACATCAAGGGCATCTGGTGTGTGCCGCAGTATTCCAACCCCGATGGCTACACCTACAGCGATGAGACCATCGAGCGTTTTGCCAAGATGAAGACCGCTGCGCCTGATTTCAAGATCTTCTGGGATGAAGCCTATATCGTCCATCACCTGACCGATGAGATCATCGAGACTCCGGTGCTGCTGAACGAGAGCAAGAAGTACGGCAACGAAAACCGTGTGTTCATGTTCACTTCCACCAGCAAGATCACCTTCCCGGGCGCAGGTGTCTCTGCCATTGCCTGCAGCGAGAGCAGCATGAAGTATATCTGCAAGCGCTTCTCGGTCATGATCATCAGCTACGACAAGATGAACCAGCTGCGCCACGTCCGCTTCCTGAAGAACAAGGAAGGTGTGCTGGCCCACATGGCAAAGCACCGCCGTCGTCTGGTGCCCTGCTTTGATGCCGTCAAGACGGCATTCAAGAACAACCTCATCCCCTGCGGGGATATTGCCCACTGGACGGATCCCAAGGGCGGCTACTTCATCAGCCTATATGTGATGCCCGGCTGTGCAAAGCGCGTGGCGGGTCTGTGCAAGGACGCGGGTCTGACCCTGACCGGTGCCGGCTCTGCATATCCCTATCACAAGGACCCCGAGGATTCTCACCTGCGCATTGCGCCCACCTATCCCAGTCTGGATGAGGTGGAAACTGCTTCCGAACTGCTGTGCATCTGTGTGCGTCTGGCTGTGGCAGAAAAACTGCTGGCTGACAAGGCAGACTAACATTTTTTGATTTTATCTCCTCTGTGCGGCCCGTCTGGGCCGTCAGGGGAGTTTTGTCGCAAGAAAGCCGGCACGACGGCCCCCTTGCGGAAATGATAAGGCCCGCCGGAGCAGGCGGTCCGCACTAGAATACGGGCGGCAGCTGCAAGAACTGCTGCTTTTGGAGGTTCCCTGAATTTTATGAAAACAAAAGGCAAAGCATGGCATCTGATCGCCACAGTGCTGTTGATCGTGGTATTTGTGTATACTGCGTTCTTCGGTGTGTATGCCAAGTACGGCGATACGACCACGACCTACATCAAAGGTGCAAAGGATATCCGCTTCGGTGTGGATATCAAGGGCGGTGTCAACGTCACCTTTGTGCCGTCGGATGGCTACGATGCTACCGAAGAACAGCTGGAAGCAGCCCAGCTCGTCATTGAGAACCGTCTCGTGGCGCTGAACGTGACCGACTATGAGCTGTATGTGGACAACAATTCTGACAGCCTGATCCTGGAATTCCCGTGGCAGTCCGGTGAGACAGATTTTGATCCGGAAGCTGCGATCGATGAGATCGGCACCACCGCCTATCTGACCTTCCGCGAGGGAAGCAGTGCGGACGGTGAGCTGATTCTGGACGGCTCCATGATCGAGAGCGCCGCAGCTCAGTATGGCCCCGTCAGCAATGGCGGTGCTTCGGAATATTTCGTCTCCTTGAAGTTCACCGATGACGGTGCCAAGGCATTTGGCGATGCTACCACAAAGCTGGCTGCATCGGGCGGCACCATCAGCATCTGGTTGGACGATGAAAACGTGAGCACGGCTACGGTCAATACTGCTATTACCGATGGCTCTGCCATCATTACAAGCTCGGCTTCCAATCCTTTCACGCAGGAGCAGGTCGTCAAGATGGCCCGCCAGATCAACTCCGGCGCACTGCCCTTTGCACTGACGGTGGACAGCTATTCCACCGTCAGCCCCAGTCTGGGCGAGAACAGCCTAAGCGCCATGGTTCTGGCCGGCCTGATCGCCTTTGCACTGATCGTGGTGTTCATGACGATGCTGTACCGTCTGCCGGGCTTCCTTGCATGTATTGCACTGGCTGGTCAGGTGGCGGCAACGCTGGCGTTCGTTTCCGGCTACTTCCCGGTGTTTGAAAGCTTTACCATGACTCTGCCCGGCATCGCAGGCATCATCCTTGCCATCGGCATGGGCGTGGATGCCAATGTTATCACGGCAGAACGCATCAAGGAAGAGCTGAAAAACGGCAAGTCTCTGGATGGCGCGCTCAAGAGCGGTTTTGCCCGCGGCCTGACCCCCATCGTTGACGGCAACGTGACCATCGTCATCGTGGCCATCGTGCTGATGGGTGCCTTTGGCCCCTCGGACGGCATGTTTGCAAAGGCACTCCACTTTGTGTTCTTTGCCTTTGGCCCCTCTACCGCAGGCACTATTTATGCCTTCGGTTACACGCTGCTCACCGGCGTGCTGCTGAACTTTGTGTTCGGCGTGTTCGCAACCCGTGTGATGATCCGCGGTGCGGCATCCATCAAGGCACTGCGCAACCCTTGGCTCTACGGTGCAGAAAAGCCTGGCAAGGAAAAAGCCGAGAAGAAGCCCATCGACTTTGTGGGCCTGCGCAAGCGCTTCCTGACGATCTCCTCCTGCCTGATGGCAGCCATCGTGCTGTGCGCTGTGGTTTTGGGTGTCCATCTGGATACCGAGTTCACCGGCGGTGCCATGATCACCCTGAGCTACGAGGGCAGCTTTACCATGTCGGATGTGCAGAAGGTTGCATCCTCTGCATTGGAGAATAACGGCCTGACCCTGCAGACCGGCGAGAATGTTGCTACCGGTGGCCAGACCCTGAAAATCTCGATGCCCGGTACCGAAACAGTGACTACCGAGCAGGTGGCTAAGCTGCTGGACAGCCTGAACGAAAGCTGCCCGGACAACAATTTTGAACAGCTGTCGCTAAGCAACGTCAGCGCTGCCATGGGCACCAAGTTCCTGCAGAAGAGTCTGGTTGCCGTGGTGTTTGCACTGGTGCTGATCCTGCTGTACATCGCCCTGCGCTTCAAGAACATCGGCGGCCTGACCGGAGGCATGATGGCGGTGCTGGCATTGGTGAACGACCTGATGGTGGTGTTTGGCACCTTCGTGTTGCTGCGCACCGCGCTGGATGGCAACTTCATTGCCGCCATGCTTACCATCCTTGGCTACTCCATCAACGATACCGTTGTGGTCTACGACCGTATCCGCGAGAACCGCACCCTGATGGGTAAAAAGGCATCCTTTGAAGAGCTGGTGAACCACTCGGTGAACCAGTCCGCCCGCCGCACCCTGATCACCACCATTACCACGGTGATGGCGCTGGGCGTTATGTGCATCGTGGCAAAGCTGTATGGTCTGGACAGCATCTTTACCTTTGCGTTCCCGCTGATGATGGGCATGATCAGCGGCGTGTACACTTCGCTGTGCGTTTCCACCTCTGCGTGGGTGCTGTGGAGTGAGCGCAAGCCCAAGACCAAAGCCTAAAAACACAGCCCGGTCAGACCGGACAGGAGGAACAGAACATGAAGTGTCCCTATTGCGGAGCCGAGGAATCCAAAGTGATCGATTCCCGCCCCACCGAAGACAGCGAGCGCATCCGCCGCCGCCGCGAATGCCTGAGCTGCCATATGCGCTTTACGACCTATGAGGTCGTGGAGACTGTTCCGCTTGTGGTCATCAAAAAGGACAGCTCCCGTGAGCCGTTCGACCGGCAGAAGCTGCTCAACGCTATGGTGCGTGCCTGCGCCAAGCGGCCGGTCAGCTACGAATCGCTGGAGCGTGCGGTAAGCAGCATTGAGCAGACGCTGCTCAGCTCCTATGACCGTGAGATCCCCAGCGTGCGCATCGGTGAGCTGACCATGCAGGAACTGAAAAAAATCGACGAAGTGGCATATGTTCGCTTTGCATCGGTCTACCGTCAGTTTGCAGACGTGGAAAGTTTTTTCAATGAGCTGAAAAAGCTGATGGGCGACCGCAAGGAACCACAGAAATAATTTGCATCAGAACACCGGCTTTCGCCCAATGGGGCAGGGCCGGTGTTTTTGTTTATACCAGCCGGTGCGAGAGCCATTCCAGTGTTTCCACCTGTACCTGTGCGCGGCGCAGCTCACCAAAGGCTTCCTCTGGGGCACCCATTTCCAGGTGTCCGTCCGCCGCCCGCAGTGCAGCTTCCAGCTCGGTAAAATCTGCGGTGCGCAGCAGGTGGTTCATTTTGGTGCGCATTTGGTCGCACCGGTCGGCACCATCAGCAAGCGCCTGCCGGGCGGCAGGGTAGTCGGTATTGCGGATGGCTTCGGCGGCGGTGTCAAGGTCTGCCGAGATCACATCCGCAAAGCTTTGCACCTTCCAGCTGCTGTAAAAGGCCACGCTCAGCAGTACGGCCACAATAGCGATACATGCATAGATCCGTTTCATCCGCTCACCTCAATGGGAGCCGCCGGCACGGCGGTTCTCTTTTTTTAGCAAAAAATAATCCTCGGTCTCGTTGCCGATCAGCAGCAAAATTTCTTCCGGCAGCAGGGTGTTGGCCTGCGCCGTGCGTTCCAGCCACGCGCGGTCCTTGCCGCACCAGCGTAGGTTGTCTTCCAGCACCTGTCCGTCCAGCACAAAGGGAATGGTGGCGTTGGTATGGGTCACCTTCAGCTGCAGGTCGGCAAGACGAGTTGGCTCTTTTTCTGGCCGCAGTGCTGCCGAAAGGGTGCCGTTCGTCTCGATCACCGCGTAGGAGACCTCCCGTGGGTCAAAAATATTTTTACCGCGCAGCGCTTCCATCAGGTCGGCTGTGGTCAGCCGTAACATCCGCAAGGCTTTCTGATCGATCTGTCCGTCCAAAATCACCGTCTTTGGTCTGCCGGAGAGAAAGTTGAAGAATTTCTGGCTGCGGAAGCTCAGCACGGAGCCCAGCAGTTCCAGCGCTGCAATGAGAAACAGAGGAATCAGGCTGGATGTGATGGGCACCTCTTCCGATTCAATGGAGATGGATGCCAGATTGGAAATGAGAATGGTGGACACCAGTTCTTCGGGCTGCAGTTCGCCCAGCTGGCGCTTGCCCATCAGCCGCATGGCAAACAGGACGCACAGATAAATGATGATCGTGCGGCAGATCAGAAGCTTCAAGTAACAAGACCTCCTGTCGTTTCTGGCGGAATGGATGCCGCTGCAGCCGGGCATACTGCTGTGCAAAGGAGTGGTTGGATGCGGCAGTTATCACAGAGCCTTGCGGCAAATCTTGCGGTGCTGGACAAAATGTTTGGCACCTCTTCGGATTATTATGCCAAGGAGATCACGATTTATCATTGCAGGGGAAGCATCCTGCTGTTTGACGGCATGGCAAGCCTGGATTCTTTGTGGGAGCTTTTACTGGATGCGGCCAGCCGTCAGGCACCGCCGCAGCAGGCAGGCCAGCGTTGCACCGGGCCGCAGGTCTTTGAGCTGATCCTGCACGGCTCAGCCTTTCCGGCAGAAAGTGAGCCGGTAACAGATCTGGCTGATCTGATCAAACGAATGACAGCAGGCATGGCGGTCTTACTGCTGGACGGCTGCGCAAAGGGCATTGCCTTCTCGGTACAGGGACTGAAGTTCCGCTCGGTAGACGAGCCTTCCGGGGAGGGCAATCTGCGCGGCTCCCGCGAAGGCTTTGCCGACCTGCTGCGGGTCAATCTGAGCCTGCTGCGGCGGCTCATCCGTACCGAACATCTGGTGCAGGAGGTGGCGCAGGCCGATACCGAAATGCAAACGGAATACGCCATCTGCTACTGCAAAAACAGGGCAGACTCCGCCATGGTGATCCGTGTGCGCAAGGCGCTTGCCGCTGCAAAGCCGGAGCTTTTGCTGGATTCCAGTTACTTTGTGCCGTGGCTGCTGCCGGGCAAGGCGCGGCTGTTCACGCCGGTAAGCTACACCGAGCGGCCTGCCGTGGCGGCGGCAAAGATCTGTGAGGGCAAGATCGTGGTGCTGGTCAACGGAAGTCCCTCTGCCATGGTGCTTCCGGCTCTTTTCTGCGAAAATTTTGAGTGCTTGGACGATTATGCATCCACCGCCGTGTTTTCCTCTTTTCTGCGCATCCTCAAATATGTTTCGTTCTACCTCACAGTATTTCTGCCGGGTGTGTTCGTCTGTCTGGCGGTCTACCTGCCGGAGCTGATCCCACCGCAGCTTCTGTACAAGATCGAAGCGGCGGAGAAGGCCACACCGCTGCCGCTGTTTGCGGAAATGCTGCTGGTCATACTCATTTTGGAGGTCATCCGGGAAGCAGGTCTGCGGATGCCGCAGTCGCTGGGGCATTCGGTCAGTCTGGTGTCCGCGTTGATCATCGGCGATGCTGCCATTGCCACCGGGCTTATGAGCACGCCGGTGATCTTTGTGGCAAGCATCACGGCCATCGCGGTGTTCGTCACGCCCTCTTTGTACGAGCCTGCTACGCTGCTGCGTCTGGGTGTGGTGCTGGCTGCAGGTCTTGCCGGGCCGGTGGGACTTGCGGGGGCTTTTTTTGCAGTTCTGCTCAGTCTTTCCGGCACAGCCTGCCTGCAGGTGCCATATCTGGCGGCGCATCCGTTCCCGCAGCGGCCCATGGAAGAGGATGGCATCATCCGCCGCAACTACCGCCGCCTTTCAGCGCACGACTTTAATATCTGGCAGAAACGGGAGGGAAAATGATACAAAAACAGAAAGGCTTTTCTGCTCCCGTGCTGGCACTGAGCGTGTGGACAGCTGCGCTGGCAGAAGAAATGCAGACCGGTATCTCTCCGCGTGGGATGATCATTCATGGAGCGGTTCAGGCTCTTTTGCTCACATGCATCAGTGGGGTGTTCTCTGCCTGCTGGCAGCGGGCAGCCATGCAGTGGGTCTGGCTGTTTTCCGCAGGAGCATGGTTTCTGGCAGAGTTGTTTGAAACCGTAATGCAGGCCCAGAACATCTGCCAGCAGGAGTTCCGCTCCATGGCGCTGATCGGCCTGCTGCCGCTTTTGCTCTGGGCAGGGTGGTGTATTCCGCCTTCCGGCTGGGATGCTCCGGCACGGGTGCTGTGGTGGTTCGTGCTGCTGGGTGGGCTGGTCTGTCTGACAGGGCTTGCCGGGCAGATGGACTGGGCGCACCTGCTGACGGCAGATGCTGTGCAACTGGCCCGCTGGCCGCGTGTTCCGCTGTATGCGGAGTATTTGTTCTGGCCGCTTCTTGCAGGTTATGAAGAGCCGCGCAGCATGTCCTGGCTGCCATGGCTCACCTTTCTGGTACAGGCGGGTCTTACTGCCGGGATGTGCCTCGTATTTGGCGCAGCGGATTACCCGGCACAGGAGCTGCTGCGGGCATGGAGCGCAGATGTTTTCTCCCGCATGGATGCGCTGCTTTTGCTCATCTGGCTCACCTGCGCGATCTTCCGCACCGGCTTTCTCTGCGCGGCAGTGCGTACCGTGTGGCAGCGCGCGGTGCAGTGCGGGAAAGGAGCGGTAAAATGAAGCAGAAGAAACTGCGCTCTCTCAGTGCGGTGCTTTTGATCGGGTGGTGCCTGATTTTTCTGCGCTGCGAGACCACCGAAAAAAGCATGGTTCGTGCGCTGTATCTTGCTCAGAAGGAACAGTCCATCACCGTAGGGCTGCTGTATCAGGCTCCGGAAGCCGCCGCCGATGCATCCGAGGCTTCTGGTGCTGTGCAGCTGCAGTTGGCGCAGGCGGACACGCTGGCAAAAGCGCTGGCGGCGGCTCAAAAGCAACTGCCGCAAAAGGCGGATTACCGCCTGTGCGATTATCTGCTGATCGATCAAGATGCATCGGCAGAGCTGCTTGCAGCGTATGAGCGTACGGTGCTGGAAAACAGGCAGGGCAGGGTATCGGCAAAAGTTTCTGTGCTGGAAATGGACGATGGATTTTTGGAGGAACTTCCAGCAGAAAAGCAGGAATTTCCGAACAAACTGCTTGAGCAGCTCAAGCAGTGCGCAGACCAGATGCCGAGGCTTTACCAGTATCAGGACGGAATGCTTCTGCCGCAGCTGCGGGCAGAGAAACAGGAAGTGGCACTTGCAGATACAAGCATCCTCTGGCGAGTGGAAAACAGCATTGAGATGGAGGCCCGGCAGGCGGAAACAGCGCGGCTTTTGCTGGAAATGGGCGGCGTGCATACGTTCTGGCTGGAAGGTGAGCCGGTAACGGTCCGCCGATGCAGCGTGTCTGTCACCCTGCAGGAAGAAACTGCCAGTCTGCGGCTGGACTGTCAGCGCAGCTATGATACGCCGCAGCCCAGCGCCGCACAGTGCGAACAGCTGGCAGAACTGTGCACGCAGACGGTGCAGTCTTTCTGGCAGCAGGGCATCGACCTTGTGCATCTGCAGCAGCGCAGTGCATTGCAGAACGGTGTGGGCAGAGAAAAGATCACAATAAAAAACGCCTGCCCGCAATTGCAGGCAGACGTGAGGTTTTTACCGATGTGATTCAGTTGGCAGTGGGGAAGGTGACAGTAATGGTAGTGCCCACATCCACCTGACTTTCCAGCTTGATGCGTGCGTTGTGGATGCGTGCGATATGCTTGACGATGGCAAGGCCCAGACCGGTACCGCCGGTAGCCTTGCTGCGGCTCTTATCCACACGATAGAAGCGCTCAAACACGCTGGACTGTGCTTCTTTCGGGATGCCGATGCCGTTATCGGCCACAGTCAGGGTGCAGTGTCCGTTGCGGCTGCAGGCTGTGGTGATCTGTACCTTACCGCCGGGACGATTATAACGGATCGCATTATCGCACAGGTTCTGGCATAGCTCGTCCAGCAGGGCACGGTTGCCGTGCACAAGAGCACTTTCGCCCAGACAGTTCAGCGAGATGTAAGCCCGGCGGGCATTCAGCTTCTGGCGCTCTACGCAGTCCTTGGCAACGGTAAGCAGATCCACTGTCTCCATCTCCGGCTCAGAACCGGCTTCGCTGGCGTTGTCCAGACTGGAAAGCTGCAGGATATCGTTCACCAGCTGGATCATACGGCTGGCCTCCGCATGGATCTTCTGGGCAAAGCCCGGCACATCCTCAGGCTTTGCAATGCCGGTCTCAATCAGCTCCGCATAGCCGGAAATACTGGTCAGCGGGGTCTTCAGCTCATGGCTGACATTGGCAGTAAACTCCTGCCGCATCTTTTCATTGTTCTCACGGAGGATGCGGTCAGAGTGGATGCTTTCAGCAAAGGGGACAAGCTCCTTATAGGGAACATTGTCCTGAATATGATCCAGATCTTCGGTCATGCTCAGCACAGGGGAGACCAATGCACGGGTGAGCAGAGCTGCCAGCACAGCGGCGGCCAGCATGAGTGCAACGCAGCTCAGCACGATGGCAGGCAGGGTCGAATCATAAATAGACCAGACCGTTTCTGCATCCTGTGCCATGCGCAAAATCTCACCGTTGGGCAACAGTACGGCATAGTAATAGGTCTCGTAGCCCATGGTCTGGGAGTCGCGGATGTCCCGGCCCACACCTTCGGTCATGGCCTGACGGATCTCCGGGCGGGAGAGATGGTTCTCCATGGGCTGATCGGTAGCAGATTCAAATAGCACGCTGCCGTCCTGCGAGATCAGGGTGATGCGCAGATCATTGGTAACAAAGGACGAAAGCTGCTGCGGGTCCTGCACCAGATCATAACCGGCGCTTACCAGATCGGCTTCCCGCTCAAGGCTGGTCCATGCCTGAGCCGTGAATGCCTTGTGAAAAACAAAGATGCAAAGCGCCGCCGTGAACAGCAGACCAAGGAAGCCCATCAGGAACAGGCGGTAGCTGATCTTTTCTTCCATGCTGCGCAGCTTCATTCTTCACCGGCCTCCTCTTCATCGGTCAGCTTGTAACCCACCTTGCGCACAGTGCAGATGTATTTGCCGGCATCCCCCAGCTTTTTGCGCAGGGTGCGGATATGCATATCCACAGTGCGGCTCTCCACCGAAATGTCGGTGCCCCACACCACCTGCAGAATGGTCTCGCGTGTCACCACCAGATTGGTATTTTCCAGCAGCAGGCGCAGCAGGCTGTACTCCTTGTAGGTCAGCTCCACCGGCGTTCCGCTCACAGTCACGTTGTGACGGGCATTGTCCAGCAGGATCTCGTGAAAGCTGAGTACGTTGGGACGTGCTTCCGGAGCCGAGCGGCGCAAGGCGGCGCGCACCCGGCTCAAAAATTCCATGATACCAAAAGGCTTTGAGATGTAATCATCGGCACCGCAGTCCAGCCCGCGCACGGTGTCCAGCTCACTGGACTTAGCCGTGACCATAATGATGGGCAGCCTGCGCAGGGAAGGGGTGTTGCGCAGCTTTTTCAGGATGGAAAAACCGTCCTCACCGGGCAGCATCACGTCTAAGATCACCAGTTCCGGCTCTGCAGCGTGCATGGCCTGCCAGAACGGCTCAGAGCTTTCAAAGCTGGTCACTTCGTATCCGCTGGACTGCAGGGCATACTGTTCCAGCTCCCGGATGGCGGCATCGTCTTCAACAATATAGATCATTTGTCAAAATCCTCCGCAGATTGATTTTCAGGGAAGAGATAGCGTTCACGGTAACGGTCAAGACGGCGATGGAATTCCTCACTTTCCTTGGTGTCATTGCCGTGACGCAGCTCGTTGAGGTATGCGTGGGTATCAAAGCTGTCCTGTGCAACCTCGATTTGTGCAACGGCTACGTTGCTGCAGTGGTCGCACACACGCTCATAGTTGGTCAGCAGGTCGTCCAGCACAAAGCCATATTCAATGGAGCAGCTGCCGGCCTGCAGGCGGGCAATGTGGTGGGCCTTGATGGCACGTACCAGCTCGTTGACCACGGCTTCCAGCGGTTCCACCTTGCTGGCAAGATGCAGATCACCCTTGCGGAAAGCATCAGTGGTGCGGTTCAGAATATCCTGCACCGCATCCTCCAGCACCTGCAGCTCGTCGCGGGCATCCTGCGAGAACTGGATTTCTTTGGTGTGCATCTCCTCGGCAGATTCCATCAGGTTTACGGAATGGTCGCTGATGCGCTCAAAATCGCTGATGGTGTGCAGCAGGGTATTTACGCTCTGGCTGTCGGCATGGTTCAGCTCACGGCTGGAAAGCTTGACGAGATAGGTGCCGAGAGCGTCCTCGTAACGGTCTACCTGCGTCTCTTCCTCGCGGACTTTCTGCGCAAGGGTGTCGTTCCAATCATGAGTCAGGCTCATGGCCTGCATCACGCCCACACGGGCAAGCTCTGCCATTTCAGCAGTTGCAGAGCGTGCACGCTCCACGGCCACGGCAGGGGTGTTCAGCAGGCGGTCATCCAGCAGCGCAAAGCTTTCCTTTTCCGGCGAATCCGGAATGGTGAGGATGGCCAGCTTTTCCAGCAGGTTTGCAAAGGGCAGCAGCACCAGCGTTGCCACGATATTGAACACCGAGTGCACCACAGCGATGCCCCATGCCTCGATGGTGGTGTTCACAAAAGCAAAGTGGCAGACCGTATTCAGGCCGTAAAAGCCGACAAGGAAGATGGTCACACCGATGATGTTGAAGTACAGATGGACCATGGCAGCACGGCGTGCATTCTTGTTGGCACCCACAGAGGAGATCAACGCGGTAACGCAGGTGCCGATGTTCTGACCCATGATAATGGGAATGGCACTGCCGTAGGTGATCACGCCGGTGGCGCTCAATGCCTGCAGGATGCCGACGCTGGCGCTGGAACTCTGGATGATGCCGGTAACAAGGGCACCCACCAGAACGCCCAGAAGGGGGTTGGAAAAGCGGGTGAACAGGCTGGTGAACCATGCCTCGTTCTGCAGGGGCAGGACGGCGTTAGACATGGTGGTCATGCCAGTCATCAGCACGGCAAAGCCGATGAGGATGGTGCCCACGCCTTTTTTCTTCTCACTCTTACACATATACAGCAAAATGCCGATAAATGCAAGCAAAGGACTGAAAGAAGTGGGTTTGAGCAGATTGATGAGGAGGCTGTCGCCCTGCAGGCCGGAAAGGCTCAGGATCCAGCTGGTGACAGTGGTGCCCACATTGCTGCCCATGATCACGCCGATGGCCTGATGCAGCTCCATGATGCCGCTGTTGACAAAGCCGACCACCATGACCGTGGTAGCGCTGGAACTCTGGATCACAGCGGTGACGCACAGGCCAAGGAAAAAGCCTTTAAGGGGGTTGTCAGTCAGCTTGCTCAGGATCTTCTGCAGCTGGCCGCCGGCCTGCTTTTCCAGTGCTTTGCCCATGATGTCCATGCCGAACAGGAACAGGGCAAGACCTCCAAGCAGGGAAAAGACATTGAAGATGGTCATAAAGATTTCCTCACTTTTGTTTGACGTGTTTTTGATGTGTTTCTCCTGATTTTGAGTATACAGATGCAATGTAAAATCCAAAATCGAGGGAATGTAAAATCCGTGTAAAGGTAAGAAAAATGTAAAAAATCAGTACATGGCTGCGCTGCTGCGTGCATTCTTGCCGGGCTGCGAAAAAGCCGCCCGCACAATATTGTTTTTTACCGATCGTTCTATTATAATAATAAGAAGGAATCCTGTACGGTACCTGACAGCAGGCAGGGCTGTGCAGCAAAAGGGGAGCACAGGAGGAACAAGAATGGGCACATTCAATGTCTCGCTCAAAACGCTGACCGACCGTGTCAGCATGGAAGTTGTCTATACGCCGAAGGAACTGGATCAGATCTGTGTGGAGATCGCCGAAGTGAACCGCCCGGGTCTGTTTCTGGCGGGCTATTACGATTATTTTGATAAGCTGCGTCTGCAGATCATGGGTCTGGCCGAGATGAACTTTCTGTCCGGCCTTTCACCGGAAAAACGCTACGAAGCGCTGGATCAGCTGTTCCGTCAGCAGCCGCCGGCTGTTATCGTCTGCCGCAGCGAAGAACTGACCCCCTTCCCGGAAATGCAGGAGCTGGCCCAGAAGCATGGTGTTGCACTGCTGCGCTCCAACGAGACCACCTGCACTCTGATGGGCAGCCTGATCAGTGTGCTGAATCTGGAACTGGCACCGCGTATCACCCGCCATGGTGTGCTGGTGGAAGTGTACGGCGAAGGCATCCTGATCCTGGGCGACAGCGGCATTGGCAAAAGCGAGCTTGCCATCGAGCTGGTCAAGCGCGGCCACCGCCTTGTGGCAGATGATGCGGTGGAGCTGCGCAAGGTGTCCAACCGCCAGATCATGGGTACTGCCCCGGAGAATATCCGCCACTTCATTGAGCTGCGCGGCATTGGCATCGTCAATGTGGCCCGTGTGTACGGCGTGGGCGCGGTCAAGCTGAGCGAAAGCCTTGACCTTGTGGTTCAGCTGGAAGCATGGGACCCCACTAAGAACTACCAGCGCACCGGTCTGGAAAACGAATACTACGACATTCTGGGTGTCAGCATTCCCAGCACCAGCATTCCGGTCTCACCGGGCCGCAATCTGGCTGTCGTGCTGGAAACTGCAGCCATCAACAACCGCCAGAAGAAGATGGGCTACAACGCAGCGCGTGAACTGCTGATCCGTCTGGGTCTGGACGATAAAATGGATTGATCCCACACCGCAAAAGGAGCAAGTTATCATGGAACGATTCAAGCAGAAACTGCAGGCAGCGGCGATCCCGTTCAGGGAGAATGAACCGCTTGCGGCGCACTGTACCTTTAAAATCGGAGGCCCGGCACAGCTGTTTGTCATGCCGGAAAACGAGCAGCAGCTCTGCAGTGCAGTTGCGCTTTGCAAAGAGCAGGCTGTCCGCTATTACCTGCTGGGCAACGGCAGCAACATCCTGTTTGCGGACGAAGGCTTTTCCGGCGTGGTGATCGATGTTTCGGCACTGGACGCAGAGATCGCGGTGGAAGATACAGTCCTGACCGCAGGCGCAGGTGTCCGCCTTGCGGCACTGTGTAAGGCGGCACTGAAGCATGGCCTGTCCGGGCTGGAATTTGCCTACGGCATCCCCGGCACGGTGGGCGGTGCAGTGTATATGAATGCGGGTGCCTACGGCGGCGAGATGAAGGACGTGCTCACCACAGTGCGGTATCTTGCGGCAGAAGGCGAGGTCAGAAAAGTGCCTGCCGCAGAGCTGGATCTCCGCTATCGCCACAGTATTTTTGAAGAGAACAGCGGCTGCATCCTCTCGGCACAGTTCCATCTGCAGCCCGGAAACGCAGCGGACATCCGTGCAAAAATGGATGAATTGATGGCCAAGCGTGTGGAAAAACAGCCGCTGGATAAGCCCAGCGCCGGCAGCACCTTCAAGCGCCCGGCGGGTGCTTTTGCGGCTGCGCTGATCGACCAGTGCGGCCTGCGCGGCTATCGCCACGGCGGCGCAGCCGTCAGCGATAAGCACTGCGGCTTTGTGGTAAACCTTGGCGGCGCTACCTGTGCTGATGTGCTGGCACTCTGTGACGAGGTGCGCGCCATCGTAAAGGAAAAGACGGGCTACGACCTTGAAAAAGAGATCCGGGTCGTCCGATAACGGAAAAAGCAAAAAAGGAGCGGTAGATCAGATTATGGAGCTGTTGATCGTCAGCGGACTTTCCGGTGCAGGCAAGTCGGTGGCTATGAATGCGCTGGAAGATATCGGTTTTTTCTGTATAGATAATGTTCCGGCCGGACTGCTGCCCAGCATCACTGCATTTTCGGAAGCGGGCGACAGCCAGCTGGAGCGGGTGGCTCTTTCCATGGATGTGCGCGGCTGCCGCACCAGCGAAGAGATCGAGCGTGCGCTCGACAAGCTGGATGAGCAGGGTGTGGATTATAAAATTCTATTTCTGGATGCCCCGGACGATGTACTCATGCGCCGCTACAGCGAGACCCGCCGCCGCCACCCCATCAGCATTGCCGAGGGCATTTCCACCCGGGAGGCCTTTGCAAAGGAACGCAAAATATTGAAGCCTTTGCAGGAGCGTGCAGATTACGTCATCAATACTGCCCTGCTTTCTACAGCACAAAACAAAGAACGCATCTGCGATCTTTTTGCAAAAAATGGCGGAGCCAAGGGCGCCATGCGCCTGACCGTGATGTCCTTTGGATTCAAATTCGGCATCCCGCCGGAGGCAGACCTTGTGCTGGATGTGCGCTGCCTGCCCAACCCCTTCTACGTGCCGGAACTCAAGCATAAGACCGGCCTTGATCAGGATGTGGTGGATTTTGTCATGAGCCACCCGGAAGCGCAGGAACTGCTCAAACGGTATGAGAACTTTTTGCAGTATGCACTGCCGCTGTACGTCAAGGAGGGCAAAAGCCAGCTGACCATTGCGGTGGGATGTACCGGCGGCAAGCACCGCTCTATTACATTTGCGCGCAAGATCGCGGAATACTGTACCTCGCTCGGCTATGAGCCGGGCGTGCAGCACCGCGATGCCAAACGCTGACAGAATTCGAGGAAGTATGAGTAGTTTTGCATCCCGCGCGCGGGAGGAAATCGCGCAGCGCAGCATCCAGAAGGATTGCTGTGTGCGTGCGGCAGCTTATGGCATTGCGTGCTTTGCCAAATATTTTGATGCAAAGGGTCTGGTGGTGCAGACCGAGCAGAAGGAGACGGTGCAGGCTGCCCAGCAGCTGTTCGCACGCTGCGGCGTGCAGGGCGAGATCCTGCACAAGCAGCGGCCCAGCGGCATGCTGTATGAGTTCAACATCCGCGCGCCGGAGCAGGTGGCCCGGATGCACGAGCTGTTCGGCACCACGGGCAGCGAGACCAGCCTGCAGATCGACCCCCGCCTTATCCGCTGTCAGACCTGCGTCAGTGCGTACATTGGCGCAGCTTTTTTGTGCAGTGGAACGGTCATTGATCCGCAGAAAGAATATAATCTGGAATTTCTTACCTCCCGCACCAATCTGGCACGGGACTTTGAAGCGCTTCTGGCAGAGCATGAGTTTGCACCACACCGCACCCGCCGCAACGGCGTGAACCTGATTTACGTCAAGACCGGGGCCAATGTGGAACGGCTGCTCAGCTTTATGGGCGCTGGAAACGCTGCAGAGGAAATGCATGCGCAGAAAGCCTTCAAGCAGGTGCGCAACCATACCAACCGACAGACCAACTGCGATACGGCAAACCTTGGCAAAACGGCCCGTGCCAATGCGCAGACGCTGAAGGCCATCCGCTTTCTGGAAGAGCAGGATGCCCTTAGCACTCTGCCGGAGGTACTGCAGGAAGCCGCTGCCAAGCGGATGCAGTACCCGGATCTTTCGCTCACAGCGCTGTGCGGCTGCTTTGAGCCACCCGTGAGCAAATCCGGCCTGTCGCACCGGATGAAGAAGCTGGAGGCATTGGCCGAAAATCTGCGGCAGAATCTGGAACAGGAGGCAAAAGCATGAGCGAAGCATTAGCCAATACCCGGCCTTTTGTCCATCTGCACATTCACACAGAGTACAGCTTGCTGGATGGTGCCTGCCGCATTGACCAGCTGATGGATCGCGTAAAAGAGTGCGGACAGACCGCCATTGCCTGCACCGACCACGGCGTGATGTACGGCTGCGTGCAGTTTTATAAGGCTGCAAAAAAGGCTGGCATCAAGCCCATCATCGGCTGTGAGGTGTATGTGGCCACCCGCACCCGCTTTGACAAGGTAAATAAGATCGACGGCAACAACCACCTGATCCTGCTGTGCAAAAATGAGACCGGCTACAAAAACCTGATCAAAATGGTGTCGGCCGCCTTTGTGGAGGGCTTTTATTCCAAGCCCCGCATTGATAAGGAACTGCTGGAAAAATATCACGAAGGTCTGATCTGCCTGTCGGCCTGTTTGGCAGGCGAAGTTCCGCAGGCCATTCTGGCGGGCGATTATGAGCGCGCCAAAGCAACCGCGCTGTGGTATCGGGACCTCTTCGGCGAGGAAAACTATTATATCGAGCTTCAGGACCATGGTCTGGAAGAGGATAATACTGTGCTGCCGCAGCTCATCAAGCTTGCACGGGAGACCGGAATTCCCATGGCAGCCACCAACGACTCCCACTATCTGCGCAAGGAGGATGCCAAAATGCAGGGCATCCTGCTCTGCATCCAGACCGGCAAGACCATTCAGGATGCGGATAAAATGGAGTTCCAGACCGACGAGTTCTATGTCAAAACGACAGACGAAATGTACGAGCTGTTCTCCATGGTGCCGGAAGCCTGCGAGAATACCGCCAAAATTGCCGAACAGTGTAACTTTGATTTTGATTTTGGACACACTAAAATTCCATATTACAAAGCGCCGAACGGTATGGATAATCAGGCGTTTTTTGAAAAGCTCTGCTGGGAAGGTCTGGAGCGCCGCTACGGCCCCAATGTTCCGCAGGCCAACAAAGACCGTCTGGAATACGAGATCGGCGTGGTCAAAAAGATGGGCTACACGAACTACTATCTTATCGTGTGGGACTACGTGAACTACGCCAAGAGTCAGGGTATCCCGGTAGGCCCGGGCCGTGGCTCCGGCGCAGGCAGCATTGCGGCTTACAGCGTGGGCATCACGGATATCGACCCCATCCGTTATAACCTGATCTTTGAGCGCTTCCTGAACCCGGAGCGCGTCAGTATGCCAGATTTTGATGTGGACTTCTGCTACGAGCGCCGTCAGGAAGTGATCGATTACGTCAACCGGAAATATGGTGCCGACCATGTGGCTCAGATCGTCACCTTTGGCACCATGGCCGCCCGCAACGCCATCCGCGATGTGGGCCGCGTGATGGGCATTCCGTATCAGCAGGTAGATGTTGTGGCAAAGCAGGTGCCCATGGAGCTGAAAATGACGCTGAAGCGTGCGTTGGAGGTATCGCCGGAACTTAAGCGGATGTACGATACCGACCCGCAGGTCACAGAGCTGATCGACACGGCCTTGAAGGTGGAGGGCATGCCCCGCCATGCTTCCACCCATGCGGCGGGTGTCGTCATTACCCCGGAGCCTACGGACTACTATCTGCCGCTGGCCACCAACGACGGCCTGCCTGTGACCCAGTTCAACATGACCGAGATCGAAGAACTTGGCCTTTTGAAGATGGACTTTCTGGGCCTGCGCACGCTGACCGTCATTCATGACGCGGAAACTGCTGTGCAGAAGCACCACCCGGAGTTCTCCATCCAGAAGCTGGATTACGACGACCCGGACACCTACAGGATGCTGGGACAGGGAGACACCGAGGGTGTGTTCCAGCTGGAATCTTCCGGCATGAAGCAGGTGCTTGTGGGCCTGCAGCCGCAGAACCTAGAAGACATTATCGCTCTGATCAGCCTGTACCGGCCCGGCCCCATGGATTCGATCCCCACCTACCTGCGCAACCGCCACGAGCCAGACAAAATCAGCTATAAGACCCCACAGCTGGCTCACATTCTGGATGTGACCAATGGCTGCATCGTCTATCAGGAGCAGGTCATGCAGATCTTCCGGGAGCTGGCAGGTTTTTCTTTTGGTCAGGCAGACAATGTCCGCCGTGCCATGAGCAAAAAGAAACATGCCGTCATGGAGGCCGAGCGGGAGCACTTTGTGTACGGCTGCACCGATCCCGGCAACGAATGCCCCGGCTGTGTGGCAAACGGCATCTCTGAGAAAGTGGCCAATGAGATCTACGATGAAATGTCCAGTTTCGCTTCATATGCGTTCAATAAGAGCCATGCGGCCTGCTATGCCTATGTGGCTTTCCAGACGGCCTACCTCAAGTGCCATTATCCCAGTGAGTTCATGGCGGCTTTACTGACCAGTGTGCTGGATAACACGGATAAGGTTATTGAATATTCCGGCGAGTGTGCCCGCCTTGGCATCAAGGTGCTGCCGCCGGATGTGAATGTTTCCAACGGCGGCTTTACGGCGGATGGAAGCGGTCAGATCCGCTTTGGCCTGAATGCGGTCAAAAATGTGGGCCGCAACCTGATCGAGAATGTGGTGAAGGGGCGGCAGAATAAGCCTTACACCAGCCTGTACGATTTCTGCAAGCGGATGCATGGCAATGAACTGAACCGCCGGGCAGTGGAGTGCCTCATCAAGGCCGGCGCATTCGATCATCTGGGCAACAACCGCCACAGCCATGTGGAGGCCGTAGAGGGCATTCTGAAGAGCATTGAGACCGACTCTCGGCGCAATCTGGATGGACAGCTGGATCTGTTCTCGGTGATGAGCGGGGAAGCACAGAGCGGTGCTTCCGAGGATAACTATGAAATAAAGCAGCTGCCGGAATACAGCCATAAGGAACTGCTCCAGCAGGAAAAGGAAGTCAGCGGTCTGTATCTGTCCGGTCATCCGCTGGATGCTTACCGGGAACAATCGGCACGCATTGCATCCCACACCATCAAGGATCTTACAGGGGAAGATGCCCATGTGAAGGATGGAGAAAAAGTGCGCATTGTGTGCGCGGTGGTAAAAAGCCGCATGATGACCACAAAGTCCAACAGCATGATGGCTTTTACCAGCGTAGAAGACCTGACCGGCACCATGGAAGTGATCGTATTCCCAAAGGTGCTGGATGCTTTCCGGGATTCACTGCACGAAAATGCAGTCGTCGTGATCGATGGCAGACTGTCGGTACGGGAGGATGAAGCTTCCAAGCTGCTGGCAGAGAGCATCGTCCCGATCGAAAATTACGATCCGGCCCGACTGGATAACGGCAGGCCGGACCCGATGAAAACGGCAGCAAAGAAGCTGTATATCCGTGTGCCTTCCCGCAGCAGCAGGGAATATGCAAAGGTGGTCAATCTGCTTGGCATTTTTGATGGGGACATGCCGGTGCTCCTGTATCTGACCGATACCAAGCAGTATCTGCGTGTGCCGCGCCATCTGTACGCATCCGGCCATCCGCTGCTGTTCAAAGAGCTGGAAAGGCTGGTCGGAACGGACAACATTGCAACAAAATGACATTTCCGTGCACGAATCTTAACGCAAATCCGGCGGGATGGCTGTTTCCAAAATAAGGCGTTTGTGTTATAATGATTCAAGGCAAGTGAAGTGCTTTGGACAGCGTTAAAATAGAGAGCGCTGTGATACCATTGGGTAAATGAAGAAACAAATTGGAGGGAAACTCTCGTATGGAAAAGCAGATCAAAACGATTGGCGTATTGACGAGCGGTGGTGATGCTCCTGGCATGAACGCTGCCGTGCGCGCCGTAGTCCGTACCGGCCTGCATAAGGGTTACCGCATGATCGGCATTCAGCGTGGCTACAATGGCCTGCTGAACGGCGAATGCTTTGAGATGAACCTGCGCAGTGTGTCGAACATCATCTCTGCAGGCGGTACCATTCTGTATACCGCCCGCTGTCTGGAATTCAAGACCAAGGAAGGTCAGGACAAGGGTGCAGAGAAATGCCGTGAACTGGGCATTGATGCGCTGGTGGTCATTGGCGGCGACGGCTCTTACCGCGGCGCTCGTGAGCTGGCCCACCGCGGCATTCCGATGATCGGTCTGCCCGGCACGATTGACAACGATATTTCCTGCACCGATTACACCATTGGCTACGATACCGCCATGAATACCGCGCTGGAGATGATCGACAAGCTGCGCGATACCACCCAGAGCCACGACCGCTGCAGTGTGGTCGAGGTCATGGGCCGCAACGCCGGTTATATTGCTCTGAATGTTGCAATTGCTTCCGGCGCTATGGCTGTTCTACTGCCGGAGAAGGAATTTGACATGCAGCGTGATATTCTGGATAAGATCGCTGAGACTCAGAAGACCGGCAAGCGTCACTTCATCATTATCGTTGCCGAGGGTGTCGGCCATGCACAGGAGATCGCAAACGAGATTCAGGCACGCACCGGCATCGACTCCCGCGCCACCATTCTGGGCCATGTCCAGCGCGGTGGTTCTCCCACTCTGCGTGACCGTGTGAACGCTTCTGCAATGGGCTACCATGCCGTGTGCCTGCTGGAGCAGGGCGGGTATAACCGCATCGTCGGCATGAGGGGCGAAAAACTGGTGGATTACCCTGTGGATGAAGCTCTTGAAATGACTAAGACGCTTGACCCGGTGCTGCTGGACGTTTGTAACACCATTTCTATCTGATTTTTGGACTGAATTGAACGTAAATACGTGAAATACGGCATCTACAGATTGGATAAAATGTAGACAAAATCGGGTCACTCCTACACATTCCCTGTATTCAAATGCAAAAGCGGTATAAGGAATTATGGGATCTTTTCAATCTCATTTTTAAGCCAGTCGATGCTTCTTTGGGTATAAACACGTTCAGTAAGGTCTTTAATATGGTGCCCAACAAGTCGTTTGATGGCATATTCGTCCATGTTATACTTTTTGGCCATTGTAACAAAAGTAATACGTCCATCATGGCCTTTATGTTCAGGGTTCAGTGACAGCAGAGGAACGACTTCGTTGACAAGCTGCACGGAAAAAGAGGCATAGCGCATTTGCGTGACTTCGCCTTTTACGGTGTTCTGATGATGGAAACCACGCTGGCGGATCGTGAAAAATAAATAAGGCGAACCTGCTTCGAGCGCTTTTTCGTAGCGGGCTTTTACCAGGTTGTAAATTCGGGGATGAATCGGCACTGTTCGGTTTATCCCCGCTTTTGTTTTTAAGCCGCCTGTAAATGTGCCCACATCCATATCAACATCCTTCATTTTCAGGTCGCATAGTTCTCCGGGACGCCAGCCAGAGTAGCACTGAATTAGAATCATGTCAATGATAGGATGCTTGTCTATATTTGCCCATAGAAGATCGAGTTCTGCTTCGGTATAGGGAATATGACTATTCGGTTTGCGGACATACCCCGAATCGATCGTGAACATACGAGCATAATTTTTATCGACGAGTTCGCGGGAGACTGCATAATCAAAGAGCAGATTATAAAGATTTTTCATTGAGTCTTTATTATTGTTTTGTGCATGGCGAGTTTCTCCGGCGTAAACGATGGTTCCGTTTTCAATACAATTCTGCAGGTGCGAGATATGAACGTCGCGGACAAGCATGTTATGAATCGAGGAGGAGTAGGCCCATGCTCTTTTATAACGGGAAATCGTAGAAGAATCCACTTTTTTCTCTTTCGTGGTCAGCCACATATCAAAAAGGTCCTGCATGGTTGTTTTATTGCTAAGGTCAAATGGATGCGCGTTGTATTTCATAAGCGCTTCATATGCTTCATTATACGTTTCAAAATAAGCGACCGGACGGAGCGGGCATACGATCGGTTTGCCTTCATCAGTTCTTCCGGCTGTGACCATTGCCCGAAAGGGCTTGCGAAGATTACGCCCTCGGACTTCGGAAATCTGGCCGAATCCATTGGGAAGACGCATATGTTTTTTCTTTTTTGGTGGCAGCGATGACTTGGATTTGAGCGGGTAACCGCAATGAGGACAAGCTGCTGCCTTATCGCTCACTTGTAGACAACACTCTGGACAGAGTTTTAACATAGAAACCTCCTTCAATCATTGTATAAATTTGCCATTTTTACTCAAAAGCTCGGTCAAACCGGGCTTTTTCTGTTTGAAAAAGCTATTCTAGGTTAAACGATAGATTTTTGCTTGTCAATCCTTCAGGGCGAAAAAGATAAAAAACAGCACGCGGGGGACCATTTTTACAAGTATCATCCTTTTGAGCCTGGGAACGTATTTAGACGCTCCTAGAGTAACACAAAAGGAGTACGATAGAATGGATAAAGCTAGATTAGAAATGGGTTCGGTTCCTGTACGGATCGCAGCACGAGTATACGGCAGAGATCCTGCTTGGGTGAGAGCTGGAATCATCGCTGGGTGGTTACCGATTGGAGAAGCGACTAGGAACGGAAAGCGCGTTACAGATATTCAGCAGATGAACTCAAAGCTGGGCAGGATCAGCTATTACATCTCACCCAAGCTCCTCTATGAGCAGACCGGCTATGAATGGAGGGGCGAAAAATGAGCAGAGAACGTGCGGAGCTGTCAAAAAAGAACCCATACCACATTCCGAGATACCGCTACTACGAGCTGAAGTATTTTTGCAGGCAGTACGATGACTGGAAGAAGGCCCTGACTCTGATCGACGGCTGGCAGATATCACCCAATGATATTTCCGGCATCATCAAGGGCTGCCCACCTGTAAGCCAGACCGAGAGGATCGCACTGTCCAGAGTGTTCTACTCTAGCTGCATCGATATCGTGGACAGGTGTATTGCGGAACTTGATACGGCATTGGCACCGTACATAAAAAAGGGAGTGACAGAGGGAGACGGCTACAACAAGCTTCAAGCAAATGGCTGCCCCTGCTGCCGCGAGACCTACTACGAGCATTACCGGTACTTCTTCTGGCTCCTGAGCAAGGAACGGCAGTGAGACGCGAAAAAATCAGCCGCCTTTATGAGAAAGGTGGTATGAACAATGTTTAGTCTGATCGTTGCAATTTTGATCGTTGTGCTGCTGGTCAAGTGCATTGGCCTTGTTGGCGCTAAGACGGAAGAGGTGAAACAGAGAACAAAGAAGAAACACTGAAAATCAAAATGGAGCTTATGGGAAGCCATAGGCTCTTTTTTTTTCGCAGACGCGAAAAATTCACCCTCCTTTATGGAAAGAAATGAACAATTTTAGGAGGTATTTTACTATGCTGAAGAATGTTATTAAAGGTTTTGAGGAAATGATGAACTGTGTTCTGACCGCTATGAACGAGTCGCTGAGCGATCCGTATGCGGGCTGGAATGAAGGGGAAGAACTCCTCATGCTGAACGAGGTTCGGTGTGGTATCCGCTAATGGATATTCTGACCGGAAAACGGGCGTATGGAAACATGCGCTCTTTTCTTTGACGTTTCGGTGTAGGCGCGAAAAATACAGCCTCCCTTATGGAAGGAGATAGCTCAGTTGGCAGAGCGCTGCTTGATTGCAGAGGTCGTGGGTCCGAATCCCATTCTCTTTCTTTTTTCTATTCTAGAATAGAATGTTGGCGCGAAAAACGCATTGCCCTTTATGGAAGGATGTCTTCCGAAGAACGAAAGGAGAAATGCTATTATGGCAAAACGAGTAAAGACGAATTATGACCGCGGGTACGTGAACGCTATGGATAAGATCCGCGTGTTCATCGAAAGCAGCTCGAAAGTGATGTATGTCGATACACGCGAGTATAAGAATGCTGAGACGGCACGCTGTGCTTACCGGAACGCGATCGCGCTGGTGCGGGCGGGAGGAATCGTGCGTGTTACTTGCAACCGCAATGAGCTTTTCCTGATTCGCAATGACATCTGAGGCGAAATGGAGCTTACGAGAAATCGTAGGCTCTTTTTCTTTTTTCCGCACGCAGGGGACAGGTTCCTCTACTATATTATTAAAAAGGAGAATTTCAAAATGGACGCAAAACTGTTTCTGATCGTTTTCATCTGCATTGCTGCACTGGGGTTGGTGCTGGGTATTGCCATCGGTTTCAACCTGAGCGAAGGCCAGAGGTGTGTCGGTGATCTTGTGATCGCACCCGGTGACGAGGATGCAGACCATTGCATGTTCCTGGACCTTGCGAAAAGTCCGGAAACTCTGGCAGGGAAAGAGCGGGTGATGCTGAACATCAAAATGATCCGGACGCGAAAATAACGTGGTGTTCTATGGAGGAGACTCCAGAATGATATTTTGTAAAGGAGATATTTCAAAATGGAAAACTACGAAAACAAAGAATTGCTGAAAGACGCGGCGAAGAAATCGCTGGAAAGTCTTAAGGATCTGAAGCCGGGTACGGAAGAGTACAATACGGCTGCAAACATGGCATTGAAGCTGTACGATATGCAGCTCAAGGATGAAGCGCAGGAAAACGAAAAACAGCTGAAAGAGGACGAGGCCGTGCGGAAAGTGCACGAACTGGAACTCGATCAGGAGAAAGCGGAGAAGGCGCGCAAACTTGACTGGGCAAAAATCGGCATGAAGGCGCTGACGTTTGCAGGCACGATTGGCATGACTGTGTACTGGTCGATCTGCGAGGCAGGCGGTGTAACCCAGCTGTCGAGAGCAATCAGCGAGGGAGTACATGAGCTGAAGAGAGGCTTTACGGAAAAAGATTAAAAGGAGGAACCGAGGAGGGTTTGTGGCGAAAGCTGCGGACTCTCTTTATTTTTTATGCGATATCATGATAACGCTCAGCCGCAGGAGTGGACGAACTACTACGGAAGCGTCTACCGCTGCAACCATCCTGTGTACCGGGTATGCACCTTGTATAAAGAGCGCAGCAAGGGCCTGTGCGTGATCCAGCAGCGCTACAACGAGAAAAGCAAAGCGACCTACTGGAGCGCCATAGACCCATGGCTGACCGATAAAATTTACCTGCATGACGGGTTCAAGGAATATTTTGACAGCCATGCCAAACGAAAAAATCAAAACGGAGAATATCCTACCGTGACCGTGCGGCAGATCATGTGGGCGCTGCGGATGAAGCCCCTGAAAAAAGAGCGCTGGGAGACCGTGTTTGACAGAAGCACGATTTAGGACGCGAATTTTACAGGGTGCTTTATGAGACGAGTTACGTCTTAACATTTATATTTTGGAGGTATGAACTATGAAAATCAAAGCTAATGCTAATGGTACGTCACTTGGAATGTCAGACAAAGCGAAAATTGATCGCATGGATTGTGCGGGTGCGGCTGGCGTGATTTTTACTGCAGTGGGTTTGGTGCTTACTGCGATAAGTTATGCTACCTACATGCACGGAACTATGTGGATTTCGGTGCGCGATAATGATACGGAGGGACGTAGTACGATATGCAAAGCTTATACGGAAACCGAAGACAAATTGCTTAAAGAGTAACTCACAGGCAGGAGCCGTGGAGAAATCTGCGGCTCTTGTTTTTCGTAGACGCGAGAAAAACTTGCTCTATTATGAAGGAGGTGAGAGTTATGGAATACCTTCTGGCAAAGAGCGACAGACAGCTCGGTATTTGCCTGAGAATGCTGTACGACGAAGGATACAAAGGTTTGGTTGTTGAAAGTGTGATAAACGCTAAGAACCGAATGGAGTTCCACGTCAAGGTTATGGCTGACGAAGACAAGATGGCGAAGTTGAATGACCGCTACCAGACGTTGATTTCCTAAATCTTACTCTGGAGGGCAAAAGATCTGAAACATGGTCTTTTGCTTTTGTCCGGGCCATGCTATAATGAAACAAAGGGAGGCGAAGAGCGTGAGAGTGACATCGCACATGATTGTTCCCGTGAAGAAAAACGGCAAGTGGACGACCTATATCAAAGAGTTTGAAGAAGATATTCCGGATTTGGGACGGCACTGCATGATGTGCAATTCCTGCGGCGAACCGAGCTATCCCGAATGCATGAAAAAATGCCCGGTGGAGCGTGATCGTGTCGAGCGTGAACAAAAGAAAGCGCAGGAGAAAGTCGCCAAGCACAAAGTCGAGATTGATATTCTGGCTGGGCTTGTCCGCGATGGACTCCTGAAGGTAGAGGATGCTGCGCCGCGCGTTGACATGAGCGTGGAAGAATTTGAAGCGGCAATGAAGAGCATGAAAGCTTGAAAAAATAACTTACATATGATAAAATCAAATTGATGACAGAGGTGACAAAAATGCCGGTATTGAGCATTTTCTATGGTATTATCGTCAGAATGTACCGTGAGCAGGGTGGCAAGCATAATATGCCGCACATTCACGCTGAGTATTCTGGAGAAGAAATCGTGATGGCCTTGGATGGAACGATTCTGGAAGGAAGCTTCCCGAAAAATAAATTGAAGCTTCTGGAAGCGTGGGTCGTTATTCATCATGATGATCTGGAAGCAAACTGGAAGCTGTTGAGCAACGGTGAACAGTTTTTCCGTATTGACCCGCTGAAGTAAGGAGTGATATTTGATGCTGCAGCCGAGACTAGTTAAAGTTGAACCGATGCCGGATTTGAAACTCCGCTTGTACTATGAAACCCATGAGGTAAAAGTGTTCGATGTCGTGCCATATGCAAACGGTTCGTGGTATGGGCAGCTGAAGGATGAGAAATATTTTAATTCCGTTCGGCTTTTACCCGATGGAATTGGGATTGAATGGCCGGAAGGACAAGACATTGCGCCGCATGAACTGTATGAGAACAGCGTTTCTGTGAAGAAAACAGCTTGATATGTGAATGGGGGAGCTTACGAGAAATCGTAGGCTCTTTTTATTTTGTCCAAACGCGAAAAAATCTCCTTGCTTTATGGAGCAAAGACCATGAACAAAGGAGAATACTATGCGAGAAAACAAATTTTGGAACTATTCGATTACGATTGGCAACATGATTGTGACAATGGCATTCGGACTTGGAGTGGGTCTTGCAGTGCTGTTGTTTGCATTGATTGTGCGATCGATTCTTAGCAAGAAATGACAAAACAAGGTACGAACTGAACTTGTCTTTGTTCCGGAATTGAGCCGTGGAGAGATCTGCGGCTCTTTCTTTTTGGCATGGCGCGAAAAAATCAGCTTGCTTTATGGAGGTAAGAGGGCTTTATCGAAAGGAGAAATTACTATGATGAAAACTATTACTTGGGGCGACAGCTTTAAGTGGAGCGGTATTGTTCTGGGACTGTATGCAGCAGTCATCGGGGCAATCGCTGCTTACGAGAAGTGGATCGCTTATAAGGACAAGGCAGAGAGGCTTGATAAATACAATTCATTCAGAGATATGGATAATCAAATCTGAAAGATCACGCCCTCTTATCTTTTTTGAAAATGATATTTCGGAGGTCGAACGCTATGGAGGACATTATGCTGATCCGGTCAAGTTTTATGCGCCGTATCATTTCACAGATCATCAACAAGGCTTTGAAGAAGCAGGCACCCGGTGTAGAAGTGGAGCTGAAAGAAGCTCAGGTGAACTGGGTGGACAAGGAGCAGAAGCTGCGGGTACATCTGGAGCTGGATGCGGAGGTAACGAAGGCTCAGCTGAATGATATTCTGAAAAAAGCTGGAGTGCTGTGACGCGAAATTTTCAGTGTGCTTTATGAGATGATTAGTCTCAGATTTATATTTTGGAGGTATGAACTATGAAGAAACTGGTGAAGGTTGCTTTGGGCGCAGTGGCGTTTCTTGGCATTACCGAGTTGTTCTGCGTTGAAACCGTTGCAATCATGTGGAGAAAGCTTATGATGCGCAATGATGATTCAGCGGCAGATGCACTCGACAATGCGATGAAAGCAGGCCGAGCAAACTGGGAGCTGAAGCTGTATGAATTCCTGAAAACAGATCAGGCCGAAAGGCATCTGAAGCGCTAATCGAAAGCGAGGGCTTACGAGAAATCGTAGGCTCTTTTATTTTTCAAAATGGAGGTTTAGCAATGAAACTGACGAAAACATGCGCAAAGTTTCTGCGCAAACATGGCGGGACGATCCTTGCCATCGGAGCCTCAATTGGTGTCGGTCTGACCATGTGGGAGACGGGGAAGGCGACTGTGAAGGCTACCACGTTCGTTACCATGAACAAGGACGAACCTATGGCGAAAAAAGAAATCGTCAAGGACTGCTGGAAGTTTTATATTCCAGCGGCTGTGGTTGGCGCTGGAACTGTGGCGTGCATTCTGGGGTCCAATGCGCTGAACAAGAAACAGCTGGCCAGTATGACCGCTGCCTACATGGCACTGGGAAAAACCTATCAGGAGTACCGCAGGGAGGTGGCGGAGCGCATCGGTGCTGAAGAGGAAAAAAAGCTTCGCATGGAAGTTGCTGAAAAGACAAAAGGTGAGGATGTTCAGCGGGATAAAGATGGTGATGTCATCCGGCTGTTCTACGAGCCTGCGTCGAAAAGATATTTTCATGCCACCATGTCCCGTGTCATTGAGGCATCGTACTATTTCAACCGGGAACTGGCCACGAACGGTTGTATTTCTGTGAACGAATGGTGCAACTATCTCTGCGCTGATGAACTTACCGTTACACCAGAAGGCGACGAAATGGGATGGTGTCTGGACCAACTCATATATGACTGTGATGCCTACTGGATGGACTTTGAATACGATAAACAAATCACGGATGATGGACTGGAGTGCTATTACCTGGCACCTGCACTTGATCCGGTTAAAAATTACCTGAATTATGAGGAGGACACTTATCATGCATAAGATCGACTGGTGGAAAGTTGCATCTGTGGCGCTGATGGCTGCAAGCGCAGTGCTGAGCTTTGGACATGACCTGATCGAGGATAAAAAGACCGAGGAAGACCTGCAGGATATGGTGCAGGAAGAAGTACGGCGGCAGCTGGCGGAAAAGAACCAGTAAACGCGAAAAATACAGGCTCCTTTATGGAAGAGAAATCCAATTTGAACAAAGTAAAGGAGAATGATATTTATGTACGATTACAATTTTTACGAACAAATGGACAGCCTGATGGTAAATCTGCTGGCAGATCTGGCCATCAACATGGTACGTGTGCTGTATGCTACAGTACGATACGTGTTGATGCAGCCGATCAGACTGGTGGAATACATCTGGTACTGTATCCAGATCGAGCGTGAATGTGACCGTGAGGAAACGATTCGCTTCGAGAATTGGAAACGAACTGGACACATCTGACGAAAGCGAGGGCTTACGAGAAATCGTAGGCTCTTTCTTTTTTATATTTTACGGAGGTATGAAAAATGAACCTGAAATCATTTGCAAAAGCGAGTCGGCAGATGCTGAATCGCAATGCATCCAAGATCCTGGCCGGTTTTGCTATCGGCGCAGGCGTCATGGCTGTAGGTTTCGCCATCGAGGCAACTCCGAAGGCGATGATCCTGCTGGAGGAAAAGAAGGCAGAACTCGGTGTCGAAAAGCTGGATGCGAAGACCATAACTCTAAGGCGTTTAAGACGACACTGGATGGTATTCACTGGATTATCGGAAAGGTGTCTGAAGGGATGCAGACCTTTGCAGGGGTACTGACTGATGTATCGAATAACGTCTCTGTCGTGTTCGACCCGTTAAAGACCCTTGGTGAGTGGTTTGAAAATTTTATTTCTTTCATTACACCAAAGCTGAAATGGCTTGCTGATAAAATCGGGGAGATTTTTGAAGAACTGGGCAGCGGTGCATCCGGTGCTTTTGGTAATCTGAATGGCAACGCACTTTGGGGCTTTGCGAATGCTGGAATGATTGCCGGGCTCATTGCAGGCATTAAGGGCTTTCTGGAAGCCTTTAAAGATATCGGCTCTACGGTTAAAGACACAATCGGGGGTGTGGCAGAACTTCTTAACAAGTTAGGAGAAGCTGTCACTGCATGGAAAAACAACAAGAACACAGAAACGCTCAAGACGATTTCGACCGCTGTGGCAATTCTTGCGGGGTCACTTGTTGTGCTTTCGCTGGTGAAGCCAGAACGGTTGGCTGCATCTACGGGAGCTATGATTGCGCTGTTCGCTGAACTGCTTGTGGCGCTTGCAATTTATGACGAAATTGCGAAAAAAGCCAAAAAAGTTGGCAAAGGCACCAGTTCAATGGTCGTTATGGCAGCAGGTGTTCTAATCCTTACGTCTGCGCTGAAGAAGATTTCTGAAATTGAAACCGGAAAGCTTCTGACTTCAGTTATCACATTGGGCACGGTGATGGCAGAATTGGTTGCCGCACAAGTTGCAATTTCAAAATGGGCAAAAGATGGTGCTAAGCATGCCATGGGTATGCTTGCAATGGCTGCGGCAGTTCGTGTCCTTGCAGAAGCAGTAGAACAGTTGGCTGACCTTGGCTGGGATGGAATTGAGAAGGGTCTTATTGCCGTAGCAGGACTGCTGGCGGAAGTTGCTGCGTTTTCGGGGCTGAGTAATTTTGGCGGACTGACGGCAGGAAAAGCAGTGGGAATTTTGGTCTTGGCAGCAGCACTGAGTGTGTTGGAAAAATCAGTGTCGGCATTCAGCAAGATGTCGGCAGATGAACTCCAGAATGGACTTGGTGCACTGGGTGCGATTCTTGGCGAAATTGCGGTTTTCAACATGTTGTCCAACTTGGCAGAACATGTGATTTCTACAGCAACTGCCTTAACTATTTTGTCCGGAGGGCTGCTGATTCTATCCAATGCTCTGGCAAACCTCGGTGGCATGACGCTCGGTCGGATCGGCGTGGCACTGGCAGCAATGGCAGGCGGACTGATTGAAATGGGCGTCGCACTGACTCTTGTAAAAGGCTCTCTTGGCAGTGCAACTTCGTTCCTTATCATGTCGGTTGTGTTGAATGCTCTCGTTTCTCCGCTGAAATCTCTTGGCGAAATGTCACTTGAAGAGATCGGGCATGGATTACTCGCAGTTGGTGGGGCACTTGGCATTTTTGCGATTGCTGTTGGAACAATGTCGTTTGCAGGTCCAATTGTCATTGCTGTTTCTGCAGCTCTGAGTTTGCTGGCAGGAAGCTTTGCATTGCTGCTTGGAACGATGGCAGCAGTAAGTCTAATGCCTCTTCAGATGGAAGCACTTGTCGTGGCACTTGGAACGCTTGGCTCTGCAATTGGCGTTTTTATCGCTGGAGTAATCGCAGGGCTTGGAACAGCAGCTGGAAGTATTGCTATTGCAATCGCTGAAATTATTGTAGCGGTATGCAACGCAATTGCGCAGGCCGTTCCTGCAATCGGCAATGCACTTGCTCAGCTCATCGTAGCCATTTGCAATGTTATCGTACAGTGCAGTGAGCCTATTGGACAGGCTTTGTTTACGCTGGGCACTATAGTGATCCAGACCATTATCGATCTGATCGCATGGGCATGGGATGGTGGCGGTGAGGGAGGCGGCATCAAAGGTGCACTGAGTGAACTGCTGGGAAATATTGTTGCATGGCTTTCTGAACATCTTAATCCGATAAACCTGTTTGGTGGCTTGCTGGGCACGATTTCGGGTTTCTTTGGCAAAATCGGAGAATACATGTCTCAGGGACTTGCCAATGGCCTGAATACTGGAGCTTCCGTGCAGACTGCAAACAACGGTGTTCAGACTCTGTGCAATAAGGTGAAGGATTTCTTTCGGAACGCGTTTGGAATCAATTCGCCTTCGACCTGGATGAGGGAGCTCGGCCAGTGGTTTGCACCGGGTCTTATAAACGGACTGAATGGAACAGCATCTATTACGAAGCTGAATGCTGGAACCAAGGTATTTGGTGAAAATGTAAAATCTGGACTTTCCGGTACGTTTGATGGTTTGAACCGTTGGATGTTCAGCAAAGGCAGTGATGCGGCCAGTAGTTTCTATAACGGACTGGGCGCGGCGAAGAATGTTCAAACTGGTTCCAAAGACGACTGGTTTGACGAGTGGTACGAAAAAGAGATCAGCAAGTACCGGAATGTGACTCCAAATACTGTGGCAGATGATGCTGCGGAAGATATTCTTGGAACACTTTTTGGCTCCGGAGATACGAGCCCTGCCGGTTCTGGCGGTACAACCACCGGCAAGAAAAAAGGCTCCTCCGGCACGAAGAAGACCGTGGCCCAGCAGATCGAGGAAAAGTACAAGCCGAAGCTGGAAGCAAACAAGGCGGCACGGGAAGCACTGGACAGCGAGTACGAGCTGTGGCAGACCGAGAACCAATATAGTGCGGACGAGGACACGCTGCTGGCGAAGAAGATGGAGAACGCGGCGGCAGAAATTGCGAACCAGACCGAGCGGGTGGCCATTGCACAGGCAAAGTACGACGAAATGCTGAAGCGCTGGGGCGCGGACAAGACCGAGACCAAGGAAGCCTACGCCAGCCTGCTGAGCGAAAAGACCAGCCTTGCGAAATTGCAGGCAGACCAGTACACCGGCCTGTTTGAAGACATTACGAAGCGGTATGACACCGACCTTGACACACTGGAAAAAGAGTACAACCTCTGGACTGCCCAGAACAGCAACACTGCCTCAAAGCTGGACAAGATCGATCGGGAGACTGAGTACCAGAAGGACGAACTGGAGCTGAAGCAGAAAAAAGAAGCCAAGGCGAAAGAGCAGTGGGAGACCCTGCGGAAGGAATACGGCGAAAGCGACCTGCGCACAAAGGAAGCCTGGAACGACTATCTGGATGCGCAGACCGAGAGCCTGCAGCTTCAAAATAACATTGCAAAGCAGTCTCTGAACAAGCTGGATGCGCAGCTTTCTATCATCAAGGATGAACAAAGCCGGATGCAGAGCCGCATGGACCTGCTGACGAGCGTCTACGACGACGGCAGTATTGCAGACCGTGCAGAGGCCTACAAGCAGGCTGTGGAAGAATACGGAGAGAACAGCGCTGAGGCAAGAAAAGCGAAGTATCAGGGCATCACGACCAGCATTCTGGGCACGGTGAGCGCTTTGCAGAACATGAATGCAGAGCTGCAGAAAACTGCCGAACTGCAGGATATCCTGAAGAAAGGCTATACGCTGGACGCGGACGGTAACCGGGTCGATCTGAGCGATGACGAGCGCAAGGGCTACGAAGACCAGCTGCTTTCTGCCCGCAGCTCTATGGTGAGCTTTGCAGGGGCACTGGCAGATGCCATGAATCTGGACGACAGCGGCAAGAAGCTGGTGGTAAAGCTTGCCAATGCCATCCAGAAGAACTGGGTGCCCATCAGCAACGCCTTTACCGAGGTATGGAAGAAAGCTTCCGAAGCCATGGGCGAAGAGATGAGCGGGACGCTGGAACGGGTGTTCGGTGCGGCGTTCAGCGAGGAAGGCATTGAAATCGGGACGGAGTTTCTTTCGGCCATTACATCCGCAATGCAGGGTGACTATGCCGGTGCGCTGGTATCCGCTGCGACCGCCATCATCGACCTGATGAGCACCGAGATGGGCCAGCAGCTTTTGCAGGAGACTGGAACGCTGATGATGGGGTTTGTGAGCAAACTTCAAAATGGAGCGGGACAGGTGCAAAACGCTCTGACCGGAAGCGGAGGCCTGTTGACCATGCTGAGCCAGCTGGGCACGGCAGGCGGCGGTGCGGCCATTACCATTGGCGGCATTGGCGAAGCACTGGGCGGGCTGGGCTCTTCCATACTGGCGGTGCTGCCGGAACTGCTGATTGTGGTGGGCATTATTGCAGCCATCGCGGCACTGATCGGCGGTATTGCGTGGTTTATCAGCAGCCGGAAGAAGGAAAAGGCCACCGGCGCAAAGGACGTTGGCTCGGAGATCGACAAGGGTATCAGCGATGGCGTGAAGGAAGATGCGCCCATTGTGGACGATGCCGTGAGCGACATGACCGAGAATGCCATGGACATTGCAAAGGGTGCGCTTGGGACCATCAGCAAGGTGATGGGCGACGACTACGAGTACACGCCCCAGATCGTGCCCGTGGTGGACCTGACCAACGTGCTGGAAGGTGCGGACGAGATCGACAATGCCTTTGCGGCGACAAGATCACTGAGCCTTGACGGAGATGTGAGCCGGAACCTTGCAAACAAGATCGATGCCGAAGTGCAGCTTCAAAATGGACTGAAGAGCGCCGGAAATGAGGACACGCTGCGTGCCATCAATGCACTGGCCGGGCACATGGACGGCGTGGCCGAGAGCATCAAGGGCATGAGCGTGACCATCAACGGCAGAAAGGCCATTGGCTACATTGATGACCGGATGGGACGGCTGACTGCAGCGAAAGTGAAGTGAGAAAATGGCGATCATCAAAGAACTGAACCCCGGTGATACCCTGAAAGTGTACGAGGACGGCGTTGCAGCAGAGTTTGTGGTGGCCCAGCACAACTACGAAAAAGACCTGAACGGCAAGGGCAAGACCATGCTGATGCGCACCACCCTGCTGAAAGACGCAGTGAAGTGGGGCAACAACAAGAAAGATGTTTCGTGGAAGAACGAGCCGACCCTGCGCAACTGGCTGGAAAACACCTACGCAGCACGGCTGAGTGAGGACACGCTGAAGACCATCGTGCCGGTGACGATCCGGTATGATTATGGTTCAAGTGAGAGCGGTACGCTGGAAGAACAGCGGTTCTTTGTGCCAAGGGTAGTAGACTTCAGCGGAGATACGGCGCTGTTTACGGGAATCCGAAGATTTTTTGAGGATAGTCTGAGCGGCGGCAGGGCGGATATTACCGAAGGAAGCAACATCTACGACCTGTGGACGTATGTGTTCAGCACGCGAAGCACCAAAAACTACGAAGATGGCGATAACACCCGCGGAGAGGCGCTGAGCCTTTACGTGAAGCACGGCAGAGGTGCCGACCCCGGGTCGCCGGGGTACATTAACACCTACTGGGATACGACAACGGGACAGTGGGGAGTTTCCAGCCCGAATATTCTCGTATGTTTCTGCGTGGACGAGAACGCCACGGTGGACGACAATGGATGTCTGACAGCCAACAGCGGACCGGAGATCCAGAGCAACTACTTTGGCATGAACGGCGTATTTGGGCGGTGGGGAAAGTTCGGGCTGCCGTACCGCGTTTATGATGCAGATGGTAACACCATTACCGTGACCGAAAAGCTGAACGGCGAAGTGCACAGGACGTTTACGGCAATTCAAAATGGAGTATACCGGTTTGAAATATCACAGAAAGAGCTGGAAAGCTTTGACTGGAACACCGACTATATCCTGACGGTAGAAGCCAGCGACGGCCGGACCACTAACCGGAAAAGCTGCAGAGTGAACCGCATCCGTTCATCCGGGTACGTGGTGTACATCGGGCAGATCAAAGGCACGGCGGATGGACAGAGCTACTACTGGACAGAGCGAAACATTCTGGACGATCCGTTCAACGAGAATGCGCCGGTGATCCTTGACCCGGAAGTGGCACTGGAAGCCAACGAGATCAGTTCGTTTACCTTTACTGTGCCCGTCTCGAACCCATTCTACGACAAGCTGGAGCTGAAAAAGCCGGTAGTCAGCATAGAAGAGGACGGCCGCGAGATCTTTATGGGCTATATCACCGAAATGGAAAAGAACTTTGAGCTGGACATGGAAGTGACCTGCGAGAGCGAGTTTGGATACTTGCAGGACAGAGACTGTCTGGTAGAGAACAAGTTCTACACGGCGTCCGAACTGCTGGCACTGGCGCTGACCGTGGAGGATGACCCGGAAGAACACGTCGGCTTCAAGGGCGAAGGCAAGGTGTTCCTGCCCGGAAACGTGACCGTAGAAAAGCCGGAAAGCGACACGGACAAGGAGACCAAGGCCATCAGCGACTGCTGGAGCGTACTGACCAACAGCCTGACCGGAAAGTACGGCGGATATCTGCGCCTGCGCAAAGAAATCAAAATGGTGGACGGCGTGCGCGTTTACACAAGATATCTGGACTATCTGGCAAAACTGAACGACAAGACCGATCAGGTGATCGAGCTTGGAAAGAACCTGCTGGACATTTCGTACTACATCAAGGCCGGCGACATCGTGAACTCGGTGAAGGCATATGGTTGGTACAAGAGCGGATGGTTCTTCTGGGAGACCACGAACCCCATCTCGCGGGAAGCGTACAACGGAGAATCCATCAAGAAGTACGGCCTGTGCCAGCGCGTCCTTGTGGTGGAAGGAACCGATTCCACGGGAGACAGCCTTTTGAAGAAGGCCACGGACGAGCTGAAAAAGTACAGCGGTTTCACCGGAAGTGTGCAGATCAACGCTGCAGACCTGTGTGATATTGGCGTGGACACCGACCGGCTGGACTTTATGAAGGAGACGTACGTGCTCTTGGAACCGCACGGTATCGATGACTGGCTGCCCTGCACGAAGGAAGTGATCCCGCTGCATGAGCTGGACCAGAAAGACTTTACCTTTGGTGCGACCACGGCAAAGCTCTCGTCTTTGCAGGCGGGCAACTTTGCAACGGCGGGCAAGGCGTGGAACGCGATCCAGTCCACCATTGGATACATCAACAAGTGAGGAAGATCAATGTACCATTCTCTTATTATAAATGTAGGCGACAACTACATTGACACCTGGGACGACTGGAAGCTGATCCCTTCCTCGCGGCCGGTGATTGCACCGCCCATTGAGCGGACAAAGTTCGTGACTGTGCCCGGCAGAGACGGCGCACTGGACTACAGCCGTACCCCTGCAAACCGTCCTACTTATGATGACCGTACCGGAAAAATTGAGTTCTACCTCGAAAACGACTATGCCGGCTGGGACTGGGAGACCGCGTACACGACCATCTGCGAGACCTTGAAGGGACAGCGGGTGCGGTTTGCGCTGGAGGACAATCCAAGCCATTATTATTCGGGTCTCTTGTGGGTGAACCAGCTCAAAAGCGACAAGGGGCACTCGAAGATCACGCTGGAGTACAACTTGCACCCGACCATGTACACCCTGAAAGTGGAAGCCGTGGCGCTGAACGTATACGATCTGAAGCTGAACAGAGGCATGGAGTACCAGCTGCTGGTGGGCGTTGGGCCGACGAATACGTTCTACCGCAAGATGAACGTGACCGCGAAACCGCGGGACGTGGTGAAAATTACTCAAAATGGAACCATTCTGGCCCTGCGGAAGGGCACAGCGGTGGTGACGGCAGAGTGCGGCGGCGTGAAAGCCGAGTGCACCGTGACGGTAGGCGCTTACGAGAGCTTTACCATTGAGCGGGCACTGGACGGCGTGAGCGAGACGAACCCGGTGGTGAGCATCGTTGCCGGCATGAGCTATCAAAATGTGTTCAACGTAGGCGACAGCGAGAAGGAAATGCTGGAACTGACCGTAGAGATGGGCGGCACGGATGTGACCGGAAGTTGTGTTGCCATGGCAGAGGACAATGCGAGTGCGCAAATCAAAATGGCATCGGTGACGGGAAATATCAAGATCACAGCGCATGCTGCAGCAAAGCCGGTGGCGGCGATGCTGTGTGCAGATATCCTGCCTGTGGAGGTAAAGCCGCTGAAACGGGTAGAAGGAGCATTCCGGCTTGGAAGATGAAAGGAAGGATGATATTTGAGTTTGGAAGCGTACTCCATTTTGAAAAATGGAAACGAAAAGCTCTCGGAGCATTTCAAGGTGCGCGAGTTCTACTGCCGTGACGGCAGCGACCCGGTGTTCATTGACACGGCGCTTGTGGAGGTGCTGGAAAAGATCCGGACGCACTTTGGCAAGCCTGTGACAATCACGAGTGGATTCCGCACGGCAAGCTGGAACGCAAAGCAGAAGAATGCCGCAAAGTTCAGCCAGCATCTGTACGGCAAGGCGGCAGACATTCAGGTGCAGGGCATCAGCGTGGAGCAGGTGTATGCCTACGCGGACAAACTGCTGGGCAACGCCGGTGGCTGTGGCATTTACCCGCCCGGTCTGGGACGCACCAACGGCTGGGTGCATGTGGACGTGCGCAAAGCCAAGAGCCGCTGGAAGGGGTGAGCGCCGATGGAAAGCATCATTGCCGCCATCCTCAGCGGTGTTGTGACCCTAATCGGCGTACTGATCGCAAACTCGCGTTCCAATGCCGTGATGGAATACAAAATTGAGGAGCTGACCCGGGAAGTCCGCAAGCACAACGGTTTTGCGGAGAAGATCCCGGTCATCCAGAGAGACATTCAGGTGTTGAACCACAGAATGTCCGACATCGAAGTACATGAATACGAACACGAAAGGAGCAACGTATGAATTTCAACATTACTGCAGGCACCATTGCACGTACTGCCGTTCTGCTGCTGGCTCTGTCCAACCAGATGCTGAGCGCCATGGGCAAGAGTCCGCTGCCCATCGAGAGCACCACTGTGGAACAGCTGGTGACGGCTGGCATCACGACCATTGCGGCACTGGTCGCATGGTGGAAGAACAACTCCTTTACGAAGGAAGCCATTGCGGCCGACAAGGAGTATGACCGCTTGAAGGCAAAGAGCGGGAAGTAAAAATGATATTTTGGGCAGGGCAGGAGCGGAAAATGTGATCCACACACGTATCCAACGCTGAGTGTTTCTTCTGCACTGCCTGAAAATAATTCATCTGGCACTCACCGAAGACAGGAACTGTCTGCATAATTCAAAATGGAGTGACCGGTAAGATGAAGAAAGCCCCTGCAACGATCGTTTATGGCTCTGAGTGGGAGCTGTGAGCGAAAATTGCAGGGACTTTTATTTTTAGAGGAAATGCGATATTATAAGAAGATTGATAATCAACAAGAGAACTGGACTCGATAGACGGCGAATGGATTTGGACGGGGCATTGTTTGGGTGGATTTTTTGACGAAAATATATCGATAATACGAGCAAAATTCAACAGTACGGGGTTTTTGTAACACCATTTCTATCTGATATTTATAAAGCCAATACTATGGAGCTGTTCTCTCGAAGAATCGGGAAAATGGCTCTTTTTTACGTTTTAACGCAAAAAATATGAACTGACTGGAACTTTCTGCATTTTTAAAAAAGAAAAATTGTGAATCAAAAGTGCATAGCTTAAAATTGAAATTTGTGGAAGGTGGTTTACGGGAAATTGTGAAGGAATACGCAGGGCGTGTCTTACTACTTTGGCAGGAAAATAACGATGATGCGTGAGGCAAAAATTGTAGCACAAAAAGCCAATTTTGTCTTGAACTTTTTGCCGTATGTGCTAGAATAAAAGAGAAAGGCATCCTTGTGTCCAACAGATATCTGGATGTGAATATTGGAAAGTAAATTCGGAGGTAATCACAATGGCTGATATGTTTGCACCGCTGGTAGCACAGCTGAAGGCAAATCCCAAGACGATCGTTTTCACCGAGGGCAATGATCCCCGCATTCTGGAGGCCGCTGCAAAGCTGCTGGCCGAGGGTGTGCTGAAGGTCGTCATGGTGGGCAACGAGGCTGAGTGCAAGGCTGCTGCTGCCGCCGGTAACTTTGATATTTCCGCTGCCGAGATCATCGACCCCGAGAACTATGCCGGTTTCGATGAGATGGTCAACACCATGGTGGAGCTGCGCAAGGGCAAGCAGACCGCTGAGGAGTGCACCGCTTTGCTGAAGAAGTCCAACTACTTCGGCACCATGCTGGTGAAGATGGGCAAGGCTGATTGCCTGCTGGGCGGCGCTACTTACTCCACTGCCGACACCATTCGTCCCGCTCTGCAGCTGGTCAAGACCAAGAAGGGCGCACATCTGGTCAGCTCCTGCTTCATTCTGGACCGTGACTGCGGTGAAGAGGGCCTGAAGCGCATTGCCATGGGCGACTGCGCTGTTAACATCGACTATACCGATACCGTTGATAAGGCTACCGGCGAGGTCAAGATCGCCGCTTCTGCAAAGCTTGCTGAGGTTGCTATTGAGACCGCTAAGACCGCAAAGTTGTTCGGCATCGATCCGAAGGTTGCTGTGCTGAGCTTCTCCACCAAGGGCTCCGGCAAGGGCGGCACCGTTGCTTTGAGCCATGACGCTGTGATCAAGGCTCAGGAAATGGATCCCGAGTTGGCTGTGGACGGTGAGCTGCAGTTTGACGCTGCCGTTGCTCCCGAAGTTGCACAGGTCAAGTGCAAGGGCAGCAAGGTGGCTGGTCAGGCCAACACCTTCATCTTCCCCTGCATCGAGGCCGGCAACATCGGCTATAAGATCGCTCAGCGTCTGGGCGGTTATGCAGCTTACGGCCCCATCCTGCAGGGTCTGAACGCTCCCATCAACGATCTGTCCCGTGGCTGCAACGCCGACGAGGTCTACAAAATGAGCCTGATCACTGCCTGCCAGTCTTGAGCTGACTGATTGAAAATAGCCGCCGCATTCACCGTACAAAACGGGCAGAATGTTGAGGCTTCAAAGGCAGATTTCAAAAAATGAGTATAGCAAAGCTGAACATCTGTGAAAAAGCAGGTGCTCAGCTTTTTGCATTTTCAGTTCCGAAAAATTCTACTCTTTTTGAGGGAAAAAGATGAGATTTTTGCTTTCCGCTTTTCATTGGCGCTATTTTGCAACAGCCCCTTTACAGGTTTGCTCAGTTCTTTTCGATATACACGCTGGTGGAGGGGAACGCAAAATCCACACCGTCGGCCTGCATGATGTCCATAATGTTCAGGTTCAGGTCGTTCTGCATCTGCAAAAATTCCGCGTAGGCGTTAGTCAGCAGGTAGGCGGAGACCAGAATGTTGATGCTGGAATCGCCAAAGTTTGCAAGCTGTACGATGTTGGTACCCTTGTTGGTGTAAGGGCTTGCGTCCAGCATGGTCTGCAAGTCTTTCATCAGCTGTTCCAGCTTTGGGCGGGTGGTGCCATAGGTGACACCCAGATTGAACTTGTAGGGCCGCATGGTGCGCAGGGCGGCGTTCTGCACGGTGGAAGAGCAGATCTTACTGTTCGTCACCACATTGATGGTTTTATCCAGCGAGCGGATGCGGGTGGAACGGAAGTTGATGTCGATCACTTCGCCTTCCACATCGCCCACAGTGATCCAGTCGCCCACCGAGAAGGGCTTGTCCAGCAGAATCACGATGCCGGAAAACAGGTTGCTGGCGCTTTCCTGTGCGGCCAGCGAGATGGTCAGACCAACCAGACCGGCACCGGCGACAATGCTGCCGATGGGAAAGCCCACTTCTTGTGCCAACGCTGCCACGCACAGCACGATCACCAGCACCTTGTAGGCGGTGTCCAGCAAAGAGCAGAGTGTTTTGTTGGAGCGGATCTCCGGGCTGCAGGAAGCCAGCAGCAGGGCGGCCAGATCCGATGCCGCATACAGGCCTTCGCAGACCAGCAGGGTCATGACAAGGCGGAAGCAGACCAACAGCAGTCTGGCAATGCCGGGAATGGCCCAGGGCAGGGAAGCTGCCGCCAGATATACGCCAACCGCAGTGCACATGCGCTGGATGGGTACCGCAAAGCTGCGCAGCAGGATGGGAGTGCCGTTAAAGTACCACTTGCGGGCCAGCAGTGCCGGAATGCCCCTTTTGCTCAGCCAGCGGCGTACCAGCCATGCGGCAAGCAGAATGAGCAGCGCGCACCCTGCGCGCGCAGCCAGTGCAAACCAGCCCTCCAGCAGTACAGAGCCAAACTCAAACGAAAGATCACGAATAGAAAAGATCATGATAACCTCCTGAATTTTATACGACCCATCTATGATACCATACCGCACCCACCCGGGCAAGAGCTTACAGAGAAGGGAGCTTGAAAGAATTACTTTGACATTTTTTGCACAAATTTTAAGATGCCCTCTTGACAAGCTGTGCCTGCCACGCTATACTTTGTGCCAGAAAGTTCGTTTCAGGGCGGGGTGAGATTCCCCACTGGCGGTAAAGTCCGCGACCACCCGCAAGGGTGCTGACCCGGTGCAACTCCGGGACCAACGGTATAGTCCGGATGCAAGAAACGGCAGGCAAATCGTTGTCTACGCGCCCTGTTGCAGTGTTTTTGTTGCAACAGGGCGCTTTTCTATTTGTCCTTCCCGTTCCAAAAAAACAAGATACGAAAAGAGCTTTCGGAACAATTTTTGTAAGGGGTGTCTTACCCCGGGAAGGATCATTACCATGAAAAAAAGCACGACTCACAATCTTACTGTTGCCGCCATGCTCAGCGCGGTGGCCTTTATCCTGATGTTCATTGAGTTTCCCATTCCGATGCTCATCCCGTCCTTCGTCAAGATGGACTTTTCTGACCTGCCGGCTCTGCTGGGTGCCTTTGCTCTCGGCCCGGTGTACGGTGTGGTCATCAGCTTTATGAAGAACCTGCTGCACATCGTTATCAAGGGCACTTCCACTGCATGCGTGGGCGAGCTGTGCAACTTCATGCTGGGTGCGGTTTTCTCCGCTGTGGCAGGCGCTGTCTATAAGCACCACAAGAGCCGCAAGACCGCCATCATCGGTGCTATTGCAGGCGCTGCAGCCATGGCTGTGTTCAGCGTACCGTCCAACTACTTCATCACCTATCCGGCCTATGTGCAGTTCTACCACATGCCGCTGGAAGCCATCCTCGGCATGTATCAGGCCATCCTGCCTTCTGCAGACAGCCTCATCAAGTGCCTTGTCATCTTCAATATGCCCTTCACGCTGGTCAAGGGCCTGCTGGATGCAGTGCTGTGCATGCTGATCTACAAGCCGCTGTCTCCCATCCTGCACGGCAGAAAGTAACTTGTTCTCCACTTTTTTCTTCTTCTCAAATCATATAACCACAGCAAAACTCCCCGGTCAGGTCCCGCAGTGCGGTTCCCGGCCGGGGAGCTGTTATTTAGAGGAAAATATATCCGCCCGCGGTCGATCAGGCCAATGCCCCTTTGTCCAGCCATCTGCCATGGGCCAGCCGCACAAGGAACAGCACACCGCGCATGGTCAGCTCAAAGCTCATGGCCATCCATACACCCACCAGCCCAAAATGCGGAGCCAGCAGGGAAGCCAGCGTGAGCCGGATGCCCCACATGCTGACAAGGTTCAGCACAAAGCATCCCGTGCTGTCTCCGGCACCCTGCATGGCACCGCTGGCAACGATGCTGGCACCGAACATCGGTTCGGCCAGTGCTTCAATGCGCAGCACCTGTGCGCCCAGCGCAATAACTGCCGCATCTGCGGTGAAAACACCCATCAGGTTTGGCGCAAAAATGTACATGCCAACGCCGGTCAGCGCCATAATGCCCATGCCCATGCCGGTGCACAGCCAGGCAAAGTTTTTTGCCATATCCCGACGGTTTGCGCCCACGGCCTGCCCCACCAGTGCAAGGGATGCATCCTGAATGCCATAGCCTGCCATGTAGCACAGGCTTTCGGCACTCACACCCAGACTGTTGGCAGCAATGGCGGTGGTGCCAAGGCCGGATACGATGCGGATGAGCAGCACCTGCGCCGAGGAAAGAACTGCACGCTCTGCGGCCAGCGGTGCGCCTACCTTCCACAGGTTCTGCAGGCAGGCTTTGGTAATGTGCCAGGAGCCGGGCTTGCGGATGCACAGCGGGCCGTCTCGCAGCAGCAGGATGGCAAGGGTCAGCACACCGCTGATAGTGGTAGCAAGGGCGGTGCCCAGTGCTGCGCCCGGTACCCCCCAGCCAAGGCCCCAGACGGTCATTGTGCGGCCAAACACCACCATCTCACGGGTGGGATTGATGAGGCAGAAGTTAAAGATCACATCCAGCACGCAGGTCAGCACGCTGATAAGGCCCGGTGTCAGGGCATCGCCGGAGGAACGCAGCATGGAGGAGTAGGTTCCCATGATCATCAAAAAGGGCAGGGAAGCCGACCAGATGGCAAAGTAGGCCGAAGCATCCGCCTGCAGGGAAGGGTCGGCACCCAGCCATCCGGGCAGAAAGCGGCTGATGCCAATGCCGAAGGCCGCAGCTGCAAGGCCCACCACAAGGTTGAAGATCATAGATTGGCGCAATACACCGCGTGCATCGTCCTGCCGGTCTGCACCCAGATACTGTGCCACCTGAATGGCAAAGGACATATATAGACCGGCCAGCATTCCATGCATGAGCCACGTGCTGGAACTGACGATGCCAATGGATGCCGTAGCAGATGCACCGATATGCCCCACCATGGCTGCGTCGATGTACTCCACCGCAGTTACCACGATCTGCTGCAGGATGGATGGGATGCTCAGTGTGAGCACCACCTGCATGGTGTGCCGCAGCGGCACCTGTTCGCCCCGGCGCATCTGCGCCGAAAGCTGCTCAAGAGAGATGGACATGAGTTCTCCTTTTATAGAAACAATAACTTTTTTGACAGACTGATATACTATTATAAGTGCGGTGCTGCAGAAAGTCAATCAAACGTGGATTTTTCTCCGGGAATGATTGATTTTTTATGGATAGCGTGATACACTTCTCTCACAAACATAAAAGAAAGAGGAACTTTGAATATGATCGAATCACTGCTTTCGGTCGTAGGACAGCGCGGTGTCGATGCTCTGGCATTCCTGCTGGCGTTTGCCCTCACGGCTTTGATGGACTCCGTTTTTCACGATAAGCTTCCGCACGACCATGGCCGCGAGTTTGCGGTGAACGGTGCGCTTTCCAAGGGTAAGGCCCGTGGTTCCGGCCTGATCTTCGTGCTGTGCATCGCACTGGTATCGCTGGCATTCCTGCCGTTCAAGGTGGAATACGTCATCTACACCATTCTGCTTATTACATCCATGCTGTCCGGCTACTTTGACGATGCTGCTGAAACTGCATGGAACGAGTATAAAAAGGGCATCATTGATTTTGCCATTGCCATCGTTGCAGGTGTGACCTACCTCAACTTCAACGGCTGCGGTGTGAATTTCCTGCAGTGGAGTTTCACTCTGCCGTATGCTGTGTATCTGCTGCTGATCGTTATTCTGATCTGGACCAGCATCAATGTGGTCAACTGCACCGACGGCGTGGACGGCCTTTCGGCAAGTGTTGCAGTGGTGACCATCGGCACCTACCTGCTGGCCTATAAAACAGAACTGGCTGAGTACGGCACCGCAGGCGTTGTGTTCATGGGTGCGCTGCTGGCCTATCTGTGGTCCAACGCAAAGCCGTCCAGCCTGCTGATGGGCGATGCCGGCAGCCGCGCAATGGGCTTCTTTATCGCAATGCTGTCCCTCAAATGCGGCCATCCGTTTGCCTTCCTGCTGGCAGCCATCGTGTTCATCGTGGATGGCAGTCTGGGCATCCTGAAGATCAGCCTGAAGCGCTTTTTGCACATTTCCATCCTCAAGAACACCCGCACCCCTCTGCACGACCACGCCCGCAAGAATAAGGGCTGGAGCGACGAGCAGGTGGTGGCCCGCTGGCTGATCATGCAGTGTGTGGCTTCGGCTTTGCTGCTGCTCATTGTCCGCGGCTAAAATATAGCAATCAAAAAAGACGCTTGGTCTTGTCTGAATATGTTTTCCCGGCAGGGAAGCATACAGCAGTGTATCAAGCGTCTTTTATTTTATAGTTCGATGATTCGTTACAGCCCGGCCTTTTTGGCTGCAGCCTGCACGACATGGCCCACCAGAACCGAGGTGGTCACAGTGCCCACACCGCCGGGTACCGGCGTGATGGCATCCACTACCGGCTCTGCTTCGCTGAACTTTACGTCACCGCACAGCTTGCCCTCTTCGTTCACATGGATGCCCACATCCACCACGGTCTGGCCCTCCCGCAGGCAGTCGGCACCCACGGCACCCATCTTGCCCATGGCCACTACTACCACATCTGCTTCCTTGCAGATGGCGGGCAGGTTCTGCGTGCGGGAATTGCAGATGGTCACGGTGGCGTTCTCGCGGTCCAGCATCATGGCTGCGGGCTTGCCTACCACAAGGCTGCGGCCCACTACGACAGCGCGCCTGCCGGAAAGCGGAATGTTGTAATACTTCAGGATCTCAAGGCAGGCCTGCGCGGTGCAGGGAGCGTAGCCGAGATCGGTATTAGTGAACACACCGGCCAGAGAATCGTCCGTGATGCCGTCAATGTCCTTTTCCGGAGCCAGCGCCGCACGCACAGTGCGGTCATTGAACTGCTTGGGCAGCGGACGGAACAGCAGGCATCCGTGGATGGTATCCTCTGCGTTCACCTCGGCGATCGCCTTCAACAGATCGTCCTGCGAAGCATCGGCGGGCAGAAGAAACTGCTTTACCTCCACGCCCACCTTGCCGCAGCGGGCGATCACGCCGCGCTCGTAGGAGAGGTCGTCCTCCCGCTCACCCACACGCACCACGGCCAGCGTGGGAGTGATGCCTTTTGCCTTGAGCTGCTCACACAGCGCCGCATTGCGTTCGTTCATAGCGGCTACAACGGGTGCGCCCTTCAAAATCGTTGCCATAATACTTTCCCTCACTTATTTCGCAATTTGTTCATCACGGATGCAAAAACAGCGTCTGCCCGCAACACAAATTCATCCAGCAGTTTGTCTGTTTTTGCGTCCAACGCAGCAGCGCGCTCACGGTCTGCCATCAGCTTTGTGTTGATGAACACATTCAGGCTTGCGGCCTGCAAGGCTGCCTTGCACAGGGCGGCTGCACAGCCTGCGTCCGAGACGGCCATCACGCTGCCCTTGGCGGCGTATTCTTCCACCAGAGCAATGCCCTCGGCGCACTTTTCCATGATCTCAAGTGGCACGGCACAGGCGGCATCCAGCGCCTTTTCCAGCACGGCGGCTTTGTGTGCAGCCTGCTCTGGTGTGTCCTTGGGCAGGCCGTAGGCCGCAGCCAGCGGCGCAAAGGCATCGGCATCGGCCTGCACCAGCGCTTCCAGCTCTTTGCGCAGGGCATCGGCTTTTGTGTTCAGGGCCTGAATGTCTGCTTCCACGGCGGCATATTTCTTTTTGCCGGTGGTCAGGTTGCCCACCATATTGCCCAGCGCTACACCGGCAGCACCCACCAGCGCTGCCGTTCCGCCGCCGCCCGGCGTGGGGACTTTGCTGGCCAGCTCTGCGAGAAATTTCTCACAGCTCAGCTTAGTCATTTCCATTTGTAAATACCCCTCTCTGTTACATAGGCATCCAGCCGCTGGTCGTGCTCGTCTACGGCAGCATGTTCCACCCGCTGTGCCTCAAATGCAATGCCGATCTTCACCGCGTTTTTGCAGCGGGGAAGATACCGGTCGTAATAACCCTTGCCCATGCCGACCCGGAAGCAGTCTGCATCAAAAGCCGTGCAGGGTACAAGGACCAGATCCAGCGCTTCCGGCAGCAGAATCTCCGACCGGCTCAGGATGGGGGTGCGGATGCCGTACTGCCCCATCTCCCAGCCGTCCGGGCCGGGCACAGCGGCTGTAAGGGAATACGCCTCGCCGCACACCGGATAGGCCAGTGTTTTGCCCTGAGCTGCTGCTTCGGCGGCAAAGGCAGCAAGGTCGGCTTCAAAGCCAAACGCTGCGTACAGCAGGATGGTCTGCGCATTCTGCACGGCAGCCAGCTGCCAGAGGGATGCGCACAAAGCGGCATTTGCAGCCTTGCGTTCTTCCGGGCCGAGAGCCTTGCGTGCGGCACGGCCCGCTTTGCGCTGGGTCTGCTTTGCTTCGCTGACCGTCACCAGAGAACACCTCGCTTCATCTGAAGATTGACTGACTTGAAAAATATACAAAAACGACACTGCATTTTTATACAAGTATAATAAACACTTCAGACGAAAAAAGCAAGCCTTTTGGCAAAATGGAAGTTGAAGATTCTACAGCTTTCTGCTATGATAAAAGAAAGCAATTCGGTTCGTGCGCGGAGCAGGGTGGCTTGAAGAGATCCAGAGATCCGGGGCTTTTTCCGGAAATTGAGAGGGGTAGAATATTATGTACAATGAAATGATGGACACCATCGGTCTGGTCAATACCGTTGATCCGGAGTTGGCCGCAGCCATGGATCGCGAGCTGAACCGTCAGCGCCAGAACATTGAACTGATCGCCAGTGAGAACATCGTCTCTCCCGCCGTCATGGCCGCAATGGGCAGCATCCTGACCAACAAGTACGCCGAGGGCCTGCCCGGCAAGCGCTACTATGGCGGCTGTGTCTATGTGGACGAGGTGGAGAACATTGCCATCGAGCGTGCCTGCAAGCTGTTCGGCGCAAAATATGCCAATGTTCAGCCCCACTCCGGTGCACAGGCCAATCTGGCAGTTTATTTTGCTCTGCTGGATCTGGGCGATACTGTCATGGGCATGGACCTGTCTCAGGGCGGCCATCTGACCCACGGTTCTCCGGTAAACATGTCCGGCAAGAACTATAACTTTGTCTCTTACGGTGTCAATGCCGACGGCGTGATCGACTATGCTGAGCTGGAAAAGCAGGTTAAAAAGGTGCGCCCCAAGCTGATCGTGGCCGGTGCGTCTGCATATCCCCGTGCCATCGATTTTGAGAAGATCGCTGAGATCGCCCACGGCTATGGTGCATATCTGATGGTGGATATGGCCCACATTGCCGGTCTGGTGGCAGGCGGCTATCACCAGAGCCCTGTGCCGTATGCTGATGTTGTTACCACCACCACCCACAAGACCCTGCGCGGCCCCCGCGGCGGTCTGATCCTGACCAACAATCCCATTCTTGCAAAGCGCATCAATTCTGCCGTGTTCCCCGGCACCCAGGGCGGCCCGCTGGAGCATGTGATCGCCGCAAAAGCTGTCTGTTTTGGTGAAGCACTGAAGCCGGAGTTCAAGGAATATGCCCGCAAGATCGTGGAGAATGCACAGGCTCTGGCAGCAGAGTTGCAGGCACGCGGTGTCAAGCTGGTGTCCGGCGGTACGGATAACCACCTCATGCTGATCGACCTGCGTGACGAGGAGTGCACCGGCAAGGAGCTGGAAGCACGTCTGGACAGCGTGCACATCACCGCCAATAAGAACACTGTCCCCGGCGAGACCCGCAGCCCGTTCGTGACTTCTGGCGTGCGTCTGGGCACCCCGGCTGTTACCACCCGCGGCATGGGCGTGGCCGAGATGAAGGTGATCGCCGACTGCATCGCCGATTGCATCTGGCACTACGACGAGAAGAAGGACGAGATCAGTGACCGTGTGCTGAAGCTGACCCGGGATTTCCCTCTGTATCAGTAAATATCGCATTGTTTGAAAGAGGAAGCGCCTTCGGGTGCTTCCTCTTCCTTTTTTGCTGGGTTTGTGTTACCATAAACGCAAAGACAAAAGGAGAAATGACCATGAAGCGTACAGGGCTGTTACATCTATATTACGGCGACGGAAAGGGCAAGACCACCGCTGCCATGGGCCTTGCTTTGCGGGCCATGGGCAGCGGAAAGCGGGTGGTGATCCTGCAGTTCCTCAAAGGCGGCAAAAGCGGCGAGGTGCCGCTGCTGGAACAGCTGGGTGCAAAGGTGTACCGCGGCAAGGCGGGGCAGAAATTCGTGTTCCAGATGAACGAAGCGGAAAAGGAAGCCACCCGCCAGCTGCAGAATGCGAACCTCACAGCTGCCATGGCCGACCCTGCCGACCTGCTGATTTTGGACGAAGCAGGCAGCGCATGGGAACTGGATATGGTGGATAAAGCCCTGTTGCAAAAGGCTGTGCTGGAACGCCCGGCAGAGCAGGAATGCGTGCTTACTGCCCATGCTGCGCCGCAGTGGATGCTGGATGCCGCCGACTATGCCACGGAGATGAAGTGCCACCGCCACCCTTACCAGAGGGGAATTTCCGCCCGGCAGGGCATTGAATACTGACCACGGCAGCAGGATACCGGGTGCATGAGTGAAAAGCGCAAAAACCGGGATGGGGTATTTTTCATCTTGCATTTAGCCCACTGGTGTGATATGATGAAGACAAGAAATCATGCGTGCATTTTCTGAGCAGACCCACCACAGAACAGGGAACCGCTCCGCACCGCTGCCGGGCAGTTCCCGACGGCGTTTTGTTTGAAACTACGGTTAGCGCTTCCTAACAGATTCTGCGTCAACGGGCCGATGCGCGCAGAAGATCTGGAGGAGAATAAAATGATTGAAACGATCGTAAAAGTAGAGGGTATGATGTGCGGCATGTGCGAGAGCCATGTCAACGAAGCCGTGCGCAAGGCCTTCCCGGAGGTAAAAAGGGTGTCGTCCTCGCAGGCAAAAGCCCAGACGGTGATCCACTCGGAACAGCCGCTGGACGAGCAGAAGCTGCGGGATGCCATCAATGCAACCGGCTATGAGGTCAAGGGCGTACGCAGTGCACCTTACGAGAAAAAAGGCTTTTTCTCGTTTTTGAAAAAGTAAGCAAACCTTAACACACATAAGGGAGGCGTATCTGGATGAGGATTCTGGTTTACGGTGCGGGCGTTTTGGGCTGCGAGCTGGCCCATGTGCTGATGCAGAACAAAAAGAACGTTGTCACGCTGCTTGCACGTGGAGAGTGGAAGGAAATGATCGACCAGAAGGGTTTGGTCATCCGCCACTGGGTGCAGCGCAAGACCACAACGGAACGGATCAAAACCGTGGACACTCTTGCCCCGGATGATTATTATGATCTCGTCTTTGTGGTCGTGCAGGCGGGCCAGCTGCCGGATGTGCTTCCTGTGCTCAAGGCCAACAAGAGCCAGTATTTTGTGTTTGTGGGCAACAACCCGCAGGCAAAGCAGGTGCTGGAATTCATGCAGCGCCCGGCGGATAAGATCGCATTCGGCTTTCAGGGCACGGCAGGCCGCCGTGAACACGACCATGTGGTCAGTGTGTACGCCAGTGCTGGCATGACGGTGGGCGGTGCCACAACTCCGCTTTCTGGCACCTTCCGAACCCGGCTCAAGACCGCCTTTGACGGTGCAAAATACAAGCTGACCTTCTATGGCGATATGGATGAATGGCTCAAGTGCCACATTGCATTCGTTCTGCCGGCGTGCTATGTGTGCTATGCCTGCAACGGCGATCTGCACCGGGCCACCAAGCAGCAGCGCGGCGCCATTCTGGATGCCGCCTATGAAGCCTGCCTGATGCTCAAGGATGCGGGCATCCCGGTGAACGATGCCAACAACACCGATAATTTCCAGCCCGGCACATCGGCCCGCCGTAAGATGGAAGCGATGGTGTTTACCATGACAAAAACACCGCTGGGCAGATTGTGCGTTTCGGATCACGCCATGCACGCAGTGTCCGAAATGAAGTATCTGGACGAAGCGTTCGATGCTCTGCGCAGGCAGACCGGCACGGCAATGCCCATGTGGGAAAAGCTGCGCAATGAAATGCCCTCGTGGGATAGCCTGCAGCAGAACCGGAAAGCAGCAAAATAAAACAAAAAAGAAGCAAAGGCACTGCCGCTCCTGTTTTGGGTGCGGCAGTGCCTTTTTGTTTGGGTCTCATTTATTCCAGAAGTCCTGCAGGGCAGCGGCCAGTTCTTCGCAGCTGCGCAGATAGCGGATATGCCGCCAGTGAGGAGGGAACAGCCGGATGTATTCCTGCTGGGCAAACCGGTCGTCCAGCAAAAGCACCGCACCTCTGTCTTCCGGCGTGCGGATCACGCGCCCTGCGGCCTGCAGTACCTTGTTCATGCCGGGATAGCGGTAGGCATAATCAAATCCAAAGCCGTTCTGTGCGTCATAATAACGGCGCAGCATTTCCTGCTGCGGATTTACCTGCGGCAGGCCCACACCCACAATGGCGCACCCGATCAGGCGGCTGCCTGCAAGATCAACTCCCTCACCAAAGATGCCGCCCATCACGCCAAAACCCAGAAGCGTTTCGGTCGGGTCCGGCACAAACTGAGCCAGAAATTCAGCCCGAGCGGCATCATCCAGACGGCTTTCCTGCACAAGGGTGCGAATGCCCGGGTAACGTGCTGCAAAATCTTCGTGTACCTGCCGCAGATATGCGTAGCTTGGGAAAAAGGCAAAGTAGTTTCCCGTTCTGGCCTGCACCAGCCGGGCCAGTGCATCCGAAACTGCCTGCACGCTGGCTTCGCGGTCGCGGTAGCGGGTAGAAATATTCGGCAGGCAATACAGCCCCAGATTTTCAGCCGGGAAGGGATTGTCCAGTGCGACGGCACGTGCATCGCTGCAGCCCAGAACACTGCGGTAGAACGAGGGCGGAGCCAGTGTTGCACTGAACAGCGCTGCGCTGCGCCCTGCGGCAAGGCTGGCATCCACAAAAGGTGCCGGGTCCAGACACAGCAGCTGCAATTCAAGCTCTCTGCCGCGCGCGGTAAGCTGAGTGACAAAGTGGCTGTCGTATCGTTCGGCGGCACGGGTGATGTCCTGTACAGCAAAATAAAGCTCCAGCAACTGTGCATGTACTTCGGCATCCGGGTTCGCTTCCAGCCAGTCCTGCAAAGGTGCCTGTACGGCCCGCAGCGAACTGAGCAGGGCAGAGGGCGGCTCCTGCAAAAACACAGTACTGTCCTGTACATACAGCGGTTCGGGCAGTTCCAGTGCGGGGGCAGTGTTTTCAGGCAAAAGACTGGTCTGTGCCGGGTCTGCGGCATCGGTCTGGCTGCTGTGCCGGGGTGCAAGCTGTATGCAGGCTTTCCGGGCTTCCAGCAGGGCTTTGTCTGCTTTGGTCAGAGCGGTCTTTAAAGCACTTTTGCCCTTGCCCAATGCGCGTTTTGCCTCGGTCAGGCTGCTTTTACAAAAGCGTGCAGAATACATTGCTCTGGCTCTGTCGGGCAGATTATGTGCTTCATCGACCAAAAACAACCAGTCGCCGGAAGAATCAAAGAACCGCTTCAGGTGCACCACCGGATCGAACAGGTAATTGTAATCCCCAATGACCACATCGCACCACTCGCTCAGGTCTAGCCCCAGTTCAAAGGGACACACCGAAAAACGCTTTGCCGCCCCGGCCAGCGCTGCGCGGTCAAAGCTGCCGGTACCGTCCAGCAGAGCTGTCAGCGCATCCTTGATGCGGTCGTAGTAGCCGTTGGCGTAGGGACAAAGCTCCGGCAGGCAGGCGGGATGTCCCTCTGCGTCCGGATGCAGGCAGACCTTTTCCTTGGCGGTCAGCGTCACACTGCGCAGGGCAAGCTCTGGCTGTGCCGTATGCAGCCGGGTCAAGGCATCCTCGGCGGCAGTCTGGGTCGTGTTGCGGGCCGTGAGATAGAACAGCTTTTCTCCGTTGCCTTCGCCCATGGCTTTCAGCGCGGGGAAAAGCGCGCTCATGGTCTTGCCAATGCCGGTAGGAGCCTGACAGAACAGCCGCGTACCGCCCTTGCAGTCGGCGGTCTTGCCAGCGCGGCAGGCGCGGTAGATCTCGCCCGCCATAGCCCGCTGTCCGGGCCGGTACTGCGCAAACGGGAACTGCAGTGCCGCAAGGCTCTGAGTACGCTTTACATCCCACTCTATCCGGCGCTGCGCCCACGGAGCATACTGGCACAATAATTTGTCAAGAAATTCATCCAGCTCCTGCTGCGTAAAGCGGCGGATAAAGCGGATGATCTGATCGGTGTCTATCTGATAATAAGTCAGCCGGACGTTCAGTTCCGGCAGGCTTTGCTGTGTGGCATAAATGGCACCGTACACCATGCCCTGTGCCCAGTGGCAGGGGTTCATATCCTCAGTAATCTCTTCCGGCGGCACAGCGGTGGTCTTGATCTCGTCAATGACTACCGTGCCAGTCTCATCGGTAAAAATGCCGTCAGCCCGGCCCTCAAGGGTAAAAGTGATGTCCTCTGCCTGCCGCTCTACGGAGAGAAATACCTCAGCCTGATAGCCGTCTCCGGCAGCTTTTTGCAATTTGCGGTGGATGTGGGCACCTTCCAGTGCACGGTCAAACCCTGTAAACCGGCTGTCAATGCTGCCGGTCCGCAGCAGAAATTCCACCAGCTGCCGGATGGGCAGATGAACCGTTGCCAAAGCATTTCACCTCCGCTTTTGGGATACACTGACGAACCGGTAATTTCTCTTCAGACACGATTCGGGCCATTCCATCGCCCGCCCGATTGCCTCACGGCAACAGGGTCCCACCCCAGCGGACGGTCTTCAGAGAAACTCCCGGTTCGTCGAAGTAAACTGATTATTTCAGGCCGAACATCTCCATGCATTCTGCTGCCGCTTCATCCACTTTGCCAAAATCCACCGCTGCACGGTAATAGGTCTCCAACTCATCGTGGCAGCTCTTGGCCTGTGCCATCAGGGCACTGGCCTGTTCCAGCAGTTCGGCGGCAGCACGCTCGTTAAAGCGCAGCCGTGCCCGGTACGCTGCCAGATTTTCCCTGTCAAGGAAGCGGGTGCACCGCACAGCCTGCACACTGGGCAGATGCACCGGATGCCAGCGATTATCCGTCAGGAAGGCAAGCTTCAACTCCGGGATCAGGATATGGTCGATCTTATCCTCCGGGTGCATGGCGCATGGACAGGTAATAATGTGGTAGCCCCGCGTCAGGGCTTCGGCGCGGATCAGCTCCAGCAGCAGGCGGGACACCGCGCCGTAGTCATCCCGGAACACGATAAACTTATCCGCCAATGCCTGTGCAGTGCCCTGATAAAACACTTCACCCTTGGGGGTGACGGCGGAAAGCAGGCGCAGCTCTTCGCTGCCAATGCCTTCCGTGCGCGGCATCACCCGGGTGCACAGCCGTTTGACATAACGGCGCACCTTGTCAAAATTGGCGCTGCAGGCTTCGGCGCGGCGGCTGTCCAGCAAAAGGCTGCCTGCCGATGCAATATATCGTGCAGCGCGGCTGCGCAGCAGGGCGTTGCGGGCAAACAGCGCCTTGACCTCATCGGTGCACTGGTGCAGCTTTTCTGCATCGATGGTGTGGTACAAACTCACCACCACTTCGTCCGCACCGGGAGCATCCGGCTCCACCACATGGGGCGCAGTGGCATCCACGATGGCCCTGTGCTGCCCGGGCAGGATCACGCCGTCCAGACTGTCCGGGTCGCTGGCACAGTGGATGCGCTGCGTCAGTTCGCCGCGCTGTTCGGCAGCACGGGCAAGCCGCTTCATCAGGGTGGATTTGCCGCAGCCCGGCCCGCTTTTGATCAGGTACATCTGCATACCGGGTTCGTGGCGCAGCGGTTCAAAATAGCCCTTGAAACCGGCAGGCGTTGTGGCACCCAGAAAGAAATCAATGGAATCATGTCGTGCAGCTTCCATAATCGAACACCTCTCTTTTTGTTTTAGAGTATGCAAAAGGAAGGTGTTTGGTTCTTGCAGCGGGAATGATTCAGTCTTTATGATAGGTATGTTTGCACACCGTTTCAATGCTGTCCCGCAGGGCAGTAAAATCAGCAAAGGCTGCAGGCTTGTTCTGCGGGCTGCGCAGCAGAGCGGCAGGGTGGAAGGTACCCATGAACAGGATGCCGCCCTTTTCGTACAGCTGGCCATGCTCCTTGGTCACGGAGAAATCCTTTCGGATCATCCGCTGGGCGGCAATGCGGCCAAGGCAGACCACGATCTTTGGCTTCAGCAGGCGGAACTGCTCCCGCAGCCAGGGCATACAGGCTTCGCTCTCAGCAGGCTGAGGGTCACGGTTCTGCGGCGGGCGGCACTTGACGATGTTTGCAATATAGCAGTTCTTCGTGCGGTCAAGGTCGATGGCAAACAGATATTTGTCCAGCAGCTGGCCGCTGCGCCCCACAAAGGGCAGACCCTGCTCATCCTCATTCTGGCCGGGGCCTTCGCCCACAAACAGAACTTCGGCATCTTCCACACCCTGACCGAACACCACATTGGTGCGGGTCTTGCACAGCTCGCAGCGGGTGCAGGCAAGACAGCTTGATCTTAATGTTTCCCAATCCATGGCGGCTTGATCTCCTCTTGAAACGGTATGATGCTTAATTCACAAATCGGAACAGCTTTTCTCCTAAAATAATAGTACAAAATCTAGGATGGTACGATGCATTGCATGAAATGACGAATCCACTCAATGCCTCTTTTAGTATACGACTTTTCGGCAACATCATCAATACAGTGGCCGACAATCTTTTTAATGACATGCTCATCCACACCGGCTTTCTTTGCCGTGGTGACGAACTGAACACGACCATCATGAGGACGATGCCGGGGGGACAAGGCCTAAAGCATTCACGACGAATGCGTTGCCCTTTCTGTGTGTGTTTTGGCTGGCGATTTAACGATACCACAGGACGATTCACTCGTCATGGATGTGGAGAAATCACGCGATAAAACGTTACTTTATCAATAGAATAAACAAAGAGTATCTCCACGTGTTGATTTTAAATCAATCAGCAGCGACGATTGAAAACGATTACACGTGCAGATTTCAAAGCACTTATACAAATTGTATCCGCTTTCTCTTTGCAGAGCGCGGCTGGATGTGTTATAATCAAAATAGTTTTCTGCGATGCATTTTCAGGCGGTAGTGCCGGACGGCAGCGCGGGAGAAACCGGATAGCGGGAGAGTGGAACTTTTGGAGTTGGAACAGGCAAAAAAGCGCGTGGAAGAATTGCGCGCTGTGATTGAGAAAAACAATCGGCTTTACTATGACCAGGATGCCCCGGAGCTTGAAGATTTTGAGTATGATGCTCTGACCCGGGAACTGAAAGAATTGGAAGCACAGTTTCCGCAGCTGGTCACGGCATCGTCGCCTACCCAGAAGGTAGGCGGCACGGCCAGCAGCAAGCTGCCCAAGGTGACCCATGCGGTAAAAATGGAAAGCCTGCTGGATGCATTTTCGTATGATGAACTGCGGGATTTTGACCGCCGCGTGCGGGAAGCCGGCATAGAGCCGGAGTATGTGGTGGAAATCAAAATCGATGGCCTTTCCTGCAGTCTGGAATACGAAAACGGTGAGCTGGTTCGTGCCTCTACCCGCGGCGATGGCGTGGTGGGCGAGGACGTGACCGCCAATGTCCGCGCCATTCGCAGCATTCCCAAAAAGTTGAAGGATGCACCGGAATTTCTGGAAGTGCGTGGTGAGGTGTATATGCCGCATGGCGCGTTCCAGAAGCTGTGTGCAGAGCAGGAGCTGCAGGGCGCAGCGCCCTTTAAAAATCCGCGCAATGCGGCTGCCGGTTCGCTGCGCCAGAAGGATGCAAAGATCACCGGAAGCCGGGGCCTTTCTATCTTTGTTTTCAATGTGCAGCAGATCCGCGGCAAAACGCTTACCAAACATGCCGAAAGCCTGGATTACCTCAAGAGCCTTGGCCTGCCGGTCTCGCCGCGCTACCATATCGTGCATGACATTGAGCAGGCCATTGCCGAGATCGAGCAGATCGGTCAGAACCGTGCCAAACTGGATTTTGATATGGATGGTGCAGTGATTAAGGTGAACGATTTTGCACAGCGCGATTTGATGGGTTCCACCAACAAATTCCCACGCTGGGCAATTGCGTTTAAGTATCCGCCAGAGGTAAAGGAGACAACGCTGCGCAGCATTGAGGTCGCAGTTGGCCGCACCGGTGTTCTTACCCCGACGGCCTGCTTTGACCCTGTCTTTCTGGCGGGTACTACCGTTGCCCGCGCGACCCTGCACAATGAGGATTTTATCCATCAGTTCGGCCTTTGTATCGGCGATACCATTCAGGTGCGCAAGGCGGGTGATATCATCCCGGAAGTGATCGGTGTTACCCATCACGCAGAGGATGCACAGCCCTATGAGATGCCCACGGTCTGCCCCTCCTGCGGTGCACCAGTCGTTCATCTGGAGGATGAAGCAGCTCTGCGCTGTGTTAACCCCGAGTGCCCGGCACAGGCACTGCGCAATATCATCCATTTTGCTTCCCGCGATGCAATGGATATCGAGGGCCTTGGCACAGCAGTTGCCACCCAACTGGTGGAGAAGGACATGGTGCACTCCGCAGCAGATATCTACACGCTGACACGGGAACAGCTGCTGACGCTGGATAAGTTCAAGGAAAAGAGCGCCGATAACCTGCTGAACGCCATCGAGGCTTCCAAGCAGAACAATCTGGATAAGCTCCTGTTCGGATTTGGCATCCGCAACATTGGCGATAAAGCTGCAGCCCTGCTGGCAGAGCATTTCGGTACGCTGCAGGCTGTCCGGGAAGCAAGTGCAGAGCAGATTAGCGAGATCGATGGGTTTGGCGGCGTAATGGCACAGAGCGTCGTGGAATTCTTTGCAAAAGAGGGAACGATCGACCTTGTCCATCGTCTGGCCGATGCCGGATTGAATATGCAGTGGAAGGGCGAACCGAAAGGTGATAAGCTGGCAGGGAAAACGCTGGTGGTCACCGGCACGCTGGAAACTCTTTCCCGCAATGAGGCGGAAGCACTGATCGTGAAAAACGGCGGTAAGGCCAGCGGTTCTGTTTCAAAGAAAACGGCCTATGTCGTGGCAGGCACGGCAGCAGGCTCCAAACTGACCAAGGCGCAGGCGCTTGGCATCCCGGTGCTGACCGAGGCAGAATTTCTGGCAATGATCAGCGACGAAAACATCTGATAAAACCGCTCCAATGGATATCCCCGCAGTTTTGTGCTACGGGGATATTTTTATGTCCGCAGGTTCTATCCGGCAGGGACAGGCATATACTCATAGCAGGCAATGAGCCTGAAAAAGGAGAGGACAGTGTGGATGAGTATTATCGGGCGATACGCCTGCTTCCCTCATGGCTGGCCGGGCCATTGGGACAGCTGCCAGCACAGACGGCAGCGCAGATCCATGAACTTCGGTTCCGGACAGGCTGTGGTGTTTTTGTTACACTGTCGGGTCGGCAGCTCCCGCTGCAGGACCTGCCGGAGTGCCCGCTGCAGCTGAGGGAGTGTGTATTGGATCAGCTTCAGATCGAAGAAATCTTTCACACCCTGTGCGGCGGCGCGGTACATGCACACCAGACGGAGCTTGCGCATGGATTTCTGACCATACCCTCCGGCTGCCGGGTGGGTGTGGCAGGACGCTATGTGGATCGCGACGGCCAGACGGTTCTGCAGCAGGTGCAGGGGCTGAATCTGCGCATTGCAAGGGCGGTTCCGGTACAGCTGCCGGACGAACTTCTGGTGCAACTGAAAAAACATTTTATTGGGATGCTTGTGGTCGGTGAGCCGGACAGCGGCAAGACGACGCTGCTGCGTCAGATCGCACGAGAACTGGCCGGGATGCAACGGCGAGCCTGCGTGGTGGACGAGCGCTGCGAGATCTTTCCGCCGGGTGATTCCGAGAAGATGCTGCCGCTGGATCTGCTGTCCGGCATCCCTAAGGAACGGGCTGTGCAGATGGCACTGCGCACGCTTTCGCCGCAGGTTATTTTGCTGGACGAGCTGGGCACGCTTGCCGAAACTGCAGCGCTGGAACAGGGTTTTTACAGCGGGGTGGACTTTGTTGCAAGCGTCCATGCCGCAAGCGTGGAAGAAGCCGCCCGGCGGCCGCAGGTGCAGGCGCTGCAGCGGCATGGAATGCTGCGTGTATTTGTACTGCTGCACGGCTGCACAGCGCCGGGAAAAGTCCGGCAGGTCTGCATGGTATGATGCAGCTTTTTCATTGGGCAGCGGCTGCACTGCTCCTGCTGTGCGGGTGGCTGACCGGTTCTGCATTTCAGGTCAGAACAGAGCAGCATATCCTGCAGCTGCAGCGCACCGTGGAGCTGCTGCAGCGCATCCGGCAGGAGATCGCTTACCGCAGGCTGGATCTGGAACAGCTGCAGCGGTGTCTCGTGCAGGAAAAGCTGCTGGAAAGCGATGCAGCGCCAAAACTGCAGGAAATTCCGGCACCGGAAAGATTTGATGATGCGGAACGCCTTTGCTTTGAGCAGTGCTTTGCCGGCCTTGGCCAAAGCGAAGCGGCACAGGAATGCGAACGACTGGATTATTACTCTGCCCGTTTTGAAGCATTCCTGCACCAGACGCAGCAGAAAGCAGCATCCAGGCAGGGCTTACCGTGCAGGCTTGGCCTTGCAGCCGGCGCGGTGGCAGCACTGATTCTTTTGTAGTGGCAGGAGGACGAAAACTTGGAGATCGACCTTGTGTTCAAAATTGCAGCGATCGGTATTATCGTGGCCGTCCTGAACCAGCTGCTGATCCGTTCCGGCCGGGAGGATCAGGCCATGATGACGACCCTTGCGGGTCTTGTGGTAGTGCTTTCCATCCTTGTCAGGCAGATCAGCGCACTGTTCGTTACCATCAAGTCGCTGTTTGCACTATGAGTACATCTTTTTCCATTCTGGGGGCAGTGGTCGTCTTTGCAGCGGCGCAGCTTCTGCTGCGGAAGGATGCACCGGCCTATGCGTTTCTGCTGTCCGTTTGCGCAGCATTGTTTGTGCTGCTGCAGCTTGGAGCGGCAGCGCAGGAGCTGCTTCGGAATATACTGGCTTTCAGCCGCCGGGTGAACGGGCCTGCATTTGCCTGCCTGCTGCGCTGTGCCGGAATTTTGCTGCTGACCGATTACGCGCGGACCCTGTGTGAAGAAGCTGGTGCGGATACTTTGGCATGGTGCGCCGGGTTTGCGGGCCGATGTTTGGTTCTGGCATCAGCATTTCCTCTACTGGAAGAGATTTGCCAGATGATCTGGGGGCTTGCCGCATGATAAAAAAATTCCTGCAAAAAGCGGCAGCGTTTGTATTGTGCACAGCATGCTTTCTGGCTTTTGCACCTGATGCCGCTGCGGCACAGCTGCAGGGCCTGCCCGGACAGGAGCTTTGGCAGCCTTATCTGGAAAAAGCTCCACAAAGCGCAGATTCCTTTGCCAAAGATCCGCTCAAAACTCTGCTCGCGCTCCTGCCGGGATCACCGGCAGAGATGATCCGGCAGATGGCACACTGCTATGCGGATGTTCTGCTGTTTTTACTGTTGCTGATCGTGCTTTCATTTCTGGTGGGAGGAGCAGCCGACAGCGCCTTGTTGGAGCTGGCTGCGGCTGTGGGCTGCGGCACCCTTTTGTGGGGAGATCTGATCAGCCTTGCACAGCTGATCTGTGAGCGGATGGAGGGGTGGAAAAACTACCTTCTGGGTTTTCTTCCGGTGTACAGCGGTGTGCTCGCTGCCGGTGGAGAGGTAAATGCCAGCACAGCGGCAAGCGGTCTGCTGCTGACCGGGCTGTGCTTTCTGGCACAGGGTACGGTGCTTGTGGTCAGTCCGCTGCTGCAGAGCTACCTTGCGGTAAGCATGGCGTGCTGCATCAGCACCCAGCAGGGGCTTTCGGAAACGTGCCGTGTCATGGGCGCTTTGCTGCGCAGGGGGCTTGTCTGGGCTGGGCGGATTTTTGCAGTGCTGTTAGGGCTGCAAAGAGCGGTAACGGTTCAGCTGGACCGTTCTGCACTGCGGCTGGGCCAGTTTCTTACCGGCGGCGTGCCGGTGATCGGGCAGGCTCTGAGCGATACGGCAGAAGTATTTCTTGCCGGGATGCAGCTGCTCAAAAGCAGTCTGGGTTTTGCGGCACTTGCCGTGATCGGGGCCGAATTTCTGCCGCTGTATCTGCAGCTTCTGCTCCATTTGCTATTCCTTGCAGGATGCAGGCTTCTGTGCGGCCTTGCGGAGAACCGGCGCTGTCAGGCGCTGTTTGATTGCATGGCCGAAGCGGTAAAATGCATGGCAGCAGTAACGGCACTGTTTTTTGAACTGCTGACGGTAGGCGTGGGGCTTCTGATGATGACGGGAGGCGGATAGGAAATGCACGCATTTCAGACGGCGGCATCGGCGTTCTGCATTGCCTGTATATGTGCGGAGATCACGACGCTGCTGGTTGGCGCAGGCTGGGCGGGCAGATGCATAAAAGCCGTTGCCGGGCTATATATTCTAGTGATCCTGTTCCGGCTGGCCCCGCAGATGAAGCTGGAACTGAAAAGTGCAGCGGCGGCTGCTCCGGCAGCGGTCAGCATCCAGAGTACGGAGACATCGCTCTTGCAGGGAGCGCAGGAACGACTGGAAGCGGATCTTTGCGCAGAGTGTGAGCGGCGCTTTGGTACAAAGGTGAAACTGGAGATCACACTGACCCGGGCAGAACAGACCGTTCGGGCAGAAAAGGTGCTTGTGATCCTCCCGGCGGCGTGCACATCCGCAGAGCAGAGCCGGATCGCGGCATATCTGCAGCAGGAGCTTGGCATGGCACCGATACTGGAAGTGCAGGAGGACACCGAATGAAAGAAGCAGGGGGCATTTCGTTCGGAGATTCCGTGAAAGATTTTGCCCGGAAATGTAAAGGGAAACAGGGTAGAGCAAGGCTTGCTGCGGCAGTAGGCGTTCTGGCAATGCTGCTGATCCTGCTGTCGGAACTTTTTCCGCAGAACACGGCAGCGGGCAGCACAAAAAACACAAAGTCTGCCCAGAGCAGCACGGAATATCAGGCACAGCTGGAGAACCGGCTGGAACATCTGATCTCACAGATGAGCGGTGCGGGCAAAACGACCGTGATGGTCACGCTGGAGACTGGGGAAGAAGCCATTTATGCGCTGGATACACAGTCCGGAGAAATGCAGTCCCAGCAGACCCATGTTCTGCTGGAAGATGGCTCAGCCCTGACCGAAACAGTATGTCTGCCGCAGGTATGCGGTGTGGCCGTGCTGTGCGAGGGCGGCGGAGACATCCGCGTTGCTGCCCGGATCACCGAACTGGTAAGCGCACTGCTGGATCTGCCATCCAACCGCATTTGTGTGGAACAGCGCAAGGGCTGAGACCCTGCAGCTTTTATAAGGAGGAACGATTTATGAGAGCACTTTCCAGAAATACCCGCAGGGCCACAGCTGTTACATTGGCTGCCGCACTGGTGATCGCCGTATACTTGAACTGGCAGTATGCCCGCAGCGATGTGCCCACGGAACTGCCGGACAATGCTGCAATGGTCGCGGCAGAGGCTGAGGATGTCCCGGTACAGGCGCAGACGGTTCTGGATGAGCTGCCCACAGAGGCCGAAGCGGTGTCCAGCGCCAACAAAAACTATGGTGAAGCGCAGCTTGTAAGCGTTGCCAGTGACAGCGGTGCAAAGTTTTTTGAGCAGGCTCGGCTCAAGCGACAGAAGGCCCACGATGAGGCGATGGATTCCATCAAGAAAACGATGAAATCCTCGTCGCTTTCCGCAGAGGAAAAGAAGGAATATACCGCCCAGATGACCGAAAATCTGGAAGATCTGAATGCGGAGAATGAGATCGAAACGCTGATCAAAGCCAAAGGTTTTGCCGATTGCCTGTGCTTTTTGCAGTCCGGCCGGGCAGACCTTACCGTGATGACCTCCGGTGAACCGCTCACAGCGGCACAGGTGGCACAGATCCGGGATGTGGTGCTGAACAAAAGCACTGTGACTGCCCAGAACATCACGGTGGTGGAGGTCAAATAAGAAGGTGCGGCAGAGTTTTCCGAAACAAGTATTGAAATCGCACCCGCTTTGATGGTATAATAACTCTATCAATAAAGAATGATGTTGTCCTGCGTATGGCATTGATCGTTTCAGGCAGGACCATTTCAAACAAGAAAAAGCAGGCTGTGCCCGCTTTTGAATGGAGGACAACACAATGGATTTTCAGAATACAGATCTTCAGGGCGGCAGCCTTCAGATCTCCACCGAAGTCATCGGTAAGATCGCACGCTGCGCAGCATTGGAAATTGACGGCGTTGCCGAGGTTTCCTGCGGCGGACAAAATAAAAAGCTCAAGGATCTGCTGGAAGCATCCAGCATCCAGTCTCCGGTCGTGGTGGAAATGCGGGATGGTACCGCAAACATCACTCTGAACCTGATGATGAGCTTTGGTGCACGCATTCCTGCTGTGGCCGAAAAGGTGCAGGAAAACGTGAAGAACGCCGTACAGAACATGACCAATGTCACTGTGAGCCGCGTCAATCTGGTGATCGCCGGCCTTGCACAAACCGCTGCAGCAGAGCAGTAAAATAAAATTCAGAATTGGAAGCCGATCCTCTCTGTGCTCTGGCCGGAGAGGCTTCGTGCTGCGAGAGGAACATTATGGAAAATATTTTGCCCCGTAGAGAAGCACGCGAGAATGCATTTTTGCTGGCATTTTCGCAGACCTTTGGTGATATCCCGCTGGCAGAGGCCATTACCAACCACGAAGAAAACGATGAAGAACACCCTGTGGATGGTTTCAGCAAGCATCTGCTGAACGCATACTACGATCATTCTGCCGAGGTGGATGACGAGATCCGTGCACATCTGCGCAACTGGACCATGGAGCGCCTGCCTCGTGTCAGCCTGACCATCCTGCGTCTGGCAGTTGCCGAGATGCTGTTTGGCGGCGAGAATAAGCCCGGTGTTGCCATCAACGAGGCGGTGGAACTGACGAAAAAGTATGGTGCGGACGAAGATTACCAGTTCGTGAACGGTCTGCTTGGCGCAGTGGCCCGGGATCACGGTCTGGATGCGGAGCAGGCCGAACAGTGAGCCGTTATACGCTTGGCATTGATACAAGCAACTATGCAACCTCTCTGGCAGTGTTTGATACAGCTGGAGAGGTTGTTTGCGCAAAGAAGCGCTTTTTGCCGGTAAAAGCGGGCCAGCTGGGCCTGCGGCAAAGCGATGCACTGTTTCATCATACGGTCGCGCTGCCGGAGATGATGCAGGAACTGGCGCAGGAATTTGATCTGACGCAGATCGATGCTGTGGGCGTATCGCAAAAGCCCCGCCCGGTAGAAGGCAGCTATATGCCTTGCTTTCTTGCAGGTGTCAATGCTGCAACGGCCTTTGCACATGCAAAAGGGATCCCACTTGTGCTGACGACCCATCAGCAGGGTCACGCTGCCGCAGCGCTGTTTGCAGCTAAGGGGGAACAGCTGTTTGCTGAAAAAGTTCTGCTGTTCCATATTTCCGGCGGCACCACGGACCTGCTGCTCTGCGATCAGGTGCGCCGGATCACAACGCTTGGCACCAGCACAGACCTTTATGCCGGACAGGCTGTGGACCGTGTGGGGGTCAGGCTTGGCTTTGGCTTCCCGGCGGGTGCCGAGGTTTCCCGTCTGGCTGCACAGTGCACTGAGGAGATCAAGCCAAAATCCAGCGTGAAGGGGATGCAATGCAGCCTTTCCGGGCTGGAAAACCAGTGCAATGCCCTGCTTGCCGCAGGCAAAACGCCGGAATATGTGTGCAAGTACTGCCTGCTCTGTGTGGCGGATACAGTGGTAAAAATGACCAAAGCTGCACAGAAGGAATACCCCGGCCTGCCGGTGGTATGTGCTGGCGGAGTGATGAGCAGCGATATCATCCGTGCATGGGTGCAGAAACGTCTGCCGCAGGTCTACTTTGTGCCGGGACAGTATTCCAGCGATAATGCCATCGGTGTTTCGATCCTGGCAGCGCGGGAGGCCGGATTATGGCTGAAGTGATTACCGTTTCAGCACTCAACCGTTATGTAAAAACGCTGCTGGATGCCAACGATGCTTTGTTTGACCTTGCCCTGCGCGGCGAGATCGCAAATTTTGTACAGAATGCGCGCAGCGGGCACTGCTATTTTTCTCTGCGGGATGATGTCTGCAGCGTCAAAGCGGTAATGTTCCGCACTGATGCATGCCGCCTTGCTTTCCGCCCGGAAGAGGGAATGCGTGTAGTCGTGCGCTGCCGCGCTACCCTTTATGAGCGCGACGGCGCATTTCAGCTGTACGTGAACGATATGTTTCCAGATGGCATTGGTGCCGCACAGCTGGCGTTGGAACAGCTCAAGGCAAAACTGGAGCAGGAGGGCCTGTTTGCACCGGAGCACAAAAAGCCGCTGCCGGAATTTCCTAAATGCATCGGTGTTGTTACCAGCAAGACGGGAGCTGCCCTGCAGGACATCCGCAATGTGCTCACACGGCGCTGGCCATCGGTACGGCTGCTGCTGTGTCCGGTGACAGTGCAGGGGTTTGAAGCCGCGCAGCAGGTGGCCGATGCCATCAAAAAGCTGGATCAGTGCAAAGAGGTGGACGAGATCATCGTTGCACGCGGAGGCGGCAGCCGGGAAGACCTGTGGGTCTTTAACGCAGAGATGATCGCCCGGGCTGCATACCGCTGCAAAAAACCACTGATCAGCGCAATCGGCCACGAGATCGACTATACCATTCTGGACTTTGTGGCAGACTGCCGTGCCCCCACACCTTCGGCTGCAGCAGAGCTGGCTGTACCGGATCGGGCAGAGCAGGAGCGGATATTGCTGGATTTGCAGCAAAATATTCGCAAAAATATGCAAAAACGTTTTGATTTATGCTATAATGGTCTGGAACAATACAACTTTGTGTTGGAGCAGGGCCTTGCACACCGAAACTGGCAAAAAAGTCAGGGGCAGCTGCAGCAGGTGCAGGATGCCATCCGTCAGCAGATGCAGAAACGCCTGCATTCTGCAGAATTGCAGCTGGGTCATGCGGCAGCACTTACAGGATCGCTGGATCCATACAAGGTGCTGGCGCGCGGCTACACGATGGTCACAGCAGCCAACGGCACTATTTTAAATGCAGATGATCTGCAGCCGGAAAAAACAATCTATGTTCGCAGCGCTTCCCGCCGTGCAAAGTGCAGGGTGGAAGCGGTGGAGGAGATCAATGAGAGCACCCAAAAGTTTTGAGGAAGGCATGGAACGGCTGAATACGCTCCTTGCACAGATGCAGAGTGAGGATACGACCCTTGCAGATTCGGTCAAACTGTATGCAGAGGCCGCTTCTCTGATGGAGTACTGCCATGCTGCACTGGAAAAAACATCGCTGCAGATCGACGAGATCGACGCAAAGCTTGCGGGCACAGTGCAGGAGGAAAGCTAATGGACTATCAGGAGCAGTATCAGAATTATTTGGCGCAGGCAATGGCCGCGCTGGAAAAGGCCTGCGGCCGTTTTCTGCCGGAAGAATCCGAGGTGTGCCGTGCGGCACGCTACAGCCTGATGGGCGGCGGCAAACGGATCCGTGCAGTTCTTGTTCTCAGCGTCTGCGATATGCTGGGCGGCAGTATGCAGGCGGCACAGCATTTTGCAGCTGCTGTAGAAATGCTGCACTGCTATTCGCTCATTCACGATGACCTGCCCTGCATGGACAATGATGATCTGCGCCGCGGCCGTCCTTCCTGCCACAAGGCATTTAGCGAAGCAACTGCCATGCTGGCCGGTGATGTGCTGCTGACAGAAGCATTTGAGACAGTCGCCAATGCCCCGGCAGATGCGTCTGTCTGTGTACAGGCAGCGCGGGCACTGGGTGCAGGCGCTGGCAGCCGCGGCATGGTCTATGGGCAGGAACTGGATCTGAAATACGAAGCGTTGGCCGCAACAGAAAACCAGCTTCGGCTGATCCATCGCAATAAAACGGGTGCGCTGATCAATGCAGCCATCCAGATGGGTGCGGCTGCGGCCAAAGCGGATGAAGCACAGTGCAGAGCGCTGGAACAGTATGCTTATGGTCTGGGTCTTGTTTTTCAGATCGTGGACGATGTGCTGGATGTTACCAGCACACCGGAACAGCTGGGCAAGCCCATTGGCAGCGACAGCGAAAATGGAAAAACTACCTTTGTGACCCTTTATGGTGCGGAAGGTGCCATGAAGCTTGCACATGACCTGAATCAGAAGACCTGCACGGAACTGCACCGGAATTTTGGCGAAAAAGCTGCGTTTCTGGAACAGCTTGCGCAGCAGCTTCTTGTGCGTAAAAACTAAAAATAATCCATACAGAATAAAGGAAAAAGATTATGCAGCTTATTCAAAACATCCTGTCTTTCAATCAGATCCTTACGGTTTCACTGCTCGGCTGGTTTGTGGCGCAGGTGCTTAAAACCATCATCAATTTTATCCTACTGGGCAAGTTCCAGTTGGAACGCATGTGGGGTGATGGCGGTATGCCCAGTGCCCACAGCGCAACGGTCTGTGCCATGGTCATTGCAACCGGACGCTGTGTGGGTGTTGACTCTGCCATTTTTGCAGTGGCAAGCGTGGTGGCAATCATTACCATGCACGATGCCATGGGCGTGCGGCATGAGACTGGCGAGCAGGCCAAGGTCCTGAACCAGATGATCGATCAGTGGATCGAAGTGAGCGAGAAGAATGCTCCTTTCCTGCAGAACATGCATCTGAAGGAGATGGTCGGCCATACGCCGCTGCAGGTCGTGGCAGGCGTACTGGTCGGCGCAGCCGTCGGCTTCCTGTATCCGCTGGCTTGAGACATTCTTTTTTCACGCAGGAACGCACTGCAGAAACAGAAAATCTTCATTTGAAGGACGTGTGATTTATGGGAGCATTGCTGCTGGACAGCATCAATCAGCCCAAGGATTTAAAGCAACTGAATGAACAGCAGGTGAAACAGCTGTGCGCGGAGATCCGCCAGTTTCTGCTGGAGAATATTTCCAAGACGGGCGGCCACCTTGCCTCAAACCTTGGCGTGGTAGAGCTTACCGTTGCGCTGCACCGTGTTCTGGATACACCACAGGACAAAATCGTGTTTGATGTCGGTCACCAGTGCTACACACACAAGATCCTTACGGGTCGGCGCGGACAGTTTGATAAGCTGCGCCAGCTCGACGGGATCTCCGGTTTCCCGAACCCGAACGAGAGCGAACACGATGCATTCATTGCCGGGCACGGAAACACGGCGCTTTCGCTTGCGATCGGCATGGCGTGGGCCAAAAAGCTGCATCATGAAGCAGGGCTTGTGGTCGCGGTGATCGGCGATGGTGCCTTTACCGGCGGCATGGTCTACGAGGGAATGAACAACATTGAACAGCTGGACAACCTTCTTGTGATCCTGAACGACAACAAGATGTCCATTTCTAAAAATGTCGGTGCACTTGCCCGCTATCTGACTCATTTGCGCACGACCACGGCCTATTTTGATGCCAAGGATAATGTGCGCAGCTTTTTGGATAGAGTACCGCTGGTGGGCGCTCCACTGAAAAAAAACATCACCGAGTGCAAGACGCTTTTGCGTCGGGCAATGTACCACTCTACCATGTTCGAGGATATGGGCTTCCAGTACATCGGGCCGGTGGATGGCCACAACGTGGAAGAGCTGGAACGCACACTGCGCACCATCCGCAACCGGCAAGGGCCACATTTTCTGCACGTGATCACAAAAAAGGGCAAGGGCTATCAGCCGGCCGAGGTAAACCCCGGCAACTATCACGGCGTGTCGGCATTTGATCTGGATGGAATGCCCGACCCGGAGGTGGCACCAAAGGAATCGTTCTCGACGGTATTTGGCAATGCTCTTGTGACGGAAGGCGACCGGAACCCGAATATCTGCGCCATCACTGCAGCAATGAAGTATGGCACCGGCCTGCAGTTTTTTGCGCACAGCCACCCGGAGCGTTTTTTTGATGTCGGTATGGCAGAGCAGCACGCTGTGACCTTTGCTGCCGGGCTTGCAAGTCAGGGCATGCTGCCGGTGGTATGCATTTATTCCACCTTCCTGCAGCGTTCCTATGATCAGATCATCCACGACGTAAATCTGCTGCGGGAGAATGTAGTTTTTGCCATCGACCGCGCCGGTTTTGTCCCAGCGGATGGCGAAACGCATCAGGGCATTTACGATCCCGCTTTCCTGAGCCAGCTTGGAATGCCGCTGTATGCGCCTTCCAATTATCAGGAACTGAATTACTGGCTGCAGCAGCTGTTGAGTGACCGCTTCCATGGCCCACGGGCAATTCGTTATCCCCGCGGTGGGCAGGATGCAGCTCTGGCGGAATTTGGCTGCACCGGCGAAGATTATGATTTCCTGCGCAAGGCAGATGATGCAACAATCGTTCTGGTGAGTTACGCCGACGAACTGGCCGACCTTTTGCAGGCAGAACGTGAATTACAGCAGAAAAGTATTGCGTGTGATGTGATAAAGACTGTAAAGCTATATCCCTTTACAGACAAAATGATCGCTGATCTGTCGAAATATAAAATAATCCTGTTCGCGGAAGAATGCATTGCAAACGGAAGCATTGGTGAACATCTGGAATATGCTTTGCAGCAAAACGGATGGAATGGGCGCTTTATCCATTGTGCAGTGCGGAACGCGTGTCTTCCGCATGCCAGTGTGGCACAGATCAAACAGGCAACCGGTCTGGATGCAGCGCATCTTGTACAGGCCGTGCAGATGGCCGTGACGAAAGGAGAAAATTTACTTTGAAGATTCGATTGGACCAATATCTTGTTCAGCATGGTCTGACACAGAGCCGTGAGCGCGCAAAGGCGCTGATCATGTCCGGCATCGTTTTTGTCAATGAGCAAAAGGTGGACAAGGCTGGAGAGATGATCAAGGAAGATGCCAAGGTGGAAGTGCGCGGGCACGACATTGGCTATGTCAGCCGCGGCGGCCTGAAGCTGGAAAAAGCTATGAAGTGTTTCCCACTTACACCCAATGGCAAGATCTGCATGGACATCGGCGCATCTACCGGCGGCTTTACGGATTGCATGCTGCAGAACGGTGCCGTCAAGGTCTATGCGGTGGATGTCGGCTATGGACAGCTTGCATGGAGCCTGCGTACAGACGAGCGCGTAGTGAACATGGAGCGCACGAACATCCGCAATGTCAAGCCGGAGGATCTTGCCGAGCAGATCGAGTTTTTCAGTGTGGATGTCTCGTTTATCTCGCTGCACCATATTTTCCCGGTGGCACAGGCAATCACAACGCCGGATGCCATGGGCGTTTGTCTGGTCAAGCCGCAGTTTGAAGCCGGACGCGAAAAGGTTGGCAAGAACGGTGTGGTGCGCGACCCTGCTACCCACCGTGAAGTGCTGCACAATGCCATGGGCTATGCTGCTGCAAACGGTTTTGCTGTACGCGGATTGGATTTCAGCCCGGTAAAGGGACCCGAGGGCAACATTGAATACCTGATGTTCGTGCAGAAGAGCGGTGAACCTTCCGTGCTGGACGACAGCGTTGCAGAGCAGGTGGTGGCGGCAAGCCACAGCACGCTGGACCGCTGAGCGGCTCTGCCATCAGTCCAGAAAAAGGAGCTTCCAGCATGACGATCTATATTTCGCCAAATCCCGGCAAGACCTCTGCCAACGAGATCGCACTGCGTGCAGCGCAGATCCTAATGAACCATGGTGCAGCTGTTCTGATGTGTGAACAGCCACGCAGAAGCTGCAGCACAGCCGGAGTGTTTTATCTGCCGCTGGAGGAATGCCTTGAGCAGGCAGATGTGATCCTGACCATTGGCGGCGACGGCACCATTCTGCATGAGGCAAATCTTTCGCTCCGGTACGCAAAGCCGATCTTGGGCATCAATCTGGGACGCTGTGGTTTTCTGGCTACCTGCGAAGTCAGCGAGATGGAAGCCAAGCTCTCCGCTGTTGCACGGGGAGAGTTCAGCGTAGACAACCGGATGCTGCTGTATGTCCGCGTTCTTGGCCACGATGGCTGGGAGGGCCACGCCCTGAATGACGTGGTGGTCACAAAGGGCCGCCTGCAGCAGGCGATCGATTTCAGCATTTACTGCGATGATATTTTAGTAGAGCACTACCGTGGGGACGGTGTGATCGTTGCAACGCCCACCGGCTCCACAGCGTATTCGCTGGCGGCGGGCGGGCCGATCCTGGATTCCCAGACGAAGGGCGTTGTTGTAACGCCTATCTGCCCGCACAGTCTGGCCAGCCCGGCCATGGTGTTTGCGCAGGAGCGCAAGCTGAATATCTGTGTGGGACAGGTGGCCGATGATGAAGTGTTTATCAGCTGCGATGGCAGAGCTGGCTGTCCGCTCAAGGCCGGCGCAACGGCTGAAGTAAGACTCTCCGATCAGGTGGTAAAGCTGATCACCTTCGGAAAAGCAGATCAGTTCCAGGCCATTGACCAGAAGCTTCGCAGCAGACGATAAAGGGGAGGCGAGTTTACGATGGCGCGCAGCCGTAAAGAAGATGTAAAAAGCAAGGGAGAACGTCAGCAGGCGATTCTCCGGCTTGTGCAGGAGCACCCGATCAGCCGGCAGGAAGTTCTGCTGGATCACCTTTCCAAAGAGGGATTCGAGGTAACACAAGCCACCGTTTCCCGCGATATCCGGGAGCTGTGTTTGGTAAAAGCTGCCACGGCAGAGGGGTATCGCTATGTCTCCAGCCGGAACGAAAGCTTCAACCCCAAAACGCAGGGAAGGTTTGAAACGATCTTTCATGAATCCGTGCTGGGGGTGGATTACGCCGGACATGTTGTGCTGGTAAAGTGCTATTCCGGCATGGCCAACGCCGCATGCGAGGTTTTTGACGCATTGCAGTGGAAAAGTGTGGTCGGCACGCTTTCGGGCGACGACACGTTCCTGATCGTTGCACGGTCGGAGCGTGATGCAAAAACGATCTGCTCGGAACTGACGAGACACATTGGATAAAAATAACGCGGGAGAAAAGATATGCTGAGCAGCCTGCAAATTGAAAATGTTGCTGTGATCCAGAAGGCTGAAGTACATTTCAAGCCGGGACTGAATGTTCTTACCGGTGAGACTGGTGCCGGCAAGTCGATCCTGATCGATTCCATCAATGCGATCCTGGGAAACCGCACTTCAAAGGATCTTGTGCGCACAGGGGCCTCCAAGGCGGTGATCCGTGCAGCCTTTGAGGAGGTGCCCGGTACGGTGCTGGACAGCCTTGAGAAGGCGGGCTACGAGCGCTCGGATGCACTGATGCTCAGCCGCGAGATCACAGCCGAGGGCAAAAGCACCTGCCGCATCAACGGAATGCCTGCAACGGCTGCGGTTCTGCGGGAGCTGTGCGGAGGACTTATCAATATCAACGGTCAGCACGACTCTGTGGGCCTTCTGAACCCGGCAAGACATCTGGGCATTCTGGATGATTATGCGCAGAACAGCGCGGAGTTTCAGGACTATTATGTCCTGTACCGGGAGCTTGTGCGCATCAAGCGGGAGCTGGATGTCATGATCACCGACGAAGCCGAAAAGCAGCGCCGGATCGATCTGTTGAGCTATCAGGTGCAGGAGATCGAGGATGCCGAACTGACCGCCGGAGAGGAACAGACGCTGGAAAGCCGCCGCAAGATCCTTGCCAATGCATCTGCCATCCGGGATAAGATCGCACAGAGCTATGCATTGCTTTCGGGCGATGACGAGGCCTCCGGCGCAGTCGATCTGCTGGGCGAGGCATCCAATGCAGTGGATGCTGCCGCGCAGCTGGATGATGCACTTGCCGGTGCATCCAGTCAGCTGCTGGATCTGTATTACAATGCAAAGGATGTTGCCGCAGATCTGATCGGTCGGCTGGATTCCTATGATACCAACGATGCGGAGCTGGACGAGATTGAGCAGCGTCTGGATCTGATCTACAAGCTCAAGCGCAAATATGGTGATACGGTAGAAGACGTGATCGCTTTTGGACAGAATGCAAGGGAAGAACTGGAGCGCATCCAGTCCTCACAGGAGCGGCATGACCACCTGCAGGCAGAAAAGCTCCGCCTTTATGCGCTGGCCCGTGAAAAGGCAGAAGCACTGACCCAGACGCGCCTGCGCGCGTTTGAAGAGCTGAACAAGCGTATTTCCGGCACGCTGGATTTTCTGAACATGCCGGGCGTGCGCATGACACTGCGCCATACCCGCGGCCCGCTGGCAAGCCATGGGCAGGACAGCATCGAGTTCTACATTTCCACAAACCCCGGTGAGGCGCCCAAACCCCTTGCAAAAATTGCTTCCGGCGGCGAGCTGAGCCGCATCACGCTGGCCATCAAAAATGCAATGGCCGATAAGGATGCCGTGCCTACCGTGATCTATGATGAGATCGACAGCGGTGTTTCTGGCAAAGCCGCCGGGCGTATCGGTGAGGTACTGCGCCAGAGCGCACAGGGCCACCAGATCTTGTGCATCACCCATACAGCCCAGATCGCTGCACTGGCCGACTGCCATCTGCTGATTCAGAAAAATGTAGCCAATGACCGCACCTATACCGAGATCCATCCGCTGGATGAGGAGGGCAGGGTGGAAGCACTGGCCCGGCTGATCTCCGGCGACCACGTTACCGAGCTTTCGCGTGCCAATGCCCGCGAAATGCTGGGTCTTGGCGCAAAATAAGCCAAAATAAACCGCTGCAGATAAGGGGGTTGACAAGCCCGAAGCATTGTGATAAAGTAGTTCTTGTTAATGGCGATGAAGGGAACAAGTACCTTGAAGTGTTCTGCCCAGAGAAACCCCGGTTGGTGTAAGGGGCCGCAGAGCAGCAGGGGAAATACCTCCCGGAGCTGCAGGCTGAATGCCGTTCAGGTTAATAGGCTGTGCCGCGTGCGAGCGTTACAAACGCAGGAGTGTCTCTCTACTCTGGGGTGTGCACTCGTGAGGTCGTTTCTGTGAGGAAGCGGCAAACAGAGGTGGTACCGCGAATTTTCTCGCCCTCTGCCAAATTCATTTTTGGCAGGGGGTGTTTTATTTTTCCCTCTGCCCACAAACAGGAGGAAAAAATCATGACTCTGTACGAAGAACTCAAGGCCCGTGGCCTGGTGGCCCAGATCACCGATGAAGAGATCATCGACCTGATCAACAATGGCAAGGCAACCTTTTATATCGGCTTTGACTGCACTGCCGACAGCTTGACCGCAGGCCACTTTATGGCCCTGACCCTGATGAAGCGCCTGCAGATGGCAGGCAACAAGCCTATTGCCCTGATCGGCGGCGGCACTACCATGATCGGCGACCCCTCCGGCCGTACCGACATGCGCAAGATGCTGACCAAAGAGGATATCGCCCACAATGCCGCATGCTTCAAAAAGCAGATGGAAAAGTTCATCGACTTCTCTGAGGGTAAGGCACTGATGCTGAACAATGCAGACTGGCTGCTGAACCTGAACTACGTGGAACTGCTGCGTGATGTGGGTGCCTGCTTCTCCGTGAACAACATGCTGCGCGCCAAGTGCTACGAGCAGCGCATGGAGAAGGGCCTGTCCTTCCTCGAGTTCAACTACATGATCATGCAGAGCTACGACTTCTACTACATGTTCCAGCACTACGGCTGCAACATGCAGTTCGGCGGCGACGACCAGTGGAGCAACATGCTGGGCGGCACCGAGCTGATCCGCCGCAAGCTGGGCAAGGACGCTTATGCTATGACCATCACCCTGCTGACCGACTCTCAGGGCAAGAAGATGGGCAAGACCGCCGGCAATGCCGTCTGGCTGGACCCCAACAAGACCAGTCCCTTCGAGTTTTACCAGTACTGGCGCAATGTGGGCGATGCCGATGTGATGAAGTGCATCCGTATGCTCACCTTCCTGCCGCTGGAGCAGATCGACGAGATGAGCACATGGAAGGATCAGCGCCTGAACGAAGCTAAGGAAATTCTGGCTTACGAGCTGACCAGCATGGTCCATGGCAAAGAAGAGGCCGAAAAGGCCCAGAATGCTGCCCGCGCACTGTTCAGCGGCAGCGCAATGGATACCGAGCACATGCCTTCTACTCAGCTGACCGAGGCCGACCTGACCGATGGCTCCATCGGTATCCTGACCCTGATGGTCAAGGCTGGTCTGGCAGCATCCAACGGCGAGGCACGCCGTCTGGTCGTGCAGGGCGGTGTTCTGGTGGATGGCGAGAAGGTAGCCGCTCCCACCGTTGGCTTCACTGCTGAGCAGCTGGCAAAGGGTATTGTGATTAAGAAGGGCAAGAAGATCTACCACAAGGTCACTCTGTAAAAATATTGAACATGAAAATGCCGGTGTACTCTGTTTTGGAGTGCACCGGCATTTTTTCACTTGATGGAGGATTGCTCGCTTGCTTGCAGAATTTACAGCTCGTAAGCCTTCTTCAATGCTTCGTAAGCTGCATCCTCATTCTCTGCGTGGACCAGCAGGGAAATATCCAGATCGCTGGTGGTGATAAGTAGTACTTCAATGCCGGCCATTGCCAGAGAATTCAGTGCACGGGCAGCTACGCCGCAGCTGGTGACCATTTCTTCACCAAACAGGTTCAGCTTGGAATAACCCACGCTGATCAGCGGGGAAGCCTTGGCATCCTTGTCCAGATTTGCAACGGAAATAGCCTTCATCACCAGCGGAAGATCACTGCTGGAAGCGGTAAAGCTGAAATCAATGGTGGTGCCATGGGGTGCACTCTGGCTGATCATATCTACGACCACACCGTTATCTGCAAAGATCTGCAGGTAACGTGCCAGACTGTTGCCCTTGAACGCTACATCCTGCACACTGATCATCATGAGGCTCGGCTCAATATTGATCTTCGATACTCCGTACATAAAGATCCTCCATTCTGCCCGAAAGGCGGGCTTCAACGATACAAAATTTATTCAGGTAAGCTGCAAAAGCTCCGGGTCGATATTTTCCCGGGCAATGGACTGAATCATTTCCAGGCTGAAATCCGGATACGCCTGCCGTACTCCGTGGGCCTTTGTAAGGGCTTCGGTATAATCGCGGAACAGGTAGGTACGCACATTGGATTTGCCTGCATCATAGTGGGTCACTGTCGGCAGAAGTCTGGGAGAGAGCACGTTGCAACGGACAGTGCCGTCCGGTTCGGTCGTTTTTTCAAGCTGAACTGATAAAATTGCGCCGACCAGCTGATCGGGCTTTTCCTGCGTGCTGATAAAATTGCCCAGAGAATAGGCCGTGAACACCTGCCTGCCATCTGCTGCAGTCAGCCACTGTGCATTTTGCAGCACATGCGGGTGGGTGCCAATGATCAAGTCTGCACCCCAGTCTGCAAGGTTTTGCGCCAGAGTTCGCTGCGGATCTGCGATGGTATGTCTGTTTTCTACACCCCAGTGCACACCCACCACCACAAAATCTGCAAGCTGACGTGCCGCTTTTACTTGCTGCTCGATCACATCGGTCTGGCTGGTATAGATCACATTGGCCTGCATGGAGCTATTCTGCGGGATGCCATTGGTATGCTCTGTATAGGAAAGATATGCGATCGTTACACCATTGACAGTCTGCAGCGGGATATGACCGTAGTCCTCTTTGCCCTTCCACAAACCGGTGGTCACTACATCCTCCGGCATACTGCCCCAGAAGCGCAGGGTAGCGGCAATGCCGGAAGCGCCTTTATCGTAGGTGTGGTTATTGGACAGGCTGAACACCCGCACACCCGCCCGATAAAGCGCACGGGCGCAATCGCCCGGCGTAGAAAAGCATGGGTAGGTGGATGGCTCCAATTCATCCGTGCAGAGCGTTTCCTGATTGATCCAGTTCACATCATGCTGTGCATAAAAAGGCGCAATATGTTCGTAACAGTAATCGAAACTGTAAGCTTCCTCCCCGGAAGCGCGGCGCTGCGCCTGCTTATAAATGGGAGCATGGATCAGATTATCTCCTGTTGCAGAAAAGCAGACAGTCTGAACCAGCGGCTGCGGTTCCCGCTCTGGCGTAGGCTCTGCTTCTTCCGGTTGTGATACAGTGGTAAAACCTGCAGAAGAGCTTTCCGTGCTCACCGGTTCTGCCGTCAGTATGCTTTCCTGCAGAAAGAACTTTGGCAGCAAAGGCAGGCAGAACAGAAATACGATCAGCATCGCTCCGGCTGTCCAGAAAGCCTGCCTTCTGGCGCGGCGTTTTGCAGTCGGTCTGCGCCGGTGCTGTTGCGGGGATTGTTTGCTCATCCGCGTCCACATCCTTCCACCATGTTTCTGCCAAAAGCAGAGCAATCAGGCTTTTTAAAGTGCAGCGATCATATCACCCATATTGTACAGGCCCGGCTCCTTTTTTGCAAGGTAAACTGCTGCATTCACAGCGCCGTTTGCAAAAATATTGCGGGAATAAGCGGTGTGCTTGAGAGTGATCACCTCGTCCGGGCCGCAGAACAGCACTTCGTGATCACCCACGATGCTGCCGCCGCGCACGGAACTGATACCAATTTCCTTCGGGTCGCGCTTCTGGCGGACAGAAGAACGGTCGTAAACATAATGATATTCGCCATTGTTTTGCTCATTGATGGCATCGGCCAGCATCAGAGCGGTGCCGCTGGGTGCATCCAGCTTGTTGTGGTGGTGCTGCTCCACGATCTCAATATCGTAGTTCACACCCAGAATAGCCGAAGCGCGCTTGCACAGCTCCGACAGCACATTGATTCCCATGGACATATTAGCGCTCTTGAACACCGGCACCGTGCGGGATAGCTGCACCACCTTGAGCTGCAGCTCTTCCGAAAGGCCGGTGGTGCACACCACGATGGGCAGCTTGTGAGCTTCACAGTAGGGCAGAGCCTTTTCCACAGCGGCCGGAGAGCTGAAATCGATGATCACATCGCCCTTGCCGTCCAGCTTTTCCAGGCTGTCATACACAGGGATGCCGTTCTGTTCGCCATCCTTTATGTCGATGCCTGCAATCACGCGGCAGTCCTCGCGCTGTGCGATCATATCACACAGCACATGGCCCATGCGGCCGCCGATGCCCTGAATCACAATATCCGTCATAATTTTTATCCTTTCCTGCCCGTTTTACATATCGGCATATCGCAAAATGCCCGGACAGAGCGCTCCGCCGGGCATTTTGCAGCCAAAAACTTATTCTGTAATAAGACCCTCTGCACGCAGAGCCTTTTCAATATACTCCTTGTGTGCCTCGCTCGGCTCTACCAGAGGCAGACGGCACTCGCCAGCTTCCCAGCCCAGCACATTCATGGCGTACTTCACCGGAATGGGGTTCACTTCACAGAACAAAGCATCTGCCAGCGGCAGCATTTCCAGCTGCAGCTCACGGGCCTTTGCGGTATCGCCGTCAAAGAATGCCTTGCAGCAGTTGTGCACCAGCTCCGGCTTGACATTGGACACGACGCTGATCACGCCCTTGCCGCCCAGAGCCAGCAGGGGAACCACCTGATCGTCGTTGCCGGAATAAATGTTCAGCTCGTCGCCGCACAGCTGTGCAATCTTGGCTACCTGAGAGATGTTGCCGGAAGCTTCCTTGATGCCGTTGATCAGAGGATGCTTGCTCAGTTCCAGAGCAGTCTCCGGGGCAATGTTCAGGCCGGTGCGGGAAGGCACGTTGTACATGATCACCGGGATGCCTCCGGCCTCAGCCATGGCGGTAAAGTGAGCAACAAGACCAGCCTGCGTGGTCTTGTTGTAATAGGGAGTCACCATCAGCAGAGCGTCTGCGCCGCATTCGGCAGACTTTGCGGCCAGTGCGCAGCCGTGGTCGGTATCGTTGGAGCCGGCACCGGCAATGACGGGCACGCGGTGGTTGACAACATCCACCGTATACTTGATGGCGGCAAGCTGCTCCTCATCGGTCATAGTAGAGCACTCGCCGGTGGTGCCGCAGATGATGATGGCATCGGTATGGTGCGCGATCTGATCCTCAATAATGCGGCCCAGCTCGTCAAAGTTGATGCTTCCGTCCTCGTACATCGGGGTGATAATGGCAACACCCGCGCCGGTAAAGACAGGATTCTTCATAGCCTAAAAACTCCTTTGTATGCGCTTTTGCGCAAAATATACTTAGTCGAAATAGCCCTTTGCGGCCAGCAGCTCTGCCAGCAGAACGCCGCCGCCTGCAGCACCGCGCAGGGTGTTGTGGCTCATGCAGGCAAACTTGTAATCAAACAGGGTGTCCTCGCGCAGGCGGCCGATGCACACAGCCATGCCGTTCTCGGTGTTGCGGTCCAGCTTGGGCTGCGGACGATCCGGCTCGGTGAAGTAATGCAGGAACTGCTTGGGTGCGCTGGGCAGGTCAAGCTCCTGTGCAGGGCCGCGGAAGTTTGCCCATGCCTCCAAAATCTGCTCCTTGGTGGGCTTCTTCTCAAAGCTTACAAACACGGCAGCGGTGTGGCCGTCGGAGACAGGCACGCGGAAGCACTGTGCGGTGATTACCGGCTTTTCGGCGTTCACGATATGGTCGCCCTCAATGTGGCCCCACAGCTTGAGCGGCTCGCGCTCGCTCTTTTCTTCCTCGCCGCCGATGTAGGGGATCACGTTGTCCACGATCTCGGGCATACGGTCAAAGGTCTTACCTGCACCGGAAATGGCCTGATAGGTGCACACCAGAGCCTTGCTGACACCAAAATCCTTCATCAACGGGTGCAGGGCGGGAACATAGCTCTGCAGGCTGCAGTTGGACTTGACGGCAATAAAGCCGCGCTTGGTGCCCAGACGCTTGCGCTGTGCGGGGATGATCTCGATGTGGTCGGCGTTGATCTCGGGCACCACCATGGGCACATCCGGGGTAAAGCGGTTCGCACTGTTGTTGGACACCACCGGGCACTCAGCCTTTGCATAGGCCTCTTCCAGAGCCTTGATCTCATCCTTGGGCATGTTGACTGCACAGAAGATAAAATCCACCTGAGAAGCAACCTCTTCCACCTTGGATGCATCCAAAACTACCATCTTCTTGACACTTTCCGGCATGGGGACAGTCATGGCCCAGCGGGGACCGACAGCTTCCTCATAGGTCTTGCCGGCGCTGCGGCCGGATGCAGCCAGAACGGTCAGCTTGAACCAGGGGTGATTTTCCAGCAGCGTCACAAAACGCTGACCGACCATACCAGTCGCACCTACGATACCCACTTTATACTGTTTTTCCATTTCCAGCACCTTTCCTTTCGTGAAAGCGAACTCAATAAATATTTCTATTACATAGATTCACGGCTTGCAAACCGGACAGCGATGCAATATAATAGATACTGTTTATACAGATTTTATGATATCATTGATACGGTGTCCGTGTCAATCATCGGAAAGGCAAATTGCACGCTATGTTAAAAAAAGATTTTTGGTATGATTTACCCAAAGAACTCATTGCACAGGAGCCGGCTGACCCCAGAGATTCTGCACGGCTGATGGTGCTGAGCCAGAAAGACGACAGCATCCAGCACAAGATCTTCCACGATCTGCCGGAATTTTTAGAGCCGGGCGACCTGCTGGTGGTAAACAATTCCAAGGTCCTGCCCGCCCGCATTGTGGGCGTCAAGCAGCCCACCGGTGCTGTGTGTGAGCTGCTTTTGCTGCGTCAGGTCAAAGGCGACCAGTGGGAATGCCTTGCAAAGCCCGGCAAGCGGATGCAGCCCGGCACGAAGGTGAGCTTTGGCGATGGCTCCCTGACTGCTGTGGTGGACGAGACCATGGAGGACGGCAACAAGTACGTTACATTCTATTACGATACCGAGACCCTTTATGAAAAGCTGGACGAATTTGGCAAAATGCCTCTGCCGCCCTATATCACCAAGCAGCTGGAGGATCAGAGCCAGTACCAGACCGTCTATGCCAAGGAGCTTGGCAGCGCCGCAGCGCCCACGGCTGGCCTGCACTTCACCCCGGAACTGATGGATACCATCCGCGCCAAAGGCGTGAACATTGCCGAAGTGACTCTGCATGTGGGTCTGGGCACCTTCCGCCCTGTACAGGAGGACGAGATCACGGATCACAAAATGCACAGCGAATGGTACTGCATCGACGAAAAAACGGCGCAGGTGATCCGCGATACCAAGGCTGCCGGTCACCGTGTGATCGCAGTGGGCACTACCAGCTGCCGCACGCTGGAAGCCGTTGCCGCAAAGTACGGCGAGATCCGCGCCTGCAGCGGCAACACTTCTATCTTCCTGTATCCAGGCGTGAAGTTCAACTGCATCGACGGCCTGATCACCAACTTCCACCTGCCGGAAAGCACCCTAATCATGCTGGTGTCGGCCCTGTATGGCTACGAAAAGACCATGGCAGCCTATAAGGTGGCTGTGGAGGAACGTTATAGATTCTTCTCTTTTGGCGATGCGATGTTTATACGAGGCGGGAACGACCCGGAAGATAAAAAGTAATGAAAAAGTCCAGAAGCCATGCGGGTTTCTGGACTTTTTTCTTATTCGGCGGTTTTGTACGAAAATCGTAGTTCAATGCCGTTTTTGAGCAAAATTGAGGTGGTAAGGCCATCTTTTATACAAAAGTTTGAGACCGTTTCGTTGAGGAAATCCTTGACGATTTTGGGGTCGATCTTGCGGATGAAACGCTCATAGTTCACATAGCGCTTGTCCAAGAGCTGCTGGGTCAGGATGAACTGGCTGGCCTTCTGCATGAATGCCTCATCGGAAAGCGACAGGTCGAAGGCATTGGCAATGTCCAGCTCGTTGATGCGGGAGTCTACCTCGCTGAGGGCTTTTGTGATGCGCTCACGCTCGATGTTGAAGTCTTTGCTTGCCATCTCGTCATCTCCGTAGAGATAGATGGTCTTCAGGCGGTTGAGGGCGCGCTCAAGCCGGCGTTTCTCGGAGAGCAGCAGATCGCGTTCGCTCAAGTCTGCACTGGACTCCGTGGCCGCGATGGTAGGAGATTCAAAGCGCTTCTCGTCAAAGCCGCTGCGCAGGTGGTTGTATAGTTCTTCGAGGCCCGGACGCTCGATGTGGTCAACGCGGGAAAGCGCTTCGCCACGCAGCAGCTTCTTCTCCAGTGTCTCGATGGATGTCGTTCTGCCGAAGGAGTTGGATGCCTTTATCAGGTTGGCGAAGAAGTTCAGCACAAAGGGACCGAGGCTCACATCAGAGACGTACTTGTTGGTGCAGTCCTCGGATTTGCGTCGCCGGGAGCAGATATACATAGACGGTCTCCAGCCGTCTGCCCGGACTTTATCGGTGGTTGCAGCCATCGTGGAGCCGCAGCAGCCGCAGGTGAGCAGCCCGGCGAAGACGTGGACGTTTTTTCGCTGATAGGTGGCATTCTTGTTGTAGCGTTTGCTTTCCAGAATGACACCGACAGCAGCCTGTCGTTCAGGGGACACAATGGCCGGGTGGTGGTTCTCGACCAATACCCATTCGTCCTTGCCCTTTTCGCGGAAACGCTTTCTGTTGGACTCGTTGCGGTAATTGTACCGATACGTTCCAGAATAGAATGGACTGGAAAGAATCGTGTGGACGGTGGTCGGACTCCAGTCGCTTCCAGCGCGGGATTTCAGGCCACGCTCATTCATAATCCGAGCAACCCGGACAATGGATTTTTCGGACTCGTACAAGGAGTAGATCAGACGGACGACTTTGGCCTCGTCCTCGGCGATGGAGAAGGTCTTGCCCTCTTTGTCGTAGGAGTACCCGTAGGGAACCTTGCCGCCGTTCCAGATACCATCATTGGCGCGGGACACGAAGACGGCGCTGACTCGCTCAGAGGTCGTTTTGCGCTCCAGTTCCGCAAAGATCAGAATGATTTTGAGCATGGCTTCGCCCATCGCGGAGCTGGTATCGAATTGTTCGTTCTTCGACACGAAGACCACGCCAAGCTCTTTCAGCTCGGCGTACATGACGGAAAAGTCCAGAAGGTTACGGCTGATACGGTCGATTTTCCAGACCAGCAGGTGAGAAAACTCGCCGGTCCTCATTCGGGCCATCATCTGCTGATAGTCTGGACGGTCGGTATTTTTGGCAGAGTAGCCTGCATCCTCGAAAATCACATAGTCCGAGATGCCGAGGGCATATTTTGCATAGTTGATGAGTTCTTCTCGCTGGACGGGCAGGCTAGCCCGGTCAACCTGATACTGCGTTGAGACTCGAACGTATATGGCGGCTTTCTTTTCCTCAAAGCGTTGTGCCGCCTTCTTCGTTACATAGCCCATTGCGAAACCTCCAGAAGATAATGATAGCTGAAGAAAAAGCAGCTCCGTGCGTAGTGCGGGGCTGCTTTTTTGTTATGCACAAAAAGGAATGAAAGAAATTATGCAAAATGTCGGGGAGGGGGGTACACATCCAGCGAATGAACAACGGCATCACGGATGCTGCCATAGTCTGCAAGGTATGGATCCAGCTTTTGCAGCATAGTAAGCGAGATGGTCTTCTGAGGGCCGCACTGCTCGTCCAGAATATGAGTCGGTACGATGTAGAAGTCCCATCCATCCAACACCAGCGGGTCGGCACGCTCGCGCACGGTCTCGGTATAGAGGCAGAACACATACACATCGGACTGCCGCATGACCTCCTCAGCATAACCGTTGATGGAGTCCCAAGCTCTTGTCGGACGGATGCTGAACTGGATGTTGGACAGCCTGCCATCGCCCTGTCGCCATGCCTGAAGATATGCGCAGCTCTTGACCTCGATGCGCACTTCATCGCGAGCCTCGCCATTACATACCCAGTTGTAGGGAAAAGAGATGTCGTAGGGAGTCCAGTCATCGTTGGTTCCGCTCAGATCAATGCCCAGCGCGGCCGATACGATGAACTCGCAGTAGGAGCCTCGTAGGGTGTTGTTGAGCAGGTCTGATGCGTTCCAGCGCCAGTAGTCCCCCAAGGATTTGCCGATGGGCATATCATCGAAGATGATAAGCTCGTCCCCGGTACGTTGCTTCGTCATGGTTTTCATCTCCTCGAAAAGTCAACTCGTATTAGCCTACGTCGGCTTTTTCCTCACGCTGCATGGACATTATGATGACCCGCTGTTCCGGGGTCATGTAGCGGTCAAGCAACGACCACAAAACCTGCCGGTCTGCGATGGACGCTTTCTCGTAGCAGGCGACTAAGATGTTGACGTCGGGCGGTGTGCGGCTTGCAGAGGGCAGATCAGCACCGACCAGAACGTCCAGCGTCACGCCCAGTACAGAGGCCAGCTCCACAGCAGTCTCGATGTTCGGCGTTCTATCGCCGGAAACATAACGTGAGATGGTCGTCTCCGTTGTGTTGATGCGCTCTGCGACAGTACGCTGCGTGAGGCCGCGCTTGTCGATGAGTTCTTTGAACTGTTTGGCGAACATGGCTTTGCTGTACATAGTGATACCTCCCAATGTAGCTTACTTACCAAGTTTATAACATACTTGTCAAAGAGTAAACAAAACTTACCAAAATTATCATTTTAAGATTGACATATACCATATTGGTAAGCTATAATGAAGACACGGAAAGGGGGTGAGCAGATGAATAGCTCCAAGCTCAAGGGCATCCGGGTCGAGAAGGGAAAGACCCAGAAGAACATGGCCGAATTGATCGGCAAATCGCTTGTTACCTACTCCAAGAAGGAGCGCGGAGAAGTCGAGTTCTCCAATGAGGAAATGAGCATTGTCGCCAAGGCGCTTGACCTGACCAGCGATCAGGTCAACGCTATTTTTTTCGACGACAACTTACCGAAAGGGTAAGTATACGCATGGCGGTTTGCTGATGTCTAAAGTATAACGCATCAAGGGGGCAAAGAAAATGGGACGCGATGCCGCAAAAGCCTGTGAAAACCAGTGCTTCCGGTGTAGGAAAGAGGCCGCAAAGTACAACGATAAGCTCGGTAGCCGTGAAGGTGCTGCGGAACTGCTCGGAATCTCTGTCTCGAGCCTTGCAGATTACGAGTTGGGCAACACAAAGGTCATCCCGGTGGATAAGGTGGTGCTGATGGCAGACATCTACAATGCACCGGAGCTGATGGCGTGGTATTGTTCGTCGGAATGCCTTATCGGAAAGAGCCTCGAAATGCCGTCCCCTGAAATTGCCTCGGTAGAGCGTACGACCATGAAGTTGCTGAAGCAGCTCCGGCAGGGTGACATCGAGCAGGTCAAGGAAAAGCTCATCGACATCACGGCAGATGGCATCATCTCCAAGGATGAGTGGGCAGACCTGACCGAAATCCTCGACTACCTCGACGGACTGATTCTGGCGGCGCGGGAGCTGAAGCTCATTGGCTCCAAGCTCCTGAACGGAGGCACAGACGATGGCTGACATCCAAACGCTGAAGAAGCTGCTGGCAGAAGAATATGGCATCACAACCGCAAGAGAACTCGACGAAGCCATGAAGAAAATCGGCGGATTGAATATCGGCGTGTTTGCATCGCCGGTAAGAAAGGGTGGAACGAAACATGAAAAAGTACGCAGTATTGCACGAGCCGGGTGACATCGTTACGCTGGCCGGAACCAGATTTGTGGTGCTGGATGTTGAGCGTCGTGGTAGCCTGCCGGACAGCCTGTTCCTGCTGGCGCTGGAATCGGTTGGTACTTCTGAATTTGGCAGCTCCAACAACTACGCAGAGAGCGACCTGAAGAAGGCCGTGGACAAGTGGTTGGAGGACATGGACAAGAGGGGGCTCGACAACGCCAAGCTCATCCCCCGCGAGATCGACCTGACCACGCTGGACGGTTCCGGCTGCTATGGGAAGTTGTCGGTGAAGGCTGCGCCGATTACACTGGATGAAGCTCGCGAGTACGCTGACATCATCCCCAATGCGGAGCGGTGGTGCTGGCTGGCGACCGGTTGGAGCGGTCCCAGCCAGTCGGACGGTGACTACGCGCTGGGCGTCAGCTCCAATGGCGTCTGGAGCAACAGCTACTGCTCCAACTCGTACGGCATTCGCCCCGCTTTGAAGGCCCCCTCTATCCTCTTTGAGGACTCTGAGGCCGGTCTGGACTTGAGCAAGATTCCAACCGATGATCTGCTTCAGGAAATCCACCGCAGACTCGCGGAAAAGGCATGAGTGCCGATAAGCTGGCAGAAGCACGGCAGGCGGCGGAAACATCGCTGGGATTCAAAATCCCGGATGTGGTAGCCACCAGCGTTCTCTGGTATGCCCGGCGCAAATGTGAGCTGGCAGAGCAGCCGGAGAGCTACCTTCCGCTTCTGTACGAAACCGAGCTGACCGACTACTATATGCGGTTGGCAATCAACCTGAAGGGAGAGAAGCAACGTGAGCAACGAATGCGTGAAGCCCGAAATTCCGCAGTTCCCGGAACTGACATTTGAGGAAGAACGGCATCTCTACTACCTGAACGGGCTGGAAGTACCCAGCGTGACCACCCTGATGAAGCCGCTGTCCAGTGACTTCTACAGCACGGTGGACCCGGAGGTTCTGAACAAGGCCGCAAAGCGCGGCACGGCCATCCACAATGCGGTGGAGAACTACGCCAAGTTCGGCATTGAGGACATTCCGCCGGTGTATGCCGGGTATTTTGCCGGCTTCCGGGAGTGGTGGGATGGCCGCAAGCCGGAAGTTCTGGCGACCGAAACCAAGGTCTACCACAAAATCCTGCGGTATGCAGGCACGGTCGATCTGCTGTGCATCATCGACGGCAGGGTGACGCTGGTGGACTACAAGACATCGGCACAGGTGAACAGCAAGCTCTGCGCTGTGCAGCTTGAAGCCTATGACAGGGCATGGGAGAGTCACGACATCAAGGTCGATGACCGGCTGATTCTCCACCTGTCCAAGAAGGGCTATCAGGAAGTGCGCTTTCCCCGGAGTGGGAAGTGCTGGTCGGTGTTTTCGTCCTTGATGACAATTAAGAACTACATGAACGAGTGATTTTTAGGAGGTTCGACAGATGGAAAAAGAAACGATGGTGGCAACCGTTCCGCAGGCCGAAATCGTTGATGAGCAGCAGCTCTCCCGCGATGTGACCGACATCGAGTTTCAGGCGGAGTCGCTGGTTATTCAGACCGATGAAGATTACGCCTTTGCCGGTGAGTTCGGCAAGATGCTGAAGAAAAAGGCGTCGCAGGTCACGACGTTCTTCAAGCCCATGAAAGACAGCGCCTATCAGGCCCACAAAGCGGTTTGCGACCGGGAAAAGGCCATGCTGACCCCGCTGCGCAACGCCGAGAAGACGGTCAAGCAGGTGATGAGCGCCTACATTGCAGAGCAGGAACGTAAGCGCCGGGAAGCTGAAGAAGCTGCTCGACGGGCCGCGGAAGCTGAACGGGAGCGCAAGATTCAGGAAGCGGCTACGCTGGAAGCCGCTGGTGACGCAGATGGAGCGGAGGCCGCCTTTGAGGAAGCCGCCATCATGGATGATGCTGCAAGCTATGCGGTAGTGCCTGCCGCAGCCACCCCGAAGGTCTCCGGCGTCAGCACCTCGAAAGACTGGGAAATCGTCGAGATTGACCCCAAGGCGGTCCCGCTGGCGGTGGCTGGCATTGAGCTCCGCCCGGTCGATCAGGCCGCTGTTATGCGCCTCATCCGCGCCTCGAAGGGCCAGATCGAGATTCCCGGCATCACCTACCGTCAGGTCGCAAAAATGAGCTTCAGGGGGTAAGTCCATGGACTGTTCAATGGAAATCTGGAAACCGATTGCTGGTTACGATAATCGGTATGAAGTCAGCTCGTTTGGACGAGTCAAAAGGAATGACGGGAAGATTCTTTTTACAGCTCCCAATTCACGCGGGTATTCGTCAGTTAAACTTCAGCACAACGGCGGGCGGAAGACGCTTACAGTTCATCGGTTGGTTGCAGAACAGTTTCTGCCGAATCCTGAAGCCCTGCCGCAAATCAACCACATTGACGGCAACAAGCTGAACAACCGTGTCGATAATCTGGAATGGTGTATTGAAAAGAGAAGCAAGCCGGTTGAAGTCACTTGTATTTCTACCGGGGTGACGATGCGGTTCGACAGTGCGAACGAAGCCGCGCGTGTTCTCGGTGTCCATCAGGGCAATCTGTCGGCTGTATGCAACGGCAGAATTAAATCCACGGGCGGATATACCGCTCGTTATATTAAATCCGCGAAAGGAGATATGTGAGATGTCTACTGCTATGAGCAAAGCTGAGAGCAACGCTCTCGTTGTCAGCTACGATGTTCTGGGCACGCACGTTGAGCTGGATTTGGATTTCGTGAAGAAGTACCTCGTTCGCGGCAGGGCAGAACTGGTAAGCAATCAGGAACTCGTGTTCTTTATGAACACCTGCCGCCAGCAGAAGCTCAACCCGCTGGTTCAGGGCGAGGTCTACCTCATCAAGTACAGCAAGGATGACCCGGCGCAGATGGTCGTTGGCAAGGATGCCTACCTCCGCAGAGCATTTGACCACCCGGACTACCTGTTCAAGAACGACGGCATCACGGTACAGCGTGGGAACGAGATTATCCAGAAAGAGGGATGCTGCCTCTATCCGGGTGAAACTCTGGTTGGCGGCTGGTGCCGCGTTACCTTCATGCGGAACGGCAAGGAGCGCACTGCATTCAAGGAAGTTGCCTTTGCCGAGTACAACAAGGGGAAGGCAAACTGGAACTCCAAGCCTGCCACCATGATCAACAAGGTCGCTGTCAGCCAGTGCGTGAGGGACGCTTTCCCGAAGGACTATGAGGGTGTGTACTCCGAGGATGAGATGATCGCATCCGGCGCTATCCCGGCGGAATACAGGGAGCTGGATGACCCGAAGCCGGAGGAGCCTGCACAGGAAGAAGATGACCCGGCCATCTCGCAGGAGCAGCGCCAGCAGCTTTTCAAGGCGGCGCAGGCAAACTTCGGCAAGGACAAAGGCAACGCCGTGGTCAAGTCCATCATCGAGGAGATGGGGCTGACCTCTACGACCGGCATGAAGATGTCCACCTACAACAAGGTGGTCGAGCGGCTGGTCGAGATCTGCACGGCCCACAAGGCGGAGCTGGAAGCTGAGGACGGCACCAAAAATGACGGTGCGGCTGAAGAATAAAGCCACCGGCGGAAAAGGAAGGTGAGGGGATGCCGTGGATAAGCGTACATCAGGAGGTGGACGGTACGAAGCTCCGTAGATTATACCGTGCCATCGGGTGTTCCAAGTTTGAAGCCCTCGGCATCCTGAACTTCCTGTGGTTCTGGGGAATGAAGAACGCCGATGAGACCGGGCTGGTCAAGGATGCAGACCTCGAAGTCCTGAGCCGATACCTGTACGGCTGCGGCGAGGACTGCAAGCTCGACATGGGCAAAGTGGTTCAGGCCCTTGTGGATACCGGCTGGATTGATGTGGCGGCTGACGGCTTTTACATCCACGACTGGGACACATGGCAGGAGCAGTGGTATAAGCTCCAGAAAAACCGTAGGCTGGATGCTGAACGAAAGCGGAAAGCCCGCCAGATGGAGCGTGAGGCCGCAAAGCCTGCGCCGAAGACCCCGGAGCCGGAACAGATGGAACCTCCTGTGGAACCAGAAGTCAAGCCGCCTGCAAAGCCGAAACCCGATAAAAAATCCTATGCGGAGTTCGTGAAGATGAGCGAAGCAAACTACGACAGGCTCGTGAAACTGTACGGCAAAGCCTTTGCGGATGCCTGCATTGTGGAGCTTGACAACTACAAGGGCGCACGGGGAAAGACCTACAAGGACGACTACCGCGCCATCCTCTGCTGGGTCGTAGACCGGGTCAAAGAAAAGAAACCGGGCCTGCTTCAGCAAAGCGTTAGCGAGGCAGCACCGGCTAAGGATAATCCGTTCAGAGAGTGGGGTGAGCAGAATGGGTGAATTTGACGGCCTGCTGCAAGGTGCTGTTCGTCAGGCGCAGGCGGCAAATCAACCGGAGAACGGTGATTACTACGACGATGAAGGGTTCCTCGTCTGCGGGAACTGCCACACCCGTCGGCAGGTAGAAGTCAATATGCCCGACCTGAAAGCCGTTCCGTTCGACCCTAAGAAGAAAGTCCGGGTCAAGATGCCGGTATCCTGCCGCTGCCGGGCAGAACGGCGGAAGCAGGAAGAGCAGATGCTCATGCAGGACCGGGAAATGCGGGCGGCGCAAACGCTTCAGCGGCAAAGCCTCATGGACGAACGCCTGCGGGACATCAGCTTTGAGGGATTCCAGCAGACTAAGGATAACGCCTACAACCTGAAGCTCTGCCTGCGGTATGCGAAGCACTTCGATGAAATGCTGGCAAAGAATCAGGGGCTTTTGTTCTACGGTGGGGTCGGAACCGGAAAGACATTCGCAGCGGCCTGCATTGCAAACCATCTCCTGAGCCTGCGGGTTCCGGTGGTGATGACCTCGTTTGTGAAGCTGATGGAAACCATGCAGGGCTTCAGTGAGGATGACAGCGCCCTGATTGCCCGGCTGAACAGGGCAAAGCTGCTCATCATTGATGATCTCGGCGCTGAACGCAGTACAGACTTTGCGCTGGAAAAGGTCTACGACATTGTGGATAGCCGGTACAGAGCCAAACTCCCCATCATCCTCACCACGAATCTGAGCATGACCGAAATGAAAGAATCTGCGGACATCCGCTACACCCGCATCTATGACCGTATCTTTGAAATGTGCTACCCGATGCAGTTCACAGGTCGGTCGTGGAGAAAGGCGGAAGCGGCCCGCAGATTTGACGAGATGAAGAACTTTTTGGAGGGCAACGATGGATAAAGTTATCATCGCAAGCGTTGAGGACCGGCTTACGGTAGCTGCCATCCTCGTAAAGAACGACTACACCGTCCGGCAGGGCAAGCAGCTCCGGCAGGGCAAGAAAAGCTACGAATACTATCTGGAGTACACTCCGAACGACAAGCCGAAGCAGGCGGCAGGGGAATGAGGACGCAATTCTGCATCTACGGGGAGCCGCGAGGTAAGGAACGCCCGAAATTCTCAACCGTATGCGGCCATGTGACAGCCAGAACCCCGGAAAACACGGTTCTGTACGAAAACCTCGTAAAGACCGAGTACAGAATCCAATCCGGGGTTCGGTTTGCTGATGACGCCATGTTGAGCGTGAGGATTTTTGCGTTCCTCTCCGTCCCGAGGTCGGCCAGCCAGAAAAAACACCTTGCCATGATCGACCGCCTGATACGCCCGACACGAAAGCCTGATTTCGACAACATCGGCAAAGTCATCTGCGATGCCCTGAACGGCATTGCCTACCGCGATGATGCCCAGATCGTAGACGCACTGGTTCGGAAGTTCTACTCCGACACCCCGCGTGTTATCGTTGAAATCTCAGATATACCGTATGAACAGTAAAGGAGAAAGACTATGAGCGACAAAACGTATGTGCTGTCCCTGAGCGCGGACACCTTCAACGCCTTCAAGATGGACTTCGACAGCGCCCTCCAGCGCTTGCTTCAGAAGATGGACAGGCTCCAGAGCGACAGCGCCTCCATCAACTGCAAAATCAGCGTGGCACTGACCCCGGCTCCGGAACGGAACTTCGATGCAACGCGGGAGGGGGACACCGTGCAGGTGATGAAGCCCAGCTTCAGCCACGAGATCAGCACCGAAATCAAGGTCAAGGACAAAACGACCGGCAACCTCTCCGGCAACCGCAAGCTGGTGTGGGATGAGGAGCTGATGGAGTATGTGATGAAGGACATCGACGATGGGCAGACCTCGCTTTTCGACACGGCCAAGAGCCGCCAGAATGCTGCGTCCCCTGTGGAGCAGGAACCGCCCCAGCTCCCGGAAGGCATCGTGGATGTTGACTACACGGTCATCAGCGATGACAAGGGCTACATCCTGCGCAACCCCGATAAGTGCGGCATCAAGGACCAGTGGGGCATCCTCAAAGTCCTTGTGGGAGAGCGGATGACGGTGAGCCGGAGTGCAGGCCATTGCTATGCGGAGACCGCAGACGGCATCATCGCCCTCGGTTCTGCCTACCTCGCAGAAGACCCCCGCCATGTGGATGACAGCATTCTGGAGCCTCATCTGGCAGAGGAGATCGCCTGCAACGGCTTCGGCACGGTTCAGGTCGGCGACCATGAGGAGCCGGAGAAGATCGTGGTAGAGTGTCTGGAATGCGGTGGCATCCTGCTGGATGTGGAAAACCCCAACGTCCAGAAGGGTGATGCCGAATGAGGTACGGAACCTGTTTTCTGTGCGGAAAGACCGGCTGGCTGGAAGAGCACCACGTCTACCCGGGGCCGTTCCGGGACAAGTCCGAAAAGTATGGCCTGAAGGTGGGCCTGTGCGGCGAGAGCTGCCATCGGAACGGCCGGTATGCGGCGCACCAGTGCAGGGAAACCTCCGATGCCCTGAAGCAGTTCTGGCAGATCAAGTACATGATGGCCCACAAAGCCAGCGTCGCAGACTTCCGGGCGGCATTCGGGAAGAACTATCTGGAACTCGACTACTACGATGATGAAAGGAGCTACCCTATGAACATTATTGCCATCAGCGGCCGCTTGACACGCGACCCCGAACTGCGCACCACTCCCAACGGAAAGCCCGTGGTGGAGTTCACGGTTGCGGTTGACCGGCCCGGCGTTAAGGACCAGACGGACTTTATCGACTGCGTGGCGTGGGAAAAGAAAGCTGAGTTTGTCGCCCGGTATTTCAAGCAGGGAAAGCGTATCGAGGCAAGCGGTGTTCTTACCACACGCACCTACGAGAAAAACGGGGTGAAGCGCAAGCGGACGGAGGTTCGCTGCGATCAGGTCTTCTTCGGCGAGTCCAAGAAAGATAGCGGCTCCACCCCGCAGGCAGCGCCGGAACCCACGAACGATGATTTCCGCCCGCTGCCCGATGATGATGACATCCCGTTCTGAGAAAGGAGAACACATGGAAGAAAATAAGAATCCCCTTATGGGCCACGTCGTAAAGGTCCCTGCACAGGTGTCCGGCATCCCTGACGGGGTGCAGATGACGGTGAACGCAGCCGTGACCACCTTTGCGGCGGTCGATGGCAAACCGGCTGGCATCGAAAGCATGGGTACGGCAGAATGCAATATGCTTGCCAGCTATACGCGGGGAACGGTCTCGTTCTCTGTCCACGGGGAAAAGCCCGTTATGGTGAGCGTCCGTCTGGATGAGTTGATGAGACTCTTGCAGGCGGCTGCTGCTGTATGTCACCACGAGCAGGAAGACAAGAAGAATGCTGAGGAGGAAAAGGCATGAGAAAGCTGTTTACGTCTGAGTCTGTGACCGAGGGTCATCCCGACAAGGTGTGCGACCGTATCTCTGATGCGGTGCTGGATGCAGTGCTGGCTGTTGACCCGAACGGCCGGGTGGCCTGTGAGACCTGCTGCACCACCGACACGGTGTTTATTGCAGGCGAGATCACGAGCAAGGTCGATGTGGATATTGAGGGCATTGCCCGGCGGGTCCTGCGTGACATCGGCTACACCGGTGGGGCATCTGGCTTTGATGCCGATACCTGCAAGGTCATGACGTTCATCCACAAGCAGTCCCCCGATATTGCAATGGGAACCAGCGACACGGTGGGCGGCGCAGGCGATCAGGGCATGATGTTCGGCTATGCCTGCAACGAAACCCCGGAGCTGATGCCCCTGCCCATCATGCTTGCGCACAAGATGGCCTACAAGCTCTCCCAGACCCGCAAGGATGGAACCATCCCCTTTATCCTGCCGGATGGCAAAACGCAGGTAACGGTGGAATATGAGGGGGATGGGAAGCCCCAGCGTATCGACACCATCGTCATCTCCACTCAGCACACGGACGGGAGTCTCCCTCTGCTGATGCACCCGCTGGTGGAAAATGTCATCACGCCTGTTTTGCAGGAAGCCCGTCAGCACCTCCCGTGGCTCGACATCGACACCTACGACCTGTACATCAATCCTACCGGGCGTTTTGTGCAGGGTGGCCCTGCGGCAGACACCGGCTTGACCGGGCGGAAGATCATCGTGGACACCTATGGCGGTTATGCTCCCCACGGCGGCGGGGCATTCTCTGGCAAAGACCCCACAAAGGTTGACCGCAGTGCAGCATACATGGCCCGGCATATTGCAAAGAACGTCGTGGCATCGGGTCTGTGCGACAAGTGTCAGGTTCAGTTGGCCTATGCAATCGGCATGGCGCTCCCGGTATCCCTGCGCATCGACACGTTCGGGGCCAATGTGGATGAGGAAAAGCTCTGCAATGCAGTAGATCGCTGCTTTGAACTGACCCCGCTGGGAATAGTTGATGCCCTGAACCTGCGCCTGCCCATCTATGAACAGACATCCGCCTACGGCCACTTCGGAAACGTGGTGGGCGGAAATTTCACATGGGAGAGCACCCACAAAGCGGGACTCCTGCGCAGAACGTATAACACGCTGTAAGAAACAGGGCAAGCCTCTTTCCCCGTGGGCGGGGAAGGGGGCGAAGCCCATGATGGGAGGTTTAGACATGGCACAGGAAGACAAGAACGTCACCATTCCCCCGGAAATGATGCAGGAGATCGTACGGGTGGCATCGGAAACAGCCATTGAAAAGTTCCAGCACGAAGCGGAGCGGAACCGAAAGGCCGTCAAGGATAAGCGCCTGCATAACACCAAGCTGCTGCTTCAGAACTACCACTGCTTTGTAGAGCATAGTAAGAGTGCCGTGTATGAAGCCAGCCAGCTCTCCGAGGATGATGACTTCGAGGAGTTGATGGAGGAGCTGATGAGTCAGAGCGACGGCAGGGTGAGGGTCCCGGTGGTGAGGAGCATTCAGGAGAGTGCTGCCCACACCCGCATCATCGTGCAGCACATCGACCGTATGCTGGAATACTACAAGTTCCGCTGTGAGCATTCCAAGCGCGCGGAGGAAATGCGTCGGTATCGGACGATTTACGACCTCTACATTGCCCCTGAACCCAAGACTCAGCAGCAGATCGCCGATGAAGAACACGTCGATTTGTCAACCGTGTTCCGCGACCAGAAGGCGGGTATTTCCAAGTTGAGCGCCCTGATTTTTGGATGGTTGGACTAAAATTTTGGCAAAGTTGCAAAAAAGTTGCTATTGCAGTGCAATTACCACTGTGGTAAGATACGAAGCGTGAACCGATGTGTCACCCCGGAAAAACCGCGAGTGGCACATCCGGCCTCGTATCAAGCTGTAAAGCCCAAATTTTTCGCTCCGAATGCAAAACCGATTGACTCCGGTGGGTAAAGGGTTAGAATGAAGATGACCCCAAAATATTACCGAATCGGTCAGGAGGTGCGACAGATGGAACGAAAATCCGATAAGGTCAGGCGTCTGGTTGCAGACGGCGACTTCAAAGGGGCTTTGCGGATTGCAAAGGACTTCAGGCTCGGCATCACGAAGGAGCAGTCCTCCACGATGACAAGAGCGTATGAGTGCATGGTCCACGGAAGATTCTACAAGCAGCTCGGCTATGATCTCGATGAGAAGATAGCTGAGGGCGTGAAGATTCTGGTGGGCTTGTACGGAAGGAGCGAGGCACATGATTTACACCAGCCGGTACAGTAACCCGGAACTCAAGACCGGGAACTACACAGTCGTTGGGATAACACGGGGGGCGCCTAAGTTCCCCCTTCGGTATACGCTTGCAGGCAACATCATGGAGATCGCGCCGCCGGGTTATCTGTTCAACGAATACAACCGGGAGCGGTTCACGCCGCCCTACTTCCAGCACATGGACAGAGTAGGGACGGCGCGGATTGCTCAGATTCTCCAGCATTATGAGGACATGGGCAAGCCCGTGGTGCTTTGTTGCTACGAAGATGTCCGAAAACCCGGAGAGTGGTGTCATAGACTGGTGTTCGCAGAATGGTGGCTCCAGAGAACAGGAGAAATGATCGAGGAGTTGCCCGACCCGTCACCAAACAAGTGGGCGAAACAGCCTGAACCGCAGAAAGCGGTTGAGCCTGATGCAGTCCAGATGAAAATGTGGTAATACCCGCCGATAGCTCAGAAAGTAGAGCACCTGACTCTTAATCAGGGGGTCGCACGGTTCAATCCCTGCTCGGCGGACCAACCATAGGGAGTCATGTTGGAAACAGCATGGCTCCCATTTTTTATGCCTACGAACAAGGGCTTTCCAGACGTTCACGTCTTTGGAAACAACCCACCCTCTGGAAAGCAACTGCTCCAGTCGAAACCAGAGGGGCAATTTTGAAAGAAAGGTCGGTGATATGAATGGCAAAGTTCCAGAACCCCGGAGCGTTCTTCCTCGGAACTCTGGTTGCTCAGGAGCAGAAGTTCCTGAAGCCGCTGATTGAAAACGCCCGCAAGCATGGGTACACCCGGTTTGTTGAGCCGTGCGCCGGCGCTTTCGCCATGTCGCACATCGCGGCGCAGTGTGGGTACAAGCCCAGCGAGATCGAGGCCAGTGATGTCTCGATGTTCACCTCCATCATGGGATATGCCATCACGGGCCGGTCCCTTGAGGAGCTGGAAATCAGAGCGGACGGCTTCACGAATGAGGAGCTGCTTGACCCTGCGGTTGCGCTCTATGCGCAGTTGTACCTGCGGACTGTGAAGAACGCCGGGAAGGAATATTTCTACGGCATCATGCGCGATCTGGAATACCGCAAGGAGGAGCATCTGGCGGAAATCCGCGCACAGCTCGACAGAGCCAAGCAGTCCCTCCACGGCATGAGCTACCGCCCGCTGGATATGTGGAAGCACCTTGAAACGTGCTATGATGACACCCACTGCCTTGTGGTTGCAAACCCGCCCACCTATGCCGCTGGATTCGAGAAGTGGTACGACACCGGCGGGCGCATGACGTGGAAAGAGCCTGAGTACGGCATCTTTGACCCCAAGACCGGGTTGAACGATCTGTTCGACAAGATGAAGGATGCCAAGTGCCTGCTGATGTGCTATGAGGAAAACGCCCCGGGCCTCACTGCCGGGCATCCCGTCTTTGCCCGGTATGGTGTCCGCGACGGCATCAACGTGTACCTGACTACCAACCGCCCGGATGAGGCGACCATGCTTGCCGAGGGTAAAATGATTACCCGCCCGAACGAGGGCAAGCTGGAACCTCTGGATTGCAGCATCCTGCCGCGTGATTATGAAATCACCCGCAAGAGCAAGATTCAGATTACCCAGATCGAGCGCACCGCCGCCCAGTATTACAGAAAGCTCTGGACGCACAACTTTGTCGGTTCGTCTGCGCCTATCAACATGGCCGTCCTCATCGACGGAAAACTGGCAGGCGTGTTCGGGCTGGATAAGTCGGCACTCACGATGGGTGCCTTCGGCACGCAGGTTTCTGATGCCGTGTTCCTCATGTACGGCATGACAGTTCCCCATAAGACCTACCGGTTGGGGCGGCTGCTGACCATGCTTGCACAGAACCGGCCGCTGATTATGAACATCTGCACGGATTTGGAGAAAGAAAAGGCCAAGTCCCTCAAGACAGTGCAGATGACCAAGTATCCGGAGGCCAAGGAAATGCGGGGGCTGATGGAGCTGACCAAGAAAGTCCCGGACAAGAAGATGGGCTACCGTCTCACATACGAGTCGCCTTTGTACGATAGAAACGCCAAACAGGCATTGAATGAATGGTTAGGGAGGGAAGAACGATGGCAGAAACAGCGCGAGAAAACCAAGTCGGCAGCGCAGCCGTAAAGTATGAAACGGTCGCCGACATGGGTTCGGGGCTGGTCATCGCCAAGGTAAAGCTGACGGATTTCAGGGAGCAGGACATCAACGCCCGCATTATGAAGACCGAGATGCAGAAGCAGCTCACCGACAATATCAAAAAGCGGGGACAGCTCGAAAGTCTCCCGTTCTGCGCACTCATCGACGGCAAGATCGAGATTATCTCCGGCCACCACCGCATCCGTTCTGCAAAGGACAGCGGTGTGCTGACGGAGCTTTTTGTCATTCTGGACACCACCGGCCTGCGGCGCTCTCAGGTGGCTGCAAAGCAGTTGGCGCACAACGCCATCAGCGGCTTTGATGACCAGTCCACCCTGAAGGAAATTGCCAAGATGATCGACGATGTTGATGATATGCTGGAAAGCTACATCGGCAAGGACATCATCGGCGAGCCTATGGCCGAGCTTGAGAAGCTGCTGTCCCCGAAGGTGGAGTTTGACTGGAAGAACGTCACGTTCACCTTCCTGCCGCACCAGCTCCGCGATTTGGACCAGCTTGTGAAGGTTCTGGGTTCTCTCAGTCCCGATATGCTGGGCGTTGCCGATATTGACCAGCACGAGGAGTTCATCGAAACCATCACGAAGTATCAGCAGTTCGCCAATGTCAAGAACACCGGCGCTGCCATCCATGCGATGATTAAGGCCACGGAATCCCTGTTCGAGGACCTGCACTTCGACGAGAGTCAGGAGTGGGTGCAGCTCCCGAACCTGTTTGGTTCCCCGGCTATCCCGAAGGAAGCCGCCGACACCATCGCACAGGCTCTTGACAAGATGGTCAAGGAGGGCGAGATCGGCCCCAAGAACAAGTGGCAGGCGCTCGAATACTGGGCTGCGGATTATCTGGCAGGGAAGTAGGTGATAGCAAATGCCTACGCCTCTAAAGTACAATCCGGCGTACCACGATGACTGGGCATGGTCGCTTGCTATCAAGGGCGCAACAGATCAGGACATTGCTGATGCCTTCCATGTTTCGCGTAGGACCATCATCCGCTGGCGGCAGACATACCCGTCGTTCAATGAAGCCTGCCAGCACGGGAAGGAAGTCGCCGATGCAAAGGTGAAGCGGTCGCTGTATGAACGTGCCGTAGGCTTCGAGTATCAGGAAAAGGAAAGCGTCATCGACGTAGACCCCCGGACGGGCGAACAGAAGCCGGTGCGGGTCCGAACGCTCACCAAGAAAGCCGTCCCCGATACGATGGCGCAGATGTACTGGCTCAACAACCGATGCCGGGATGAGTTCTCCCAGACCCAGAAGGTTACGCTTGACGGAGCTGTTCAGACATCCCCGTTCGATAACCTGACGGATGATGAACTCCGCCGTCTGGCTCAAATGGACGAGGGCCTTGATGGCGACGCAGAATAATGTTTCGCCTGCCAAGCGCAAGTACCTCGGCTCCAATGCCCGGATTGCGCTGGCGAAACGGCACTACGCCGATTATGTCCAGTACGTCCACATGGGCAGGTGGAAAAGAGCCAGACACCTTGACCTCGTGTGTGAGAAGCTGGAAAGCATCATGGAGGGAAAGACCAAGCGGCTGATGATATTCATGCCGCCGCGCCACGGCAAGTCCATGACCGTGACCGAAACCTTCCCCTCGTTCTATCTGGGCAAGAACCCTGAAAAGCGGGTCATCGAGATCAGCTACAGCGGCGACCTTGCTCAACAATTTGGCAAGCGGAACCGCGATAAGGTCGAGGAGTTCGGTCCTGCGCTGTTTGGGCATACCATCTCCCAAGTGCAGGCCACCAAAACGAACTGGAACCTCGACAACGGCATGGGCGGCATGATCTCCGTTGGTATCGGCGGCTCCATCACCGGCTATGGCGCAGACCTGCTTATCGTCGATGACCCCATCAAGAACCGCGCCGAGGCTGAATCTGCCACCTACCGCGATAAGCTGTGGGACGAGTACCAGTCTACGGTGAGTACCCGACTGCACGCAGGCGGCGCTGTTATCATCATCCTTACCCGCTGGCACGAAGACGACCTTGCCGCCCGGCTCCTGAACCCGGAGTACGGCAAGGTTGAGGACTGGGACATTATCTCGCTCCCGGCCATTTGCGAAGACCCGGCTACCGACCCTCTGGGCCGTGAGCTAGGCGAGGCGCTGTGGCCTGCAGGCGGCTACGACGAAGCATGGGCTGCACAACAGAAAGAGACCGTCGGTACATACGCATGGTCTTCTCTGTATATGCAGACCCCCACACCAAGCTCCGGCGGTATGTTCAAGAGAGAGTGGTGGAAACGCTGGGCGGCGCTGCCGTCCGGCCTGCATGACTTCATCCAGTCGTGGGACTGCACCTTCAAGGACAAGGACGGTTCAGACTTCGTTGTTGGACAGGTCTGGGCAAGGAAAGGAAAGGCGCAGACCGCTATCTGCTCGATCAGGTGCGTGGCCGCATGAGCTTCACGGAAACGCTGGATGCCATGCGCGGGCTTTCCTCCAAGTGGCCCCAGACCACAAGAAAGCTGGTCGAGGACAAGGCCAACGGCACGGCAGTCATCGACGTGCTGAAGAAAGAAATCCCCGGCATCATACCCGTAGAGCCGTTTGGCGGCAAGGTGGTCCGCGCCCATGCGACCACCGCTGTGGCTGAAGCTGGGAACGTCTACATCCCAGCGGCATCTGCCTGCCCATGGGTGATGGACTTTGTGGAAGAAATGGCGGCATTCCCAAGCGGTGCCCACGACGACCAAGTTGACTGCTATTCGCAGGCGAACGCCTATTACAACGACAATACGTTTGATATTCGTTCGCTGATAACGTAAGAAAAGAGGTGAATACAATGCACATACCTGAAGATGAAGCCGAGCGTCGGCGTTTGAATGAGCGTGGCCGTGAAATCCTCCGGCGGAAGAACGGCGCTGTGCGTCCGCATCGTGAGGATGGCTATGTGAACCTCCTGAACAAGTATGGAACCAAGCAGGACAACTCCGAGGCGTACAAGTTTGAGCGGGAGCCGGTCATCCCTGATATGCAGCTCACAGGGCTGTATGAAGGCAATGGCCTGTTCTCCAAAATCATTGATACGCCTGCCGAGGAAGCGCTGAAGCACGGCTTTGACCTGAATCTGAAAAGCAACGAGATGAATGCTTTTGTCGATGAGGCGCTGGATGATCTCGAATGGGATGAGAAGGCCACTACCGCTATCAAGTGGGCGCGGCTCTACGGCGGCGCTCTTATCGTCATGCTGATCGACGATGGGCGCGGGCTGGAAGAACCCGTTGACTGGGAACATATCCGCAGCATTGATGAACTGCGCGTCTATGAGCGCTCCATCGTGCAGCCAGACTACGCCAGCCTGTACCAGCAGGACTACGGCGGGAAAGGCGTAGGAAACCGGGTGTCTAAGTTCGGACAGCCGGAGTATTACTATGTTTCCAGCATCTACGGCTCTTTCAAGGTCCATGAGAGCCGCTGTCTGGTGTTCCGCAACGGCGTTCTGCCGGAGCAGACCTCCAATGCAACCTACCTGTTCTGGGGTATGCCTGAATACGTTCGCATTCGCCGGGCACTGCGGGAAACCGTAACAGCTCACACCGACAGCGTGAAGCTGCTGGAACGGAGCGTGCAGGCTATCTACAGCATGAAGGGCCTTGCCTCTCTGCTGACCACGGATGACGGCGAGAACCAAGTGCTGAAGCGCCTACAGCTTGTAGACACTTCCCGTGGTCTGCTGAACAGCATCGCCATTGACTCCGAGGGAGAGCAGTACGACTTCAAGACGTTCCAGTTTTCCGGTGTCAAGGATGTCATCGACGCGACCTGCAATATGCTGTCCGCGCTGACGAACATCCCCCAGACGATTCTGTTTGGCCGTTCACCGGCCGGCATGAACGCCACCGGCGACAGTGACTTCGAGAGCTATTACAACTTTGTGGAGAAGATTCAGCGCTTGATGCTGAAGCGTAACCTCCGCACACTGCTGGACGTTGTGTTCCGGGCGGGCATCGCTTCAGGCGATGTGGCCGAGGAACCCGACTACAAGCTGGAGTTCAAGCCCCTGTGGAGCCTGAGCGACACAGAGCAGGCCGCAGTTGACCAGACCAAGGCTCAGACCGCTCTGGTCAAGGCCCAGACTGCGCAGGCATACGTCGATATGCAGGCGCTCGACCCCACCGAGGTGCGCCGCCGCCTTGCGTCCGATGAGGAGTTTGATGTCGAAGACATCATCTCCGAGGATGACGAGGATGATCTGTTGCAGTCGTTGCTGGGTACTGAGCCGAGCACCATGAGCGACGTGGAAGCCGCCCAGAAGAACATTGAGCAGGGGCAGGCTCCGGGCGGCGCAGAGCAAAGTGTGTTAGCTGAATCTCATAAGGATGCAGCTAACACTGAAGACTGGGTGACTATCAACGGCACTCACGTCCTCATTGACGAAAATGGCGTTGCACAAAGTGGCGGAAAGCTGAAAGGAAAGGAATTTAAGGGTGCAAAGAGTCAAAAAAGCTCTGAAGCCTCGAAGACATCCCCGGCAGAACCTCCCTCAGTTAAAAACTCGCCAGATGCTGTTTTTTCAAGAACCGGTTACACTCCGGCGTATTCTCGCAGTGAAAAAGAGTCGTTGGAGTCTCAGGAAGATGCCGCATCGTATCTTGATGAGAACTGTGGATATAGTTACGACAAGTGTGTTGAACTTATCGAGTCTGGAAAAGCTATTGATGAGGCCAAGGACAACATCGATAAAAAGTATGTTGACGTGGCCGAAAGGTATGAAAAAGCATCTACAGAACAAAAAGCTGTAATGGACATGCCCGAAGACGATCTCGCTGATGAAGCGAAAAAAGCCAGCCGAGAGAAAATCGACCCTAGTTTGAATACGTCTAGTCCATGGCAGCACATGGTTGAGCATTTCAATCTTAATGCAAGGCCAAAAGTGGTTTCCGATTCCGAGTTTGAGAAAATTGCATCCAGTAGCGAGGACGGTGTTCTGTATAGAGGAATTATTGGAAACGACCGCAAGGGAGTTTCTGCTGATGACATCATAAGGAGTACTCTTTATGGCGATAAGACCTACATCGGAAATGGTGGGCCGGAAGGCTACTACACCACAAACAAGCAAGAAAGTGCCGAAAACTATGGACACGGAAAAATTGTGAAGCTGTGCGTTGCACCGAATGCAAGAGTTATTGAGCAGAAAGACCTGAAGCAGCTTTGCAGGAAGTACCCACAGCTATCACAGGAAGCCGTCGCCTATAAAATGGGCTATAATGCTGTGCGCCGGTCAAACGTAAACGGAAAAGGAAGCAATGCCGAGAACTACATCGTGTTTTTGACCAGAGATGCAATGTGCTTCCCGGAATCCATGTCCCCTCGTGCTGATGCCGCCGACACTGACTATGGTGTCGGCGTTCTTGTTGTGCAGGATGGCCGGTTTCTCTGTGGCACTCGCCTGAAGGGCGGCTCTGTTGGTGGACCGGGTGGTCATATCGAGGCGGGGGAGTCCCCGGAAGATGCAGCAATCCGCGAAACGCGGGAGGAGTTTGGCATCACGCCGAAAGACCTCATGCCGGTAGCCTTTCTGAGTGACCTGAAACCGCCGTACTGCCCGTCCCATGTGTTTCTCTGCACGGATTTTGACGGAAGCATCCGGTGCACTGATGGCGAGATGACCTCTCCGGGGTTCATCACCGTCGAAAAGGTGGCCGAGCTGTCCACTCAGAATCCGGAACGTCTGTTCCCGCCGTTTGCCCAAAGCATCACTGCATTGCTCGACGTTTTATCGTTAAATCCCGGTTTGACATCGGAAGCACAAAATGCTAAGATGAAAGATAGGATGGACTTCAACGAGGCCGACCACCCACGGGATGAAAACGGGCAGTTCGCGGAGAGCGAGGGCAGCAGCTCTGGCTCCACCGAAAGCGGGCCTGCGCGGTATCTCCCGAAGGTGAAAATGCCCCCTGCACTGGGTTTGCTTCTCCTGCAAGGCTTGAAGATCATGCCACCCGCCACGGGCTGGCTGAGATGGGCTTTGCGACGAAAGAGGAATACCAGCAGAAAGGCATCGACTTTCTGAAGCAGCCTTGTGGCGGTGATGTTATTGGTTATGCTCGGCCTGATGGCGTAGTTGTTCGGTTCAACACCAAAACGACAGAGTACGCAACCGGTGTTCCCGGTGGGCCGCTTAAAACCTACATGAAAGCCAAGTGCAACCGAAAGACTGGCGAGGCACAGCCCGAAGTCGCCATGAAGTATTACGAGTTCAATAGGGAAAAGGACCTGAAGGAGGAAGACGATGAGCAAGGCAGTTAAATGCCCGGTATGCGGGCAGACCGAACTTGTCGATGACGGCGATGTCTGCGATGTCTGCAAGTGGTTCCATGACCGCTATCAGGAGGAGTTTCCTGATGAGGAGGACTGCGAGAACCGCATGAGCCTGAACCAAGCCCGCGCGGCATGGGCTGCTGGAAAGCAGGTGGAGTGAGCATGGACAACTTCAGAGTCATCTACCGTATCCTGCGGTATCTGGAAAAGGCGCTGGATTACGATGAACCTGATATGAATTGCATATCTGCAAAAACAATGGCCATCTCCGAACGGAGGTGGCTTTCATTGTTGGCGATGCTCGCCGGAGAAAATTACATCGAAGTGGTGTGTGCGAGGGAGAGCGTTGGTCGCAAAACAGTCACGTCTGTTTCCAGTGTACGACTCACCCTTAGAGGTCTGGAATACTTGCAGGAAAATCCTACAATGAAAAGGGCCGAAGCAATCGAGAAGAAAGCCTCTGGTAAGATTATCAGAAAGCCGGATTCTCCGCCCCCCGCCGCCCGCACAGGATACCAGAAAATGGGGGCCGCTGCAGGTACACATATTTACTGACCATTAAAAATATCATCAACATTTTAGAGCGATGGGAAACCACCGCTCTTTTTCTTTGTCCGAATTTCCCATCTCAGAAAACGGAACGGAGATAGATTATGAACAAAGTTACGATTTTCAAGTACGAGGAAAACAAGCTGGTGCGCACCATGAGCATCAACGACGAACCGTGGTTCGTCCTGAAGGATGTGTGCGATGTGCTGGGCCTCAGCAACAGCCGCATGGTTTCTGACCGCTTGGATGACGATGAAAAGGGGGTCAGTCAGATTTACACCCTTGGCGGTTCGCAGATGATGAGCATTATCAGCGAGTCCGGCCTGTACAACGTCATCCTGCGCAGCGATAAGCCGGAGGCCAAACCCTTCCGCAAGTGGGTCACGGCCGTGGTGCTGCCCAGTATCCGCAAGAACGGCGGCTACATTGCCGGGCAGGAGGAGCTTTCCCCGCAGGAGCTTATGGCAAAGGCCCTGCTGGTCGCGCAGAAGACCCTGACTGACCGCGATGCCCGCATCAAGGAGCTGACGGCGCAGAACCAGATCATGCAGCCGAAGGCTGAGTATTTTGACGAGCTGGTGGCCCGGAACCTGCTGACCAACTTCCGCGAAACCGCCAAGGAGCTGGGCATCAAGGAGAAGGACTTCATCGGCTGGCTGCTCGACCATAAGTACGTCTACCGTGACCAGAAGAACAAGCTGATGCCGTATGCGGCAAAGAACAACGGTCTGTTCGAGGTGAAGGAGGGCAAGGGCCGGCACAATGATTGGGCCGGGACCCAGACGCTCATCACCCCGAAGGGCCGGGAGACCTTCCGTCTGCTGTGCAAGGAACCGGCTGTTTTACCGCAGTTCACCGTATTGTAAACCAATGTCAAGGAGATTGTAAACCAGAAAAGAGCCGCTTTTCCACCGCAATCACCGAAATGGTCGGAAAACGCAGGCCCGAAATTTGCCTATTCTTAGAATAAATTCAATCAAATTTGGATAAATATTCAAAAATGGCAGAAATCAACCAAATTTTGGTAAAATGTCCGCCGGACAATCCACTGGAGCGTCCGACTATAACCGTACCTTACCCAACCAAACCGTAACCTGTTGTCAAATTTTCACTTCGTTCAAATTTGCCAACGGTGCGGGCGCGGGGCCGAGCATCAGGCAGGGACTTTTTGCAACTGCCGCAAATAAAGCCATCCAGCGTCTTTCAACCCTCTGACACAAAATTATCCCACAAGCACATTTGGGACGTTTCCCGGCACTCATCAGAAGTTCTCAGAGGGCATTAAGCCATAATCTCAACTGCGGCGGTGCAAATCGCCGCTTTTTTGCTGTTCAGAACCAGAAAAGGAGGCGAAAACAGTGAATGATACCGTCCACGGACACATGGTACAAGACCTGCTCCGCCACCGCTTCGGCAGTCACGATAACCTGATATGCAAATATTCACCAAAGTACCCTGCGCAGGCAGAGCGAGAGTTCCAGCGGGTCACAAATGCGTACATCCGCATTCTGAACGAACTGCTGAAAGAGAGCCTGCCGGAGATCAGGGATGCCGCGCGAGCCGAGAAAGAAGGTCAGCGCTACGATGATGCTTCAGATCTGATTGCCAAGGTCAAGACCGTCTTCTCCAAGATGGCCGTGGAGTTGGAGCGCCGGACTTCGATGTTCAGCCTGCGCAGCAAGATTGAGTCCATGGCAAGACTCACTCGGAAGCTGAGCATCCGGGAGTGGAAGAAAGCAGTCAAGTCCACGCTGGGCATCGACCTGATGGATGACTACTACACCGGCGAGCTGTACAGAACGATGATGGAGCGCTGGGTCGAGGATAACGTGGCGCTCATCAAGACCATCCCGCAGGAAAGTCTGGGGCGTATGCGCCAGATCGTGCTGGAGGGCTATCGGAACGGCGAAACCACGACGGCCATCATCAAGCAGATTCAGCGGGCGTACAGCGTAGACCGGCGGCACGCCCAACTGCTTGCCCGCGACCAGATCGCCAAGCTGAACGGTGACATCACCCAGCAGCAACAGCAGGACGCAGGCGTGGTGGAGTACGTCTGGTCAACCTCTGGCGATAGCCGCGTCCGCCCAAGCCATGCTGCGCTGAACCGCAAGCGGTTCCGCTGGGATGACCCGCCGGTGGTCGATGAAAAGACCGGGCGGCGCTGTCACCCCGGCAAAGACTACCAGTGCCGCTGCTGCGCACTGCCGGTCTTCAACATCAAAACCGTTGACCTGCCGGTCACGAAAGGAGGCGATGGCCGTGGATGAAACTATCCTGTAAGACCTGAGAGGGGAGTTGTTCAATATGGAAAACGATATGAAGGTTCAGCGCTTTGACAGCCTGCCGCTGGATGCCACCTATTTCACAGATGAGGGCTACCTTGTAGACCATCCCATCGTGACATCGGTGGGCATTTTTGTTTATCACAACCCGGACGGTTCCGAGCGCCGGGAGCTGCGGTTGCCCGAAGAAGTCTTTGCTGAAAAGAGCCTTGCGTCCTACAAGGGGAAGCCCATCATCGTAACGCATGATGCAGGCTACGTTGACACCGACAACGTGAAAGAGGAGAGCATCGGCACGATTTTGTCGGAGGGCTACCGGGACGGCGATGATGTCCGAGCAGAAATCATCGTCCACGACACCGACAGCCTGAAGAAGTACAAAATGCGCGAGTTGTCCTGCGGCTATAACCTGCGTCTGGACGAAACGCCCGGTGTCTGGGAGGGGCAACCCTATGATGCCATTCAGCGGGACATCGAAATCAACCATCTCGCCCTTGTCGATAAAGCGAGGGCTGGTGAACAGGCCCGGCTCAACATTGATGGGCAGGGCCACGACTGCATGAAAGGAGAAAAACTGAACATGGAAAACACCACCAAGAGAACTGATGGCGCTCCCACCCCGGAGGAGCTGGCCGCTGCTGTGGAGGCGTTCAAGAAACGCCGTGCAGAGCGTTCTGGTGCTGCGGCCGACGGCGGTATTACCGCAGAGCCGCCTGCGCAGACCGCCGGTGCTGCTGAAGGCGAACAGCCGGATGCAGTTCAGCAGGTCAAAGACCGCCGTGACCGCCGCGATTCTGAGGGCGACCCGGCAGATATGCCCGGCGCAATGGGCGTGATTGCGCAGCAGGACGAGGACATCGACACCCTGCTGGGAGTTATCGACGTTCTGAAAGCTGCTGGTACGACCACTGATGGCGCTGAGGGCGACTGCGGCGGCACTCAGACCGATGGCGACGGCGATGAAGGCAACGCCGATGAGGGCGGCGACGCCGCGCAGGATAAGAAAGGCCACGCAGACTCCGCCAATGACTTCCGCGAGCTGCTGCGCGTTGTCCGTGTCGGCGACCGCCTGAACATGGATGGTCTGGAAGCCATGAGTGTCAAGGATGCCAAGAAGGCCGTTCTGGGCAAGCTGAAGCCCACCCTGCATCTGGACGGCAAGAGCGCCGCCTACGTCAACGCAGCGTTTGACATGGCCGTTTCCGAGATGAAGGAGCGCAAGGATACCAACTATCAGCGTTCCCAGATGATGCACGGCGATGGCAAGCCCCCTGTGAAGCAGACCAGCTCCGCTTCCGAGGCCCGCCAGCGCATGATCGACCGCAGAATGAAGAAGGAGGAAAAGTAAGATGGGTGTTCAGAAAACCTACGGCTATGCAACCAGCAAGGGCGTTGCAGGTGGCATCTACGATATGTTCCACTACCCGGTGGACTCCCGTTTCAATGAGGAGGCGACCGGCAAGCTGCATTTCGGTGTTGGTGTTGTCACCGGCAAGGTCCCGGGCAGCAGCGTTGCGCTTCCGACCAGCGCAAGCACTGCTGATAACTTCGAGGGTGTTGTCATCAACGGTTTCGACCGCCAGCAGGATTTGGAGGGGAAGCTCTACGTCCTGAACAACCAGAACGTCGGTGTCATGCGCCGTGGCCGCGTTTGGGTACGTCTGGCGACCGGCGCTGCACCCGCCTATGGTGATGCCCTGCACATGATCGTGGAAGGCGATGAGGCAGGCTGCTTCGCAAAGGAGGGCGGCATCGCAATTCCCGGTCGTTTCATCGGTGCGGCCAGCAATGGCGTTGCGCCGGTGGAGCTGTACGGCGTTCCTGCCGCGAGCGGCGCTGACGGTCACGCTGCATCCACCGACGATGCCAAGCCTACTGTCTGAGAGAAGGAGGACAAAATCAGATGAACACTAACCAGAAATCCATGAGATACGACCAGAACGACTACAACGCTCTGCTGCACTCCGAGATTCCGGCCGCTCTGGTCGAAATTCCGCAGATGAACTTCGATGATGCCAGCGATGCCTCCGTGTTCTTCGCCCGCGAGCTGGATTACGTCAAGTCTCAGTCCTACGATGTGGAGTACCCGGAGTTCACCGCGCTGAAGCTGTTCCCGATGTCCAGCGAAATCAACCCCGGTGCCGAGACCGTCACCTACTACAGCTACGATAAGACCGGCATGGCGAAGATTATCAGCAACTATGCCACCGACCTGCCCCGTGCTGATGTGAAGGGCAAGCCCACCACCGCCATCATCAAGTCTCTGGGTGACAGCTACGGCTACTCCGTTCAGGAAATGCGTGCCTCTGCTATGGCAGGCAAGTCGCTGGATGCCCGCAAGGCTGAGTCCGCCCGCTACCAGATCGACTACCTGAACAACAAGATCGCGTGGAATGGCGATGCCGAGACCGGCCTGCGCGGCGTTCTGTCCAAGGATAACGATGTGCCGCTGTACGTCCCTGCGACCGGTGCAAAGGGTTCTACTAAGTGGGCCGACAAGACCGAGGACGAGATTCTGGCCGACATCACCGGTATGCTGAAGCAGGTCGCCCGCACCACCAAGAAGGTGGAGAAGCCGGACACTCTGGCCCTGCCGTCCGAGGCGTATATCGAGATTCAGAACCGCCGCATCGAAAGCACTGCGACCACCGTGCTGAAGTACATTCAGGATAATATCACGGATATTGCCCGCATCGTCTCCTGCCCGGAGCTGGACCCCGACAGCGTGGACACCAACCCGTATGCGGCAGAAAGCGATGGCAAGGGTGTTGCGCTGCTGTTCAAGAACGACCCCCGCAAGTTCACCATCGAGAACCCGCTGTCCTTCATGCAGTATCCCGTGCAGCCTGAAGGTCTGGAGATGGTCGTTCCCTGCGAGGCCCGCACCGCAGGCGCTATCATCTACTACCCCATGTCCATGCTGATTGCTACTGGCATCTGCTGATTCACCCGTGGAGCTGCTGTACGGCTGTACGTTTGTGCGGCGGCTCCTATCTTTTTGTAAAGGAGCCATGATATGAAACTGAAGAATATCGGAAACAAAATCATCAGCGTCGGCGCTACCGTGATCCTGCCGGGTGAAACCAAGGAAGTCACCGGCTATGATGACAACGAGATCGTGAAGTTCTTCATCGGGCAGGGAAACCTGTCCGATGTCAAGAGCCGCACTGCTGCGAAGGAGAAATAAGTCATGGAAGATGCCGTCAGAATTTTCAGGCTGGTTGCCACCGAGTTCGACGTGCTGAACGATGAGACCGTTGAGGCATGGCTGAACCTCACAGCGCCGCTCATCAGCAAGAAGGTGTTCGGGAAGCTGTATGACCAAGCCATCGCACTCCTGACGGCACATCGCCTGAAAATGGCCGGCTATGGCGACAACCAGTACGGAAGCGTAGGCGACGCTCTGCGCGTTGGAAGCTACACTGAAGGCGAAACGTCTGTCAGCTTCAACGTAAATCAGGGAACCAACCTGATGGCAGATGCCGAACTGGCGCTGACTCCCTATGGTCTGGAGTATTTGACGCTGCGGCGGCTGGTCGTGATCTCGATTCACTCAGCGGGTGAGTGCCGATGACTGGCGGGTGGGACCGGCTGACCCCGGAAGGGGAAAAGTTCTTCCGCCAAATTGATGAGCTTCAGGACAAGGAAGTTTTTGTTGGATTTCAGGCTGGCAAGGTCACAGACGACCGGGGCGTTGATATGGCTCAAATAGCTATGTGGAATGAACTGGGAACTTCGACCGCGCCGTCCCGGCCATTTCTGCGCAAGAGCGTTGATGAGAATGCTGACCCCATCAACGCCATGTGCGCACAGCAGCTAAAGGCTATTACTGCTGGCGGAACGGCCGAGCAAAGCCTGAAGCAAATTGGTGTATTCGGTGTGGGCTTAGTTCAAGAGAAAATCGAGAGCGGCAGCTATGAACCGAATGCGCCCTCCACCATCCGCAAGAAAAAATCAGACAAACCGCTGATCGACACCGGCAGAATGCGGCAGTCCGTCAAATACGTCATTCGCAAGAAAGGAAGTGGTTGATATGGGGCTTGGCATTTTTCGCAGAGCATTTGTTGTGCGTCGCTTCGGCGAGGAGAACATTGTCGATGGCTATGGGGTTTCCGGGTATAAAGACTTCATCACGTCCCTGAATGTTCAGCCGCTCTCCAAAGATGAGCTTCAGGCGCTCCCGGAAGGTGAGAATACCGTAAAGCGCATGAAGGCTTTCGGTGATCTCGTTTTCCATACCGCAGACCGCTCTGCCGGCCGCAGAGCCGACTGGCTTTTCTATCAGGGGCGGATGGACCCGGAAGGACACTGGTATGAATGTGTCAGCTCGCTGGGGTGGGACCACACGATGGTGGGTCACTGCCGCAGCGAGTTTGTTCAGGTTTCAGCAGCAGAGGCCAACCGTATGCCGCGCCCTGAAATCCGAGCAGATGGGAAAGGCGGGTATTGCTGCGTATGACGCTATCTGAGCTGAAGAAGTTGCTTGTGCAGCTCACCCAAACGTACTTTGCCGGAGCAACCGTGACGTATGCCAAGCAGAGTTTTGTAGCAAAGCCCGGCAGTCCGTTGGTCACGCTGACCACCGGCTCCGTCAACCGGTCGAGAAACCCGCCGGTCAAAATCATTGAAGGCACACCGGTAGCCTTTTATCCTGCATCTGTTCCTGTGCAGATTGATCTGTTCACGCATGGCAGGCAGGAAGAAGTGGCACCGGGCTTCACCCCCATTGCCGAAAACACAGCTGAAGATGATATGCTGGCCTTTGAGAGCTTCCTGAACTCCCCGTTCGTAACACAGTGGTGTCACCGGCATGACATCGCCATTGTCGTTCCTACGGCAGTTCAGGATTTGACCGATTTGGTGCATGATACCAACTACGAGTTCCGGGCAATGCTGGAAATCGCGGTTTATTTCACCATGACGGCCATCGGCATTACCGGAACGCTGGACATCGACAGCGTGAAGCATTCCGATGGCGAAGATGACATCCAAGCTGATGATGTCATCAACATTGAGCCGCAGGTAACCCCGACACCCAGCGGCGGCGGCAGTTCGGAGATGACTGCCCATGAGGGCGAATATTTCACGAATGCCGAGATAAATAATCGACCCGTAAAGGAGGAAAAAGATATATGAGCAATAGCCTCGATAGGATTTGTACCGTTGACATTTCGCTGGCGTCCCCCATCTCCAACGATGCCAACTTCGACAATATCCTGATTCTGGGTCCGGCCCCTGCAAATCCGACTGAAGATGTGCCTGCCGTTGGCGTGTACAACAGTCTGGAGGAGCTGACGGCGCTGGGCATCATCGCCACCGGCGAACGCGCTGACCCTGTTGGCGTAGCTGCGCGGGTGGCTTTTTCGCAGTCTCCCAGACCCCACGAGGTCTATGTTGCCTTTATGGGCGACATCGTGGACAAAGAGAGCGAAAACGCTGCATTGCAGACCGTAAGCGCCGTTCTGGAGAACGCGCTGGCCGTCAATGGCTGGTACTGCATCTGCCCGGTCGGTCTGGCAGATGAAAAAGTCAAGGAAATCATCCAGTGGACCGAAACCCAGAACAAGCTGTGCGGCTACATCGACAAGGACCCGGATAAACCCATTGTGGATGCCGGCCTTTATCTGCGCAGCTTCCCGTTCTTCCCGAAAGAAACGGCAGACCAGTTGGAGAACGACATCCCGGCTGAGAACCTGTACGGCATGGCTGTAGCTGCGGCCGTCAAGGCTATGAACTACCACGCCGGTCAGGAAACGTGGGCGCTGATGCCGCTTGCGACCGTTTCTCCTGCAAAGCTGACCAGCACGTTTATCAAGAAACTGGAGGCTGCAAATTTCAACTACGTCATTACCGTGGCATCCAAGAACATCACGCAGGGCGGCAAGACCGGCGGCGGTGAGTGGATTGATGTTATCCGCTTCCGCGACTGGATCCAGAACGATATGCAGGTTCGTGTCGTGAACCTGCTCATCGTCAACCCGAAGATTCCCTACACCGACAACGGCATCGGCCTTGTTGAGAACCAGATGCTTGCATCCCTGAAGGACGGCCAGAAGTACGGCGGCATTGCTCCTACGGAGTATGATGCAGACGGTAATGCTATTCCGGGCTACACCACGTCTGTGCCGCTGGCAGCAGACCTGACCAGCGCCCAGAAGGCATCCCGTATCCTGAAGGACTGCAAGTTCTCTGCCCGCATTGCTGGTGCTATCCATGTGGTGGAAATCAAGGGTTGCCTGACCTACGAGAAGCTGTAAGGGAGGGAAAGTAAATGTCCAGCAAGATCAAGACCTACAACCCGAAGGAAGTTATCGTCACCTGTGGTACGCACATTGTCACCGGCTATGCAGATGACAGCTTCATCAGCATTGAGCCGAACGGCGACGGTATTACCAAAAAGACCGGCTGTGACGGCGAAATTGCCCGTTCAATTTCGCCGGACAACACCTACAAGGTCAAGCTCACCCTGTTGCAGACCAGCGACAGCAACTCGTACTTCTCCGGTATGGTCGATCTCGACCGCGACACCGGCAACGGTCTGTTCCCGATTCTGATTAAGGACCTGAAGGGCGGTCTGGTGTTCAGCACGGAAGCTGCATGGTGCGTGAAGAAAGCACCCGTCACTCGCGGCAAAGAGACCAACAACCGTGAGTGGGAGCTTGACACCGGCGATGCCACCATGAACGAGTAAGGAGGACGCCGATGAATAACCTGAAGCAGCTCGAAACCCGCGAAGTAACCGTGGGTGAAAACATCTTCTACATCCGTCCGCTTCCGGCGTTCAAAGCGGCGAATATGACCGGCGAACTGGCAGCGCTCGTTCTGCCGCTCGTATCTGGCCTTGCACCGATGCTGTCTGCCGTGGATACGGAAAAGGAGGGTAACGGTCTGCTCGACATCAAGGTAGAAGATGCAGCTCCCGCGATTGCGGGGGCTTTCTCTTCGCTCGATGGCGATAAGGTCGAGAAAATCCTGAAGCACCTGCTGATCGCGGGCAGCAACATCTCGGTGGAGCAGCCGGGCGAAAAGGTGCGCCTGCTTACGGAAGACCTTGCCAACGAGGTGTTCTGCACCGATGTGCAGGATATGTTCATTCTGGCGTTTGAGGTCATCCGCACCAACTACAACGGTTTTTTCAAGAAGCTCGGCGACCGATTTGGCAAAGTCGCCGAGTGGGCGGAGAGGACGATGGCTCAGGCCCGGAGCGCTACGGCGACCTCGACCTCAGCGGTTTCACAGAGCTTGAGCTGAGAATGTATATCCTCATCAAGGCCCGGCTGGCATCCATGTGGGAGCTGAAGAACTGCTATACACTGGACGAAGCTCTGAAGCTCTATGCACTGTACCGCATGGAGCAGGACGTGGAAGCCGGCCGAGTAGAGGATATGGCTAAGGAGGTGAGCTGACCGGTATGACCATACGCGACATCGGTATCCTGTTTGGCTACAAAGTCGATCAGGCCTCCGAGCAGAAGGTAGAGGGCAGCATCAAGTCGCTGAAGTCGATGGCCTCCAAAGTTCTCGGCGCGGTCGGTATTACGCTGTCCGTCGCGGGCATCAAGAGCGCCATTGATGGCTGCGTTGAGGTGGCATCCTCCATTGAAGAGATGCAGAACAAGTTCGATGTTGTCTTCGGCGATATGCGGAATGAAGTCGATAAATGGGCGCAGGAATACTCCGATGCCATTGGCCGCAACAAAAACGACATCAAGACCTACCTTGCCGATCAGCAGAACTTGCTGGTCGGCTTTGGCATGACCCGCCAAGCTGGCGCTGAAATGGCCGAGCAGATGACCTCGCTGGCCCTCGACCTTGCCTCGTTTGGTAACATGGACGAAACAGCGTCCGTAAACGCCATGACGAAGGCTGTCATGGGTGAGTCTGAAGCCGCCAAGACGCTGGGTGCGGTCCTGAACGACAGCACCAGAGCGCAGGCGATGGCTACGCTGGGCCTGAAGGGAACCTACGATAAGCTAGACCAGCTCACGAAGATGCAGGTCAACTATCAGGCTATTCTCCAGCAAAGCCCGGATGCCATTGGCGACTGCCAGCGCAGCCTCGACAGCTACGAAAGCACCAAAAAGCGGTACATCGCCAAGCTGAAGGAAATCAAAACGATAGTCGGCCAGTTCTTCCTGCCGACCTATCAGAAGATTCTGGGCATTGGAGCAAAGGGTCTGACGATGATTCGTGACTGGCTCCAGAAGCTCACCGACCTTACGGATAAGCTGGGCGGCTCACAGCGTGTGCTGTCTGTTCTGGCTGCGGCGTTCACGGCCATGCTCGTGGCGATGAACCTCAAGAAAATCGGAGCGGCCATAACCGGCTTTACGAAGCTGGCACGGGCAATAGGACTGGGCCACGGAAAGGCGCTGGCCTTTTTTGCGGTCTTCCTGTTGCTGGCCCTCGTGATTGAGGACTTCATCTCGTTCATGCGGGGCGACAAAAGCCTGCTCGGAACCATGCTCGAACGAGCTGGCGTAGACTGCGAAAAGCTGCGCCAGAACATCGTCGGAGTATGGACGAAGATCAAGCAGGCCATCGGCTACATCGGCGAAGGCATCCGTAATGTGGTTGCTCCCATATTTGAGGGCATCCGAACTGCGGCGGTGGTGGCGTTTGAGGAGATACAGCAAGCCGTAGCCAAGGTAGCCCCCGGTATCGCTCAGTTCTTCAAGGAATTGTCGAGCGGGAAGGTTGATAAGAAAAAATGGACAGACATCGGTGAATCCATCGGCAGAATTGCCGTGGGCGTGGTGGCTGTCATAGCCGCTGTCAAGGGCATCTCGGCTATCTTTGGCGTGATTACAACCGTTATTTCTGTTGTGAAAGCGGTCATTTCCGTTATTAAGCTGGCCTTTGTTGTTGTAAAGAGCATCATCACCGTTATCAAGGTGGTCGGTGCGGTAATCTCTGTTCTTGCCAGCGCCTTCGGCCCGGTCATTCTGGCAATCGCCGCTGCAATCGCAATCGGCGTTTTGCTGTGGAAGAACTGGGACAAGATTCGTGAGGCAGCAGGCAATCTGCTGGAAGGCATCAAGGCTACGATTGGCAACGTCCGCGATGCCATTGTGACGGGCATCCAAGCGGCCATCGACTGGATAACATCTCTCCCGGCTGAAGCCCTGAAGTGGGGCTCCGACATCATCGACGGCATCGTATCAGGCATCCAGTCTGCGGTAGGTCGTGTAGGCGAGGCTGTAAAAGGCGTAGCCGATAAGATCAAGTCGTTCCTCGGCTTCTCGGAGCCGGAGGATGGCCCCCTGAGCGACTTCCACACCTATATGCCGGACATGATCGACCTGATGGCATCGGGCATCACTTCCGGCAAGAAGAAGGTGAAGGATGCACTGGAAGGCATGACCGGCGAAATGTCGGTCATCGCCAAGGCCAATGTGGTTTCCAAAGCTACCGGGCGGGGCGCAACCGGCAGAACGACCGGTGGACGCACTGTGACCCAGAACGTAAACATCAACAACCAGTTCAACGGCGACCGTGCCGGGCAGCAAAAGAGTTCTGAGGCTATGGATAAGGCCGCAGGCGATGCTACCGGCGAGATGGCCCGTGCGCTGGCATTTGCAAAGTAGGTGAGAGTACATGGCAAGAGCAAAACAGCCCGTCAGCGTCGATGACATCGAGTTTGATGCCCTGATCGACTCCGAAGAAGGCTATGAAGCGGATGTGCCTGAGTACCCGACCGAAAAGGGCTTCAGTGTAAGCGACACCATCGTGCTGAAAGCCGACACCCTGAACATGACGCTCTATGTGACCGATACGCCGGTGACATGGCGGAAACGTACAGGCTCCGGCCCCGGAAAAACGGAGGGCGTTGTTCGTCGGCTGAAGGACCTGTATTTCGCCAAGAAGATTCTCGAAGTCACGACCACTGACTGCGTGTATTCCAACATGGTGATTACAAGCATGAACATCAAGAAGTCTGTGGAGGTCGGCTACGCCCGTGAGATTCCGATAGCCTTCAAGAAGATCGAGGTGACGGAAACAGCCACCGCAGAAATACCGGCCAGATACGGCAAGTCGGGTAAAACAGGGAAAGCCGCTGGAAAAGCAAGCACAACCGCCGCAAGCACGGCGGGAAGCAGCTCATCCAGCGGTTCTTCGTCTGGTTCGTCCAGCTCCAGCAGGAGTTCTGTTCTCTATAACGTTGCCAGCAGCTTCGGCCTGCTGGGATAAGGAGGGCGTTCGTGGACTACTTCGTTATCGAAGTCCCGGACATGAACGACAGCGTTGTGAAGGTTTCCCTCCAAAGCAGGCTGTATCAGCTGCGTTTCACATGGAATGACACCGGCGGCTATTGGATGTTCGGGGTGATGGACTCGCTCGGAACGCCCATGCTGCTCGGTGTCAAGATGGTTCCGCAGTTTCCGCTCAACCTGCTGTTCGGCCGGGATGATATGCCCAGCGGCATCTTCGCTGTCCTGACCGAAAAGGAGAGCGTCGGTCGGCAGGATTTTGCCGATGGGACTGCTCGTTTTGTGTTTGTCCCGGCATGACGCTGGAACAAATCATCCGGTAAAATCAATTCTCATTTTGAACAAATATCTGAGGGTGGGTTTGACAATTCGTTCTCAGAAGGTTCCAGACAAATTTCCATATACTTTTACTGGTAAAGTCCGGGTTTAATCAGAGGCTTTTCAGAGGTTTTGGGATGAATGCCGTTCAAAATGGCCGATTTTACATGGAATCCGTTGGATTGTCCGCCGGACAGTCCTTGGACTGACCAAAACGGGAAACTTTCGCAAAACGCTCATATCATTGGTCACTTTCATTGCATTACCAGAACGGTAAGTTAGAATGAAGATGTGAACCGGGCAAACAAAAAAGAACCAGCGGCTCGCCCTCACAAAGCACCGCTGGTTCCTACATCTTGCCCGGAACAATCCTGAGAAGTTCCGTTGACACGATTATATCATGTCAGCGGGCTTCTTGCAAGATAAAGGAGTGTGCCGATATGAGTGCTATGGACCTTGAGCGCGAGGTCATCCGTATGGGCGATGTCGGTGTCGCTATCGACATGGTAGACAGCAACCTTGCGGATGGCAAGCTGGAGCAGGCTGAACGTGCCGTTGTGATTCTCCGGGAAATCTTCAAAGCCCGCAATGACGGGCTGCGGAACAGCTTCTACGGAGGTGGGCGGAATGCGTGACAACTGCGTGATTTTCACGACACCGGAACGTCAGGAACTCCGGGTCGTGTTTGACCCGGACGGAACCCCGTTCTTCTGCGGGCCTGATCTCGCTGCGATTGCCGGGTATGAGCAGCCGAGGAAAGCCGTCACCGGTGGCAACAAGGGAGTGAACCGTATCGACTCCGTGCTGCGGAAGGTGCCTTGGGACAACGGGATGCGGAAAGGCCGCTGCGAGTTCACCTGCTTCAGTGCTGAGAACGCCGTGAAGCTCCTGTGCCGCAGACCGGCTCCGTATGCGGCGATTCGCTGGCTGGAGGATGAGGTCATCCCAAAAACACAGGAAATGGGCGAGGAAGTTGCGCGGGCTTACCCCGGATGGAACAAGCCTCCCCAGCAGAAGGAAAAGCAGGAGCAGGACGTAACGATTGTGGAAGTCCATCCAAAGCGGTTTCTGGAGCAGGTTCCGGCAGATGGCGGGTCGCTCATCGAAAGACTGGACAATATCATCTTGGAATGCGTTTTGCTGAAGAAGGAAATCAGCAAGGCAAAGTAAGAAACCTTTATGGGCTGCGGAAACGCAGCCTTTTTTGTTGCCATCGAAAGGGGAGGATGCTGTGAAGAATTTTGACAGGCAGTACCGCTTATCCGCTGGAAAGGCAGGCTCGACCGGATTTGAAATAGGCGGCGGCAAGCGACCGCTGCACGTTTCGTTCTCAGTGGAAAAGGCTGACACCAACAGCCAGAACACGGCAAAAGTGACCATCTGGAACCTGAGCGATGAACATCTCGCAGAATTGAGTAAAAATGACTGCGTGGTCGTACTCCATGCAGGGTATGGCAACACCCGTCCGCTCATCTTCACCGGCGTAGTCACATTTGCTACGACAAAAGCTGACGGAGCAGACAGGGCAACGGAGATCGAGCTGGTGGATAACCGCATTGAAGTCCGCGACACCTACGTTTCCGTAAGCTATGCCGGGGCTGTAAACTGCAAGACCCTGATACAGGACACCGCAGACCAGATGGGCGTGACGGTTGCTTTCTCCTACAACGCAGAGTTCAAGGACATCCCGAATGGCTACAGCTATGTTGGCCCGGCAAGAAATGTGCTGACGAAAGCCTGCGAAACCAGCGGATTGACGTGGAGCATCAACAACGGCGTCCTACAGGTCAAAAAGCCGGGCGATACCATGAGCCGCGAGGTGTATGAGCTGTCGGCAGAAACCGGCCTGCTGGGCCTCCCTGAGCGTGTCCAAATCTCCAACGAGGACAAGGGGTACAGCTACGGCTGGGACGTGGAGTACCTGATGAACGCCGCCATCGGTCTGGACGATTATGTGTATCTGAATAGCAAGATGGTCAAGGGGTATTTCCGGGTCTACTCCGTCAGGATTGAGGGCGACAACATGGAAGGTTCATGGAGCTGTACAGCTCGTCTGCTGGAGGTGAAGCAAAAATGATGCAGGAGTTTGTTGACCAGATCAATAAGACTGCTCGCAGCGCAACAGACGATATGCACACAGCTTTGCCGGGCGAGATAAAAAGCTACGACCCGGGCAAGGGCGTCGCCACCGTGTTGCCGAAAGCAAAGTTCACAAAGCCAGATGGCAGCACGATGGACTTCCCGGAAATCTCCGGAGTCCCGGTTATGTTTCCGCAGAGCAAGAACGTCACGATTGCATGGCCTGTCAAGGCAGGCGATGGTTGTCTGCTGGTGTTCAGCGAGCAGGCACTCGACTACTGGATGTACGGTAATGAAACGGATACGAAGCTGAAGTTCGACCTGACCAATGCCATTGCAATCCCAAACATCGTCGCTGGAGGCAACAGTACCATGAAGCTGGCCTGCGATGAAGATGCCGTCGTTATTGCAGCGGGCGATACCAAGGTCAAGATCACGCCGGACACCGTGCAGGCCAAGGTCAGCGGAACCGTGCTGAGTGTGTTGCCCGACGGCGTGACCATCGAAGGAAAGCTCACGGTCAAGGGCGGCATTGTTGCCCGCGATGATATTGCCGCATCCGGCGGAAGCATCAGCCTTGCAGGCCACACGCACAAGGGTGACAGCGGCGGCACGACCGGGAAGCCGCAGTGAGGGGAGGAATAGGCTTGATTGACCTGAAGCTCAATGCCACCGGGGATTTGGACATCTCGGCGGCGGGCGATATATCATCTACGGACAGCATCATTCAGGCTGTCCGTATTCGTTTGCTCTGGTTTTTCGGAGAGTGGAGGCTGATGCCGTCGCTGGGCTTCCCTTACTTCGAGAACCTGCTGGTCAAAAATCCGAATGAGTCCAAGCTCCGGCATCTTATCCGGGAAACCGTGATGAGCGTTGATGGAGTGAAGGATGTGACGGATATTTCGTTTGACATTGACAAAAAGAACCGCAGTGCGTCCGTTGCAATTTCGTTCACTACGGACGAAGACAGGTTCAGAGAGGAGATCAGAATACCGTGGCAAAATATGGCTTAACACCGCAGGGGCCTAACCCGAAACGTCTGGATGCAATCCTTGAGGATATGCACAGCAAGATGACAGACCGCCTTGGCGTGAACACCCGCCAGAACCCACAGTCTTTGCTGAATCACCTGCTGACCAATGTTGCAGATGAAATCGCAGAGATGTGGGAATTTGGCGTGGATGTGTACCACTCGGAGTACGTTTCCAGTGCGACCGGCGTGAGCCTTGATTACGCGGCGCAGTTCGGCGGCTCCACGCGCGGAATGGCTGCAAAGTCCTACTACAGCATCCTCTGTACCGGCGTGGACGGTACGACTATTCCGGTCGGCACGTCGATTGCATCCGACACCAGCCCGGCCACGAACCTTGTTTCCAGCGCAGACGCAGAGATCACGAGAGCATCCTTCAACAAGGCCACCGTTATCCTCGCGTCCCCGGAGGCAAAAACAGCCCTTGGGGTGGCTCTTAACGGAAACCTATACACCATTACCCCTGATGTCAAAAAAGGCTCCAGTGAAGCCCTAGAGGCGCTGGGGACGGCCATTACCGATAAAGACTTCCATGTCACGGTCATAAATGACACCATCGTGATCGAAGCCGTGGATGAAACCAGCTCCAACACGCTGGTTCTGTCAGAGAATTTGACCACAGCGTCTGTCAGCAGCGTCGTTACGTTTGAAACGGTGGACGCCGGGGATATTTTCATCCCGAATGGAGTCATCACGAAGATCGTAAAGGCCGTACCGGGCCTGAATGCCGTTTCCAATGTCGGCTCCTACATTGCGGGCCAGCTTGCAGAGAGCGACATCGAGTTCCGAAAGTCCTATACGAACAAAATCTACAACCGCTCGTCTGCCATGCTGGAAAGCATCAGGAGCGCCATCCTGAAGAATGTGCAGGGTGTAGTCAGTGTGGCCCCCTATGAGAACTGCACAAACGAAGTGGATTCTGCCGGTCGGTGGCCGCACAGCATCGAGGTCGTAGTCGAGGGCGGCGACGCAACGGAAATTGCCCAGCAAATCCTGAACACAAAGGCAGGCGGCATCAACACTTTCGGCAGTGTAGAAGCCACCCTGCACGGCGTTTATGGCGAGGACATCGTGATTCGCTTCAACCGCCCGACGTATGTCAAGGTCTGGTTCCGTGTCGGAGTCACACTGAGTCCGAACATCAACCCTCCGGCCAACTACGCCGAACTTATCAAGGAGCAGATTCTGGGAAAGATGGCCGGGCTTGAGGCGGGCGAAAACGTCATCCCTCAGAAGTTCAATTTGCAGGTGTCCGGCATCGACTACATCGACGTGTGGCTGTACGCAACGCCGAATGACGGAGATATGCCGGGCGGCAGTTACAATCAGCGCAGCGTGTCCATCTCGGCGCGGGAACGGGCCGTCACCGACGAGAACCGAATCGAGGTGGTCATTGATGGTTGATTATGTCCAGAAGCTCCGGGATGATCTTGTGGAGCAGTTCAAGGGCAAGCCGGTCATCGACGCGCTCATGGAGGCCGTCGGTGATGAGCTGAACGAGGTTCGACAGTTCTACGAAGACCTGCGCGACAAGCGGAATATCCAGACCGCAGTTGGGAAGCAGCTTGATGGCATCGGCGACAATGCGGTTCTGACCCGCCTTGAAGCTGGTGCTTTGGCCTGCGCCAAAGAATCTGTGTATGTACTGGATGATGATGCCTACCGGACGTACCTGATATACAAAATCTGGAAGAACACCAACAACTGCACCTACTATGACATCATCCGGGCGTTCAAAATGTTTTGGGATAAGCCCCTGCATTACCGCGAGGACCCGGCTATCCCGGCCACCATGATTTTTGAAACAGATGCCCTGACACCGGAGGCTGACGTTTCAAAACTGCTGAACGCTCCGTTCATCAAGGCGGCGGGTGTGGCAATTCTGGTGGTTGCGAACACCGAGGCTCCTGAAATGGTCGCAGATGTGCCGGTCGAGGGCATTCTGGGCCGGGGCTATACGACAACGACCCTGCCGGAGATTGAAACCGGCGAAGCATTCATCGACACTGTGCTGCCGGTCCCGGCTGCACAGAACATCACGCAGACAAAACTGCCTGAACTTGAGGAGGATGAGTTATGAGCTACTATGGCTTTGTTGTTACTGACAGCGGCCGAGAGCTGATTGCCAAGCTGGTTGCCGGGCAGCAGCTCCCGATTTCCAAGATTATGGTGGGCAGCGGCACTATCCCGGATGATGTGAAGCCGGCCACGATGACCGCGCTGGTGGAGCCGGTGGTCGCTGGCACATCGACCGCGCCGGTCTATGATGGAGCCAGCGTCCGCATGATCGTGGAGTACCGCTCCGACCTGAACGGCGGTCTTGACCACGGATTTTGGCTCCGGGAGTTCGGCGTGTTCTCATTTGACCCGGACAAGGGCGAAGTCCTCATCTACTATGGCACGCTGGGTGACTACCCGCAGTACGTCAGCGCTGCATCCAACACCGGCGTAGATGTCCGCCGCTTCCCGGTGTGCATCGTCATCGGCGAAGGGCTGGGAGTCACCGTAGACTACAAATGCGAGGCGTGGATGACGGCGGAAGATGTGGAACAGTACTGCTCGGTCACGATGCTCCCGGCATTCCTGAAGGAAGCGCAGAAGCTCGTAGATGCCCACAACGACGATGAGGAGGCCCACCACTCCATCCAGAACAGCATCTCCGACGTGTCCGCCCGGCTGGCTCTGCTGGAGCTGATGATCAATACCTCCGTCACCGGCAATCCGTTCACGGTCACATTTGAGACGCTGGACGGCTTGACCGTTGCCGGCGTTTGGAACGCCGATCTGGCAAGGGTTGAATTTTGAGTAAGGAGGTGAATTTCTATGGCAAAAGTAAAACTGAGTACGAAAGCTGTTGGCAGCATTGTCAAAATCGCCGTGGACGGCAAGGACTACGACTGGCTGGTGGTGCATCAGGGCTTGCCCGGTAATGTCTATGATGCATCCTGCAACGGTACTTGGCTGCTGATGAAGGATGCATCAGCAGCCAAGTCCACATTCGGCGACGGTAACGGTAACTCGTACAAGGATTCAGGCATCCACACCTACCTGAACGACACGTTCTACAGCCTGATCGATTCCGATATTCGGAACGCTATCAAGCAGGTCAAGATTCCGTACCAGAACGGCACTGGTTCCGGCGGTAGCCTTGCCACCGGCTCCAATGGCCTGAGCACGAAAGTATTCCTGCTGTCTGGTTATGAGGTTGGCTGGACGACCAGCGACAACAGCTCTTTCCCCAAGGATGGTGTTCGGCTGGCGTACTTTGGCAACAGCTCCGGCGGTAACAGCAAGCGTATCGCATACAACGGCAGCTCCGCTGCCAACTGGTGGCTGCGCTCTCCGAACACCAACCACGGCAGCCTCGTCTGGGGTGTCAAGTCGGATGGCTCTTTCAACTTCTGGCAACACTACAATTCCATCAGTGTTCGCCCCGCTTTCATTCTTCCCCCTACACTCGTGGTCTCTGACGACGGCACGGTCTCGACTAACACTGCGCCCTCGACTCCGGGGAGCATCTCCGTTCCTTCGTCCATCATGGGCGGCACGAACATCTCGATCTCGTGGGCAAAAAGCTCTGATGCAGAGAGCAACCTCGACGGGTACAAGGTAGAGCGTTCGACCAACGGCGGCAGTTCGTGGAGCCAGATTTATCAGGGTACGGCCACCAGCACCACGAATAATGTCGCCTTCGGCACCACGTCCGTGATGTACCGCGTCAAGGCATACGACACCGAGGGTCTGGAGTCTGGCTGGCGCACCAGTTCGCAGGTAACGGTGGTCAACAACAACGCCCCGTCTGCGCCGCCGTCCATCGCGGTGCCGAAGGATGTCAAGGGCGGCAGCACGCTGGTGATCTCGTGGACTGCGGCCAGTGACAGCGATGGCAACCTGAGCGGCTACATTCTGGAGCGCAGTACCGACGGCGGTGCCTCCTATACGCAGGTGTACCGGGGCAGTGCTCTGACCTATACCGACACCATCACCAAGGGCTGGTCCACCGTGATGTACCGTGTCAAGGCGTATGACAGCTATGACGCTCAGTCCGGCTACACCACGTCCACCAAGCGCACGGTCGATAACAACACCGCGCCGACCATCACGACCTCCAGCGCAGCCAACCTCGGCACGAAGTCCAGCGGCTTCACCATCTCGTACTCCGTGGATGATGAGGACGCGGTGGACACCCTGACTGTCACCGAAAAGGTGGACAGAACGACCAAGCGCACCTACACCGCGACCCGCAAGACCACCAATAGCTTCGCCGTCACCGGTGAATATTTCCAGAAAATTACGAACGGCAGTCATACCATGACCGTTACCGTGACCGATGGCAAGGCCACCGTCACCAAGACGTTCACCTTTACGAAGGCCGTCACCGCCGCCAGCATCACGCTGGCGAAGCCGATGGAGGCGGATGCCCAGATCACGCTCTGCGCCATCACCGTAGGCGGTCTGATTCCAGCTGACGCTGTGTTCAAGGTGGAGGTCACGAACAACGGCAAGGACAGTTCGCCGGTATGGGAGGACGCCACCACCGAGGCCCGGAATGGCCGGAACCATTTGTTCACGAACCAGACTGCGGCCAACGGCTTCGCATTCAATTTCCGTGTCACCGCAGAGCGCGGTGCAAGCGGCGAGAGCGGCTATATCGCTTCGATTCAGGGAGGTTTCCAGTAATGGGTTTGAACAGAGTAAGAGTCGATTCTGTAGCTAAATTGCAGAAGAAGAAAACGATGGCGGAATTGCAGGAGGAGAATGAAGCCCTGAAAACCAAGGTTTCTTCTCTGGAAACCAACCTCGATAATACCCAGATGGCGCTGTGCGACGTGTACGAACAGCTCATCGCGGTCACATCCGCCGCAGATAAGGAGGCATAATCATGGCAGAAGTCTATGCAAACCTCATCCGCCGGGGGCGGAAAACCATCGAGCAGGTGCCTGAGCACCTGCGGGAAGAAGTCAAGGCCATTCTCGCGGCGGACGGCAACGCATGAGCCGCCTGCGGGAATTTGCCTTAAAAATATTACTGAGAAAGGAGAAAGGCATCATGGCAGTCATCTATGCAACCCTCATTGTGAAGGGCAAGAAGACCCTCGATCAGGTTCCGGCGCTGATTCGGAAGCAGGTTGAGGAAATCCTGAAGGACCTCGAAGTCGAGGTCGAGTGATCGCGCAGGGGAGTCGGGAGAACCGGCTCCCCTCATTTTTTGTATGACGAAGGAGAGGAGGTTCAGATGGACCAGCCTATTACGCGAGCCGAGCATGAGGAGTTCAAGCGTCGGCTCGAAGAGGAAAATGCCCGTCAGGACAGACGAATCGCCTTGCTGGAGGAAAGCGTAAGCAAAATGGGCGCACTGTCCACTTCGGTCGAGAAGCTGGCCTTGAGCATGGAAAGCATGGTAAAGGAGCAGGAAAAACAGGGCAGGCGGCTGGAAACACTGGAAGACCATGATGGCGAAATGTGGCGCAAAGCTGTTGGGTATGTCGTGAGCGCTGTCATTGGCGCTTTTGTCGGCTTCTTGTTTACCCAAATCGGCTTTTAGGAGGTGTGTAAGTTGAGCATCATTACGTTCCAGCGCGGGGATAAGACCGCGCTCACCAAGAACTTTACCAAGTCTGAGTTCGAGTGTCCCTGCGGCTGCGGACAGCAGTCGGTTGACACGGAGCTGGCCGAAAAGCTCCAGCTCATCCGGGACAAGGTAGACCGCCCGCTGAAGATCACGTCCGGCTACCGCTGCATCACGCACAATGCGGCTGTGGGCGGAAGCCAGAACTCCAAGCACCGCTATGGCATGGCGGCGGACTGGAGGACGGAGAACCGCAGCATCAACCCGGTGGCACTGGGCATCCTTGCTCAAGCCGTGGGGTTCGGCGGCATCGGCATCTACTGGCACAGCCGTGGGGCTTTTGTTCACGCCGACACCCGTGGCACAAAAGCGACGTGGCTCTGCACCACGCCGGGAAAGTACCCCAGCACGACCTACAACAAGTTCGTGCTTCCCACCATCCGCCGGGGCTGCACTGGGGACGCGAACCGCAGTGCGACGATCATGCTCCAGAAGCTCCTGAAGCTGAAGGCTGATGGCCTGTTCGGAGAGGGGACGGAAAATGCCCTGATGAGGACGCAGGAGGCGCATGGCCTGACCGTGGACGGAATCTGCGGCCCTGCATCGTGGAAGGCGCTGTCTGGCGCTGACAAGTACCTGTGAGAGGAGATAGGCTCTATGACGAATAGCAAAGTGTCCATCGCTACGCTGGCCCGCACGGCCGCTCTGGCGTTCGCTCTGGCAAATCAGGTTTCGAGCGCAGCCGGGAAGCCCCTGCTGCCCATCGAAAGTTCGGAGGTGGAACAGTTCGTGACCACCGGCCTGACCATTGCCACCAGCGTCGCTGCGTGGTGGAAGAACAACAGTTTTACCGCCGCCGCCATCGAAGGTGATAAGCGGATGAACAGCCTGAAGAATCAGGTTCACTGAATGAAAGGAGTAACCGAATATGAATGAGTTTACGAGAAGCCTGCTGTACGTCGCCCTGCTGGTCTGCGTCCCCATCGTGACCGCCTGCATCCAGAAGGGCATTGCCGTGTTCATCGAGTTCATCGTGGCAAAGACCAACGACATCAAGGTGCAGCGCCTCGTCCGCGAAATCGGCAGTGCGGTGTCCGATGCCGTGGCCGCGATGAACCAGACCTACGTCAACGACCTGAAAGCTGCCAAGACGTTCAATGAGGCGGAGCAGAAGGAAGCCCTGATGCGGGCCGTGTCTGCCGCCCTGAAAAGCATGAGCAGCGACGCACAGGACTACATCAAGAGCAACTTCGGCGATACGACCCAGTACCTCGAAAATCGTATTGAGGCCCAGATCGACGCCAACCATGTCGCCGCCAAGCAGGCCGCTGTCCAGAATACGCTGAATCTGGGCTGAGTCAGCGAAAAGTCAGCGTAAAATGATAATCCCCCTGTACCATGACCCGTAAAAAGGCTGGTGCAGGGGGATTTTTTTGTTTGCACGGAAATTCCGATGGAACAGCGTCGCCAGAAAAATCAATTCTCAAAATAGCCAAATTTTGTTATGCACTTTTGACAAATCCTTCCCAGAAGGTTCCAGACAATTTCCAATACACTCTTACCCGTAACCAAAATGCAAATCCAGAGGTTTTCCAGAGGCTACCAGCGGCTCGGCATCAAATAGCCAGTGGATATAAAAAATATTTTGAAAAAATTAAAAAACAGATTGACTTACCAGTTGGGTAAGTTATAATGATACTAAGATAAATTACCAAAAAGGTAAGTTATCTACAATTACTGGCATCCGGCTGGTAAGTTGGAAGCACGAGCAGGAGGTGTAGCAAAATGAAAGGTGAGTGCAGTATGACAGCTCTGGAAGCCTCTCGTCTGATCGACTGGCTGAAAGCTCACGGTCATACGGACGAGGAAGCGACGCAGTGTATCAAGTGCATTGCCGGAGTCCTCGACCCGCAGACCGAGGAGCCTAAGAAACAGTAAAGGCTAGGTCCCCCCACAAAGTTTGACAGCCACGTGGGAACCTAGCCGGTCGGAACGGGATGGGACCTGCCCCATCTCGTTTCGATTTTATCAGTATAGCAGGGGAAAGTCAAGAGGTTCATAGCTATGTTTGATTTGCGTGAGCATAAAGGCCTCATTCGCCGTTTGGTTTCCGAGGCAAACAAAAATGATGCCAACTGGCACTGGTCACTAAAAGCTCTCAGCAAGACCAAAGCCAGCATTTTCTGGAGCTATCTGGAGTACGAAGGCCATAAGCCGTGCTTTACGATTGAACTTGTCGAGGACGACGATGGCTGCTTGATTTATGCGAAGGATGAGCACGGAGACACACTCAACTTTGAGATAGTTGAGTGTGCAGGTCTTCCTCGCCTGAACACCCCGATTGATGAAGCCATCAAAATGATGGCCTATTCGATTATCAACACCGCCCATGAGTGCTACTGAGCGCATAGCCCGCCGATATGCTTCCTCCATCGGGTTTGCGGTGACCGGTAGGCTGGTCCGGAAGCCCGAATGGGATGGAAGGTTCCAGAACCCGGAGATCGGACTGGACGGTGAGTACCGGGTTCTGGTCGATGAGGGAGGGAACGCCTACTACGTCAACGGCTGGCAATGTGTCATCATCGACCCGGAGGGCATAGTCTTTTGACCGCAGGTAAAGCCCCGGACGTACTCCGTAAATTTTTTCGATAAATCTTCAAATTTCGTTTGACACCAGAGGTGGGTAAGTTAGAATGAAGATACAGAAAAACATACCAAAACGGTAAGATTATGGAGGAACAGACGATGATGAAACTCGAAGCTATGAAGTCTTACATCCGTGAGAACAACCTCACCCACTTGGTCAAGGAACTTGTTACTGGAGCCGACATGGATGTCGCATCCGCTGTTGAGTACGTTTATGATATGAAGACGCTCAGCAAGGCTCAGTTCGCAAGCAAGTACTTCGGCTGATTCGAGAATGGAGGCGTGGAATATGAAGAACGAGTACATCGTAGCGATTGACTACAGCGCAAACTACAAGCCGATGACCATTGATTACAAGATGCTGAAGGCGGAGAACCTGCTGGATGCCATGAACGAGGCCGAGCAGTACATGGACAAAGAAACGGTCTACCTTCTCAAGATCATGAAGCGCAGCGGGGCAGCTCACAAAGTCAAGGGCGTGGATGCACGAGAAGCCACCTACACAGACGTTCTCACCAACCGGGGCAATGGCTGGCACAGCACCGATGCAGCTCACTGCGAGCAGCCTTGGATGAGCCAGATGTGGATGTACAGCAACGGTTTTGTTGACCTCTACTACTGCGAGGAAGTCCGACCCGCCTGTACGACATCCTGATGAAGTGAGGAGGTGTAAACGATGCGTTACCAGATTGTTTACTGCAAGCGGGGCTGGCCGCTCACCACCTGGGCCGACAACGTGGACAGGGCACGGAAACTAGCCGAACAGCTCCGCAGCACTGGCTATTCCGTCGATGTGTGGCAGCACACCAAAGACGGAGCACAAAAAACCAACATCTAACCTCGCCTGACGATGGCCTCTGGCAAAGGCCGAAACGCCCTGCTGGGCGTCGCGGGAGCCACCCGTAAAGAAATTGATACTATGGAGGTTTTAGCTATGAAAAACGAGAACATGACCGCTGAGGTGACCCGTGAGTGGGAGAACGACCCGAACTGCTTTCTGCGGATGCTGAACAGCCCCGCACAGCAGCGGAGCCGCGCAGCCCGCCGCCAGAAGGATGCCGACCGGGAGCGTTTCAACAACGTGCTGAACGCCGTTGCCATCGGCGCAGCAGCCTTTGCCGTCACCCTGCTCGTTATCTGCTTTGCTCTCTGATGGAGGTATCAGCTATGGATAACCAGAACATGACCTATCCCGAACTGCGGGACCTGCTCGTTGAGCGCAACAAGACCCAGCTTGCAAAGCCGGTGAGCGCCTGCATCGTATTTGCTGAGAGCAACTGGCCTGACCGGCATTACCCGCTGCGCAGCCGCACCTATGAGGTCAGCAGCGACAACAAGGCTTTCCGGTCGAGCTGCTGCTCCACCAGCCTGTTCGGTTCCTGCTTGGATGGCACCGACCAGATGGTTCGCCTCGACTGGTACATGAAGGACTTCGGCAACAAGGGCGGCTGGGTCGTTGACCACTGCTACCTGAAGGAGAACAGCGATGAATCCGATGTATGATTGCTCCGGCCGGCTTGACCGGTTCGGCGGAGTAACGGAGCCGCCTGATGACCGGGGCATTGAAGAAGAACCTGAATGGCAGCGGCCCGAAGAAGCCAATGCCGTTTGCTGGAGTGACTGATGGAGGTGAGTGATATGGGACGTGGCAATGTTTGTGTGACCGGCTCGTATGAGGGCTTGTTCTACATCGACAACGATGATCTGCGGGTCTACCGCAGGAATGACCCCTACGCCAAAGAGGAGGAAACCAGCTTACAGCGCGACCTCAGCTGTGAAGACTTTTCGAGCGGTGAATGGCTTCTTGATGAGGTCGGGAGTAGTTACGAGGAAGAAGACGTTCTCGAATGCTTTTGCGCCGAACTGCGGAAGCTCTGTCCCAGCTTCCAGCCTGCGGCTAACTCAAACGTCTGGCTCGGCAATGAGCGCCGGGTCATCCTCGAAAACGAGCTGTTTTACATCTGCGTGGAGGATAACGAGTGGTCACTGGCCGTCGAGCTTGTCCAGAAAGACGGCTATTCCGACTGTGAGAGCACATGGATGGCCGGCCTTCAGAAGCGGCGCTACCGGGGATACCTTGATAGCATGAAAAAGGCCCTGCTGGCCCGCCTGCCCAGCATTGGCGTTCGCACCGGGCCGTGGACTCACGGAACTATCACCAGAGAGGAGGCTGGCGTATGCTGAGTGACATGATTGATGATCTCGTCCGGGCCGACTGCCCGCAGGAAAAGGAAGCAGCTTACCGGCAGCTCGAAAAGCTCGGCGTTGACCGCATTACCGCTGATGTCATCGCCGATGAACGCCGAAAGGAGGCGCACCTGTGAGCCGCTATATTCCCCCTGAAGAGATGAGCGAGGCCCAGATCAGGGAGCAGTTGGACGCTGAGTATAAGCACTGGGATGACCTGAAGAAGAACGGCTGTTCTGACCCCGCATGGCCGGATGGTGTGAATCTGAACCTTGTTCGGAACCACATCATCTACTGGTATCGGCTCCTGCGGGAACGTACCAGCCAGACCGTGCAGCTCTCGATGTTCGACGCTGGTATGGATTTGAGGAACGAGCGGCCGTTGCCGCCGGAAGTCCCGGACGGGTACATGGTTCCGACCGGGAAGTACCCCGACCGTCTGAACGGAAAGTGGGATGGCCTGATTTTTGACCCGACAATTTGATGAAAGGATGAAGAAAGATGACCGATGAAAAGAAGTTTGAGGTTCGTGCAGAGATTACGGCTCGGCTGACCCAGCAGGATGTTGATGACATCATGGTTTCTGCGCTGGAGGGCGGCATCAACTACTGGTGCAGGCGCGTTGTTGTGCAGGGCAAGTATCTTGGGGAGTACGCAAGCGACCAGATTTCTCGCGGTGGGCAGCTTGCCGTTTGGCTCGAAGAACCGTTTGAGGATGACAAGACTTGTTATATGCTCGATCTCGACAAGTTCCTCGCTGGATTTAAGCAGTGGCTCGAAAATTGCTACGCCAACTGCGATGTTGTGGACAGCACAGATGGTTCCGTTGACTGCGGCCAGATTGATGCCACCTGTGCGGACGAGATTGTCCAGCACGCACTGTTTGGCGATTTGGTATTCGGCTGAGTGGAGGCAAAATGATGATGGCATGGTTGATCGTGGTAGATCAGTGGCTCGAAACGGCCACGGACATCCTCTGCGCTGCTTTTTGGGCAATCGTCGGGGCGATGGCCGTTGTGGGCTTGGCAAGGCTCTTTCTGGGGAGGCGTTGGTAATGAGAACATTGAGAGAGCGCGATGCGCTGCTTGAAGAATTGTGGAAGCGGTTCGGGGATGTCCCTATGGACCCCTCCACCGAAACGATGGAGGCCCCGTTTCTGGATTTCCCGGCAGGAACCAGCCGCGTTGACATCTGGCGCTGGTTTGATGAACGGCATAGCAAGGGCGTTGCCTACTTGCTTTACAACGAGGATGCCTCTAACGCGGCAAGCATCACGAGCCTGCTGCACTGCCAGAAGCTCTGCACGGAATGCGACTCCGAAACCTGCGTGTTTAACCCGCAGGGCATCTGCATGGCTCCGTTCCTGACCGGGAGGAAGCCGGGCGTCCACGACGATGGCTGCACCGATTACTGCCCGAAACCGCTGGATGGCTGTGAGCCGGTCCGCTCCTACTCCGAATATGAGCTTCGGAGCTATGAGGAGGACGTGCGGGAATATATCTCACAGTTCACCGATGAGGAGCTTATGGAAGCCTATGAGCTTGACCGAACGACGCTCAATGCGCTCGCCCCGCGTGCGGCGGTCTTGATGCGGAAGTATATCGACAATGACGATAGCTGGACGTACCACCGTGATTATGCCATCTCGGAGGCCGTCAGCGAGTATAAGGAGGACAAAAACAATGCCTGAGAAAATGATGCCCTATGCGCTGCGGATGACGCTGGCAGTGCTTGCAAATAGGCCGGATGATGCCCGCAACATCTCTGCTGAGTGCGTCACTGCGATGACCAAGGAGCTGATGGGTGTTGCAAGCGGTTATGATCTGATGGACTTCCCGTTCATGATTGCTGCCCTGCGGCTCACCGCGACCTCGCTGGAGTCCCTGCTGGACGAGCATGGCAAGGGGATTGCTGACGGCATCGTCGCCAACACCACCTGCATCACCATTGATGCTTCCGAGCTGAAGCGTCAGGCTAAAGAGGAGGAGTAAGGATATGGAAATCAAGCGCGGCGACATTTGGTATGTGAGCAAGGACAACTACACCGGCTGTGAGCAGGCGGCGGGACGCCCGGCAATCATCGTTTCCAACGAGAAGAACAACGCCTGTGCAGAGACAGTAGAGGTCGTATACCTGACCACCCAACCGAAGAAAGACCTGCCGACGCACGTTCTCATCCGCAGCTCTGAACGTGAAAGCACTGCCCTCTGTGAGCAGATTACGACCGTATCGGTTGACCGCCTGCTGGGCTACAAGGGCCACCTGACCCCGGCAGAGATGACCAACGTGGAGGTTGCAATGCTGATCTCGCTGGAGCTGGAAGTTGGAAAGCCCGTAGAGAAAATCGTGGAGGTCACGAAAGAAGTTCCGGTCATCCGGGATGTCAAGGTGTCTACGCCAGCGTCAAATCCGAACATGGCTGCGGAGCTGGCCGCAGCGAAAGCCAAGTGTGAAATGCTCCAGACCATGTACGAGAGCCTGCTGAATCGGGTTCTGGCTGGAAAGGCAGGCTGATGGTATGCGAGCATCTGATATGGTACGCGCAGCCCTTGCTGGAGCCGGGAAGACTCAGAAAGAACTGGCCGAACACATGGGCTGGACCCCGCAGAACCTCAGCGGGCGGCTGAAGAACAACTCGCTCACCTTCGATGAGCTGTCAAAGGCTCTGCATTTTGCTGGTTATGAGGTCTCCATGAGTGATGCCAACGGTGCGGGCCTCCCGGAGCTGGGCAACAGCACCAGCCCCGCCGTAGCGCAGACCGTAGACGGCGTTCGATATGACACCCGGAAGGCAGAATCGCTCTGCTCGAACAAGGCCGTGATGTTCGAGGACTTCTATGTAGAGCTGTTCGAGGATGCCGCCGGGAACTACTTCACCGTCCTCTACCAGCTTTCTGGATGCCAGCATCATACCATCACCCCGGTCAGCCCCTACATCGCCAAGCAGTTCTGGGAAAGGTTCAGCCGTAAAGTAGTGTAAGCCTCCATAAAGTATCTTCGGAATACCGTAAAATTTTTTGTGAAAACTTCAGCATACGTTTGACTTACCAGACCGGTAAGCTAGAATGAAGATACGGAAAACAACTTACCAAAACACGGAGGATTTAGAAATGCTGAAGGTGAAAGAATACGCCAGCTTCGATAAGTTCGAGCAGGACGAACACCGGCAGGACGTTGATCTGGTTGCCATCGTGAACAAGCCGAACGGCATGGTTTGCGCCGACCTCATCACCGACTGCAAGATGTGGCAGACCGCAGTCAACCGCTTCTTCAAGGCGCTGGCCGGGGATAAGCGCTTCGATGGCTGGCAGGAAACCATCACGGAGTGCATCAAGGAAGGCTTCTGGCAGGACAAGGCGCTGACCGATGGCAAGTACACCGGCGGTTACTTCTGGGAGGTTGAAGACCTCGATGGCCGGTTCTACATCTGCCTGAATGTTGTCGGAAAGGAGGTTGCCTGATATGACGGTTCTGGACCACATGAAAGCCGCCGGGTATGACCCGAATGCAGCACGCAACGCGGATGATCTGCGGCGCATGGGGGCTGGTACGATGGAATGCGAGAGCATCCAGCTCCGTACGTTCCGCTGCCGCCCCTACCAGTACGAAGGTGAGATGTTGGCCGTAGAGGCCACCGCGATTGTTCCCTTTACGGATGGTACGCAGCGACCCTACCCGGACGGATGGCCGAGCAGCATCAAGGCAAGCGCAATGGCTTTTTTCAGGATTAAGGAGGATGAGTGATATGGCAAAGCGGATGATGAAGCTCACCGTTGAGGAAGTCCGGGCGAACATCCCGTACGACCTCATCTGCATGGTTCGCTACGGCTGCACTTGGAGCAGCGGTCGCTGCCGCAGGGCATGGCTGGCCGACTTCAGCAAATCGGAGCGTGAGGCCGCAGGGCGGCTGTTCCGCATGGCTCACAACTGGACGGTCGGCCGGGGCGTTCCCAATACCGTGCAGATGAGCCGGAAGACGTTCCACCTGTGGCAGAAGCTCGGTGACTTCTGCGCGTCCATCTGAAAGGAGAAGTCTGAATGGAAGAACGGAAATGGATTCTTGGCGATGACTTAGCAGCCTGCGATAACCTGCTGGACGGCATCACGTTTGAAGACGTGATTCTCGCAGTTCACTGCAACTGCCGCGTCATCAGCAGGGAGACCGTCACGAAGCAGTTCTTTGAAATCCTCGAACAGCGGCTCTTGGACATGAACGAATTGCTCAACCGCAACATTGACAGGATTGCTGAAGAAGCACGAAAGGGGAGAGAGTGATATGAAAAAAGTTGTTAGTCCGTGCTTCTGCAAGGTCTACACCCGCAGCGGTAATGAAGCTGCCGCACGGGCATTCTGCGAAATCCAGTTTGAGGATGGCAGACTCAGCATCACCGGCGTTATCGGCCCCATGCCGAGCGGCAACTGCCGTGGCGGTGCTGGTCAGTGCGTTGATGCAATCCGCAAAGGCCACCCCTGCGATGAATGGACGCAGGAAATGCTCGACAAGTTCTGCTCCATCTGGGACGAGTGGCATTTGAACGATATGCGGCCGTACTGCAAGCACCAGAAAGAACTTGGATGGAACAAGCTGGCCGTCACGCCTGTCACGCTGTACCACTATCGGCTGAACAGCAAAACCCTTCGGCGGCAGGAATCCATGAAGAAAAGCTCGTGGAAGATGCTCTGCGATGGCATGACCGCAGCCCTGAACGATAACCAGATCGAAGTTGCTAAGTTGCCGTACAGCCTTACGCTTCCTCATGAAATCTCCGGCGATGCAGCTTTGTATTACGAACCGCAGAAGCCTCTCTATCCCGGAATGGCTGGTGCGACCGAAACAAAGACCCTCGGCTGGCTCCATCCTGAGGAACACCCTGATGGCATTCTCGGCAAGCCCTGCCCGGTCTGCGGCTACAAGTACGGTCACTCGTGGTTGACGGAAGAAGTCCCGCAGGATGTGATTGACTGGCTGTTCAACCTGCCTGAGTCGCCCGTCGAACCGGCGTGGGTGTGATTATGAGCGACTATCAGCAACTTTCCATGTTCACCATGAACGTGGACCCGATTACTGCCACCTGCTGCATGGATGGATGCCCGGCACGGGCCAGTCCGGTGGAGCCGTGGATGGCGGCGCTCATCCCAGCCGGAGAATATGTGGTGCAGATTGCTGGGCATCCGCTGGTTCTGCGGCCCATGCCCGGTAGACAGGCCGACATCCAGCGTGGGCATGAATACTACCACTACATGATCGGCGGGCGGCTTTATGCCGGCACATTCGTTGGGAGGGATGCACGATGATGGACAAGATTGTGGTCACAGCGGCAGACATCGAAAAGCTCCTCGCATGGCGAGATGAGAACAACGATTTGGTTCGTTCGATGCCGGTTCCCCTGCGAGAGGTGGAAATCCAGATTGTCGAGAGTGGCATCTCCATCAAGTGCTTCCGCTCTGACAAGAAGCTGAAGCTCTACCTCGACAGCCCGGCCCGGAAGCTCGGCCACGTTGTCTTTGCTCCGCTGGGCAACGGCCTGTGGAAGAAGAAAGTAAGCACGCTTCCTGCGGACTGTAACCCCACCGAAACCGAACAGGGCGCTTTGACCGTGTACGGCTCCCTGATGGCGCTGATGGCGTATGGAGAGGTCGGAATCAGGGGTGAGAAATCCGCCACCTCAACAAAGGCTCCCGCCAAGCGCATAGGCTCCACAAAGCCGCATACAGCCAACACCACATACATCATTCACTCGGCCGGAAAACAGCTCACAGCGGTTCCCAGAGGCCACCATGCAAGCCCGGCTTGCTCCTTTACCGTGAGAGGCCACTTCCGCCACTACAAGAGCGGAAAGACGGTCTGGATTGCAGAGTACCGCAAGGGGACTGGCCGCAGCCGTGGAAAGACCTACAAGATTGGAGGTGATCTGGATGACCGAGAAGTCCGAATGGCAGTTCCTCGTTGATTACGTCAAGGATGACACGACAGACTTTCGCAACGCCGTCTGTCGCAGTCAGCTCATGGCCCTGTGGACCGCGTACTGTATGCACAATGACCTGTGCGTTGATACGAAGATGTACGATGCAACGCTTTTTGATTTGTGGCTTGCCGTTTCACTTGAGCAGCGACGTGCCTTGCGCATCTTCCGCTTCAGTGAGTTCGATAGTTGGATGAGCCAGTGGCTCGTATAAGAAAGGAGTTTTTATATGCTTATGTTTTCAAAAAATGTTCCTTATATTGCTCAGGCCGGGCTGCTCCTCTCGCTTGGCGCCGACAGTCACGCAAAGAAACTCATCAATGACGCGCTTGCCGAAATGACCGACGGCATTTGCGAATTTGCACAGGGCTATATGCGTGCTGATTTGCAGCTTGTTGTTGCAGCTCTGAAGGCCACAGTTGACGCGCTGGAAGCAGTTCTCAATGACGATGATAAAGCCTTCGCCGATGATGTGTACCATGGCATGAATATTGCATCTATCGACGTTTCCGCATTTGTGAGTCAGGCAAAGGAAGGTGATAGAAATGACCAATGAACGCGCAGCCGAAATCCTCAACCCCACCCATTATGAGGACTACGACAGCCTCGAAACCGTGCAGGAAGCCTGCCGGATGGGCATGGTGGCCCTGAAGTCGATGTCCCTGAAGAATAAAGCAGTCCTCATCAGCATTCGGCCGGGATGGTGCTGCCAAATCGCCGCAGGTAAAAAGACGGTCGAAATCCGCAGGAATGTACCGAGTCTCGATTTCCCGTTTCGATGCTATATTTACTGCACGCAGGCAACCCCGCTGCTTGCGTGGCAGGAACGATGGTCGCCTGACAAAAAAGCATTCCGTAAGGAAGTCTGGCCGGTTCATGGATGCGGGCGGGAAAGAGCCGAAAACCTCTTTGAATTGCTCAATGGAAAAGTCATCGGCACATTCGTCTGCGATAAAATCGACAGACTGGCCCATGTTGGTACGATGGGGAGCAATGAGCCTGCTAAACTGTACATTGAAACTCCCGATTTGCAGTACGAATACCCTGACGAACTGCTTCGGGCAGCTTGCCTGAGCGAAGCTGACGTCGAAGGGTATCTTAAAGGCGGCGATGGCTTTGGCTGGCATATCTCAGACCTGAAGATTTATGACCAGCCCAAGTCCTTGTCCGGCTTTTCTAGGCATGACTTTCGTGGCATGAACGGAACCGATGTCTGTGGAAATGAGAGCTGCGAGCATTATCAGCCGTCTGGAAGCTATATGCTCCCGCCGACCTGCGCAATCAATGGCTGCTGTTTGAGCAAGCCGCCCCAGAGCTGGTGCTACGTTGCTGAGGCAAAGGAGGACGACGCCTTATGAGTAAGAAACGGTATCTTGAAGCTGAGATGCTGAAAGAGTTCCTGCGCATGGGTATGAAGGTAGGCCATATCCACACATTACTGGATGTGGAGAACTATATCGACACCCAGCCAGAAGCTACCCCGCAGGAAGTGGCCGGTCAATGCTGGAGAAATTCCAAGTATGACCCGCCGACAGAAGCGGATGCTGACAGACTCGGAAGAATCATTGTTTGGGGAGCCGCGGTCAAGCATGTTGACATCACATATTGGGAGAATGCAATTTTTCACCCTGTGGACGTTCCGTTCTGGATGCCGTTGCCTGTAGCGCCGGAGGAAAAAGCAGAATGACACGTAAAGAAATGTTTGACCTCAGCATTGCAAGTGATGGATTTCGTGATGCGGTCAGAAAAGCGCTGTTTGAATGCTCCAAATTTCCGCCCTGCACCGAGCGAATGATTGTTGAGGGAAGACTGGCTGAAGCGCTGTATTTTTCAGAGCGGATGATGGAAAAAACGTACAAAGACCTTGAAACGGAGGGAAAAACTAATGTGGGCTGAAATGTCTGATGCAGCCAAGTGGCTGGCAGTTGGAGCTGCGATTGTCGCGGCCATTATCGTAACTGGGCAGACGTACCCGTTGTGGTTCTTTCTGATTCCGATGATCTGTTGATGAGGAGGTGCCGACCGTGGAACTGAAGAACAGCGAGCATTACAACGACCCGACGCCGTATGAGGCACACAAGAACATCCGCAAGGAGGAACAGCTTGAAGCTGCCCGGATGCGCACCATCAGCGCATTGGTCAGCGCATTGAAGCAGGTGGCCGATCTCGCCGGGTTCGAGATCGTGGGCCGGGTTGTTCTTATGGATAAGGATTCTGGGAGGATTTTCAGATGAGTACCCCAAAGTGCGAGATGTGCGGACGGGACATACCGAACGCCAAGAACCGCCAGAAGTTCTGCCCTGACTGCGTAAAGAAACGTCAGGCCGCACAATCCCACAAATCTTATCTCAAGCACCGCGAGCATTATCTGGAACGCAGCCTTGCTCAAGCTGAACGTCGGAAGCAGGAAACGCTGGAGGAAAGGATGCTGGAGGAACTTTTGCTCGCAAAAAGACCGGAACCGAAGTACAGCATCACTCAGGTGGTCGAAAAGGCAAAAGGCCTCGGCATCAGTTACGGCTGGTGTTCGTATCTGCTTTCGGTCGGAAAAGTCTGTATGGAATGAAAGGAGAGCGCTTATATGACGCTGATTACGAAGTCCGAAGAATTGATGGCCGTTTCTGTCCGGCAGGGTGTTGAGCTTGCCGCCATTGAGGCCAAAGTGCTGCTGGGCTATCTGGAGGGGCATGACTACAGCCTGATGATGGATGACAAGTTCCATCTCGCCCTGCATGACAATCAGGACGGCGAGAATGCCGACAACGATCAGCCGTACACCATCCGGGACTGCATCGACTTCTGTCAGGAGATGAACAGCGAGCTTCTTCTGGAGGAAGCGGGAAAAGAAGGCGGTGACCCGGACAATTTCAGCGAGCTTCAGAAGGACGAGCTGATTCTGGGCATGATGATGGAACGCGCAAAGGTAGCGCTTCCGCCCCGGACCAGCACCTACGATGTGGTCATCGTCGAATACCTGAAGAAGGTCGTACCCGTCGAAGCGGCGAGCTGGGAAGAAGCCAAGATGCTTGTCAACGAGGCGTGGGACAACGGAACCTACGTCTTGACCGCAGATGACTTTGCCGGGGTGAGCTTTACGCTCGGCCGCTGATGTCGTCCAAAAAGCAGTTGCATTATCGGTAAGCATCTGTTAGAATAGGGATATGCGGCACTATACCGAGCAAAAAGGCCCCACACGGGGTCTTTTTGCTGCACAGATACAAACAATCTTTGGCTGCAAAGGTAGCGTTTCAGACGGAACCAGTGGCACTCCTGCGTTTTGAAAATGCTCGCATTTTCGCTGCTTTCCATACCGGCATCCCGACTCCCGTCAGTATGGGGGATGCGATGCTGATTCTTTGATTATTTTTCCCGCTATTCTGTTGTTGATGAGCCTGATCCCGGGCTTTTTCATGAAGATCGCACGGCTGTTTTCCGTGCACAGAAAGGAACAAAAACTATGCCTTCTTTGACGACCTATAAGCTGCTCAAGCAGGAACACGATGCCCGGCGGGGCGAGTTCAAGACCGTGCACGGCACGGTGCAGACGCCCGCTTTTCAGAACGTGGCTACCGCCGGTGCTATCAAGGGCGGGTTGTCTGCGCAGGACCTGAAAGACATTGGCGCACAGGTCATGCTGTGCAACACCTACCACCTGCATCTGCGCCCTGGCGACAAGCTGGTAGCCGATATGGGCGGTCTGCACAAATTTACCCGCTGGAACGGCCCCATTCTGACCGACAGCGGTGGATTTCAGGTATTCAGTCTGGCAAAGCTGCGCAAGATCACCGAAGAGGGCGTGACCTTTGCCTCCCATCTGGACGGCCACCGCATCTTTATGGGACCGGAAGAGAGCATGCAGATCCAGGCAAACCTTGGCTCTACCATCGCCATGGCCTTTGACGAGTGCGTAGAGAACCCCGCACAGCACGATTACTCCAAGGCCAGCTGTGAACGCACGACCCGCTGGTTGAAACGCTGTAAGATTGAAATGGCCCGCCTGAAGCACGAGGGCATTTCCGTGAATCCCGATCAGCTGCTGTTTGGCATCAATCAGGGCTGCACCTTTGCTGATCTGCGTGTGGAGCACATGAAGCAGATTGCAGACCTCGATCTGGACGGTTACGCCATCGGCGGTCTGGCTGTGGGCGAGCCCACCGAGGTGATGTATGAAATGATCAGTCAGGTGGAGCCCCACATGCCCAAGGATAAGATCCGCTACCTGATGGGCGTTGGCACCCCCGGCAATATCATTGAGGCAGTTTCCCGCGGCGTGGATCTGTTTGACTGCGTGATGCCCAGCCGTAATGCACGCCACGGCCACTTGAACACCTGGGGCGGTATCATCAACATCAAGAATGCAAAGTATGAGCGCGATGAACGCCCTATTGATCCTGCCTGTGGCTGTCCGGTCTGCCGCAGCTATTCCCGCGCCTATATCCGCCACCTGTTCAAAGCGGAGGAGATTTTGGGAATGCGCCTTGCCGTCATGCACAACCTGTGGTTCTATAACCATCTGATGGAGCGCATCCGGGATGAGCTGGATGCAGGCACCTTCACGGCTTTCCACGATAAATATGTAAAGCTTCTGGATACCCGAATTTGAGAATAAGCCTTGCAACAGGTCGTTTAAAAAGGTATAATAAGCTTATCTGAATTTTGAGAGGAGATTTTGCCCCATGCAATTTCTGACTACCACTTCCGAAGGCTATATCAGCCTGTTCTTCACACTGGCTCTGATGCTGGTTCTGCTGTACTTCATGATCTATCGTCCCCAGAAGAAGCAGGAGAAGAAGGATGCCGCAATGCGCAGCAGCCTAGAGATCGGCGATCAGGTCACCACCATTGGCGGTGTCATTGGCCGTGTTGTTGCAATCAAGGACGATACCTTTGTTCTGGAGACCGGTGCTGACCGTGTGAAGATCCGCTTCACCAAGACTGCAATTTCCGCTGTTGAAAAGCTGAACATGGACAAGGCTGACAAGAAGTAAGCTTTTTCTTCAAACAATTAAGAGCATATCAAACGCGTCTTCCTGCATAGATTACTGGCAGGGAGGCGCGTTTTTATGTCTGAGAAAAAACTTTTCCCGGCGGAACTCCGGGTTCTTCTGCTGGCGGGGGCAGTCGGCGTTATGGTCACAGCGGGCTGGCTGGCCGCAATGGCAGCGCTGATGACAGCGCAGGGTTATTCTGGTGCCGCCGCACCGCCGCTGGCAACAGCAGCTGTTGGTGCAGGGAGCCTTTGCAGCGGTTGGATCGCTGCATTTTGCAAAAAGGAACGCGGCCTGCTGTGCGGGCTTGTACAGGGCCTGTTTTATGCGGTATTGCTCGTGGTGCTCAGCGTTCCTTCCGGTACGCTTACGGAAGAGCCGCCGCTGCTGCGGTTTGCTGTGCTGATCCTGTGCGGCAGTATTGGCGGATTGCTGGGCATGGTGACCCGGGAGAAAAAGCGCCGCAGCTGAACAAATAAAACAAGGAGGTTCGATCATGTGGGTCTATCAGCAAACCGAAATGCCAGCGCACTTGCCAGAAGCTGCGCAGCAGCTTCCCACAGGTGAAGCTGTGCTTCTGCCGCAGCCGCAGAAAACACTGCCGCCAGAACGCTCTGCACCGGAAGTGCCTTCACCGCTGCAGAGACATAACACGGAAACTCGGCAGAAAACCTGCTGGCTGCTCGTCTGTGCCTTTCTGATCGGCTCTGGCTCAGCTGGTGTGCTTCTGGCTTTCTGCGAAAAGCAGCAGCCGGACTGGCTGCAATATTACCTGCAAAGCTGGCGCGGCCTGTTTGCCGCTGCAGATCCACATACTGCGGCCAGCCTTTTCGGAACGGAATATCTTACGCTGGCTGCGGCCGCGACCCTTCTGTTCCTGATGGGCTTTTCCACACTGGGGCCGGTTTTGATTTTTTTGTTTACGATGTTCTATGGGCTGGGAAACGGGACGCTGTTTGTGCAGCTGCTTTCCGACACGGCACTGAAAAAAGAAACGTGGCTTCTGCTGCTTGCATTTCTGCCTGCGGCAGCTGCTTCTGCAGGGCTGTGCACGCTCGGCACAGATTCTCTGCGGGTGAGCAGCCAGATCCGCGTCTGTTCCTTTTTTGCAGCAGGGCCTGACCGGGAGATCGTCCGGCCACATGGATTCATCCGGCAGTATCTGCTGACGCTGACGTTATTTGTGCCGCTGTGCGGCATTTCTGCAGCGCTTGCAAGCATTGGAAGCAGGCTTTGAACAAGGGCTTTTCTTGCGGGTTTGCTTGTTATATGCTACAATAGAGAATAATAAAACCAAGACAATGTAACAGGAGCTTTTTTGATGAAGGAACCAAAACTGAAAACTGTATATGTGTGTTCCAACTGCGGCGAGACAAGCCCCCGCTGGATGGGCCGCTGCCCAAGCTGTGGCAGCTGGAACACGATGAACGAGGACGTTGTAGCGGAAGCCCCCAAAGCAGGTACGGCCGCAGCCAAACAGGCGGCAGCCGCCCGCCCGGAAGGGGTGACCACCCTGACCGCAAAACGCCTTTCTGAGATCAGCATGACCGAAGAAAAAAGCCGTATTCTGACCGGCATTTCGGAGCTGGACCGTGTACTTGGCGGCGGCATTGTGCTGGGCGGCGTTGTGCTTTTGAGCGGTGAGCCGGGTGTGGGCAAATCTACTATGCTTCTGCAGCTGTGCGGTGCCATTTCCAACCAGCACAGCGTTTTGTATATCACTGGCGAGGAATCGGTGCGGCAGGTCAAGCTGCGCGCTGCCCGGCTGAAAGTGCCGCAGGATAACATCTTTCTGGCAGCGGAGAATGATGTGGACGAGATCTGCGGCCTGATCGAAAAAGAAAAGCCGGATCTCGTGGTCATCGACTCCATCCAGACGATGCGCTGCATGGATATCTCGTCCTCCGCCGGTACGGTAAGTCAGGTCAAGGAAAGTGCGGCCCGCCTGCTGGCCGTGGCCAAAAAGCAGGAGATCCCCATGTTCATTGTGGGCCATGTGAACAAGGACGGTGCCATTGCAGGCCCCAAAGTCATGGAGCATATCGTGGATACGGTGCTTTACTTTGAGGGCGATAAAATGCTGCCGTACCGCATCCTGCGTGCGGCCAAGAACCGTTATGGCTCCACCAATGAGCTGGGCATGTTTGATATGACGGGGCAGGGCCTTGCTGAGATCGAAAACCCTTCACAGATGCTGCTGGAAGGCCGTCCTCTTGGCGTTTCCGGCAACTGTGTGGCCTGTACCATGGAGGGCAGCCGTCCTATTCTGAGCGAAATTCAGGCCCTTGCAACCAAAACCAATTTTCCAGCACCGCGCCGTGCCTGCAGCGGCTACGACTACAACCGCATGAATCTGCTGATTGCTGTGTTGGAAAAGCGCGCAGGATATTTCTTTGGCAACCTGGATGTATATATCAACATCGTGGGCGGCATTGCGTTGCGTGATACTGCCTGTGATCTTTCTGTCTGCTTGAGTATGGTCTCATCGCTGCTGGACAGGCCCGTCAGCGATAAGCTGATCGCCATTGGCGAGGTCGGCCTTGGCGGTGAAGTGCGCAGCGTACCCAATCTGGAACAGCGCCTGCATGAGGCAGAGCGTATCGGCTTTGAACGTGCGGTGATCCCGAAGCACAGCCTGAATCATCTGAACCCGGCAGATTATCCTGGAATGCAGCTGATTGGCGCGGCTTATATCACCGATGCGATCAATGCCCTGAAATCTGACCGCTTATAAGAGGAAAAACAATGTCGATCTATCTGGACGAGAAAAATCCCGGCAAGCACAAGTCCTTCGATGATGCTGCGCCGGACATTGTAGAATACGTCCGCTATCTGGAAGTGATCGCGGGCAAAAGCGCAAACACGGCGTTCAGCTACTACTGTGATCTGCGCGGATTCAGCCGTTTTATGAAGCGCCGCCGTGGGCTTGTGCCCGAAGACAGCGAGATGAAGGATATCGACCCCAAAGGGCTGGACACCGCATTCTGGGCCTCCGTAACAAAGGAGGATATCTACGAATATCTGTACTTTTTAAACCGCGAGTGCGGCAACAAAAAGTCCTCAACGGCCCGGCGGCTGGCAAGCCTGCACGGCTTTTATGATTACCTGGTCAATCAGGTCAACCGGCTGGATGCAGATCCGACTGCGGCCATCCACCCACCCAAACAGGATAAGGTACTGCCCAAATATCTGACGGCGGAGCAGTCCATGGAGTTATTGGAAAGCACGCAGACCCAAAGCGATTTTCCGGAGCGGGATTATTGCATGGTGACGCTGTTTTTGAACTGTGGAATGCGTCTGGCAGAGCTTGTCGGCATGAATCTGGACGACATTGATTTGGAAAACCGCCAGATACGCCTGTTTGGCAAGGGCCACAAGGAGCGCATGGTTTATCTGAATGATGCCTGCATGGAAGCATTGCGGCTGTATCTGGGCAAACGCAATACGATGGATGGGCTTCTGCCGCAGGAAAAGGCGGTCTTTATTACCCGACGGCGCAAAGAGCGTATCTCGAACCGCAGGGTAGAACAGCTAGTGACCGGTGCAATGAAAGCAGCCGGATTAAAAGGCTTTTCCACACATAAGCTGCGCCACACTGCCGCAACTCTGATGTATCAGACCGGCAATGTAGATATCCTTACACTCAAGCAGCTTTTGGGCCACAGCAACGTGTCTACCACACAAATTTATACGCACCTACAGGAATTTCAGGTGCGCGCGGCTATTGAAGAAAACCCGCTGGGCAAGGTCAAAAAGCCCAAAGCATCTTCTCACATCTTGGATACAACAGAAAAGGAAACAGGGGAGACAGCAGAGGATTCAGCTCTGGATGAGGAACTTTCGTCTGCGCCCATGAAAGCCTTCGAGGGTGCGGCTCAGGATGGCATCGGGCTGGATACTTCCGTGCTTGCAATGAAGCCTGATGCGAACGCTGGAAACGGAAATTCCTGAACCACATAAGAATACCCATAAAATGGAACGATACCGTCTGTGACGCGTCCAAAGTGCGGACATGTCATCGGCGGTATTTTTATAGATATATTTATATAAATATAAATAATGGAATGATAAGCTGTGATCTGGCCAGCGATTTGAAATCGTACGAGCAAATGGTCGTTCACAGAAAAATAAAAAGATCAGAATGACCACAGAACTTATAGCGACATAAAAAGAGAATCTGGAAAAATAAAATGCAAGCGCGCATGGCAGCGGCAGACTGTGCAGCTTTGTAATTTGTAAGTCCATAAAAAGATTGTAGCACCAAAATACAAATGTGAGACACAAAAATATAAAAAAGCAAAAGTTGAATCATACGGTATTACAGATGGCTGCAGATCCGCAGGTCGCAGAAAAAGGCCAGATTCAGGAAAATAGAGATTTTTCGCTTCCCTACATTTCGCATAACGTGCATTATACGAAAATCATGTAATCGAAAAATAAGACCGCCCTTCTCTTCTGGTTATGAGTTCAGCGGTCTTAAAATACGGATGGCTGTATGGTGTTGGGTTCAGAATGTTATCGCTTCTTCTCCCTTGGTGATGCTATGCTGATACTTTTTAATTTAAAGTGAACCCGGCAAGCTGCTCGGCCTGCGGCTGTGTGCCAAAGTATGCACAGATCGCTTCGTAATAAACGCGGGCTGTTTTTTTACAACCTTCTTCGCTGCCGAACTGTGCAACATCTGCTTCATTCGTTACAAAGCATTGCTCTGCCAGCACTGCCGGACAATTTACATCTTCCAGCAACGTAAAGCTTCGCTCTGCACGCACCTCGGTGTGGGTGCTTTCCACCAGTTGCTTCTGATCGTTTTCCAGATAATAAATGTATCGGACTCCCCCGCGCCCACGCAGAGATGCCCCTGCAGCCTGCATTCCTTTGGCAAGCAGCTGCGCAAAGTAAAAGCTTTCCTGATGCCAAGTCCGGCCCGGCACTGCCGGATAGCACTCAAAGCCGGATGCAGTGGAGCCGTTTGCAGCTGAGTTGCCGTGGATGGAAAGCAGCAGCTGCGGTGCCTGTTCGTCCGCTCTGGCGGCACGCTGGGCGGGCGTAGTGGTTTCATCAAAGCTGTCACGGGTCTGCAGCGGAATAAAATTAGAGTCCTGCTGCAGCAGCCGGATCAGTTCCGAGGCGGTTGCTGCGGTCATATCTTTTTCTTCGATCACTCCCCTTGCACCCGGGTCTGCTCCACCGTGCCCGGCATCGATCACCACGCGGTAAGGCGGATCACCGACCTGCGGACGAAATTCTTCACTGGCGATGCTTTCCGCTGGCTGAGCTGTCTGCAGAGTCAGCGCTGCATGCCAGAGTGAGCTGCCAAACCAGATGCCCACTGCGCAAAAAAGCAGAATGACCGTATTTTTGAGCACATGAGAAGTCTGTTTTCGTCTTTTTGAGTGCGCGGCTTTGGAATATCGTTTTGCCATTTTGGCTTACATCCTTATATTAGTATTCTTTATAGAATACGATCCTGCTCTGCAAATTCCTTCAATGTGAGAAAAAGCTACCCGAAAAATCCTTCGGATAGCTTTTTCTTTATTTCAGCTCTACCACGGTCACGCCGCTTTCACCCTCGCCATAACGGCCCAGACGGAAGCTTTTGACCATGCGGTTGCCGCGCAGATGCTTGTGGATAGCTGTGCGCAGCGCACCGGTGCCATTGCCGTGGATCAGATAAACCACTGTCTGTCCGTTCAGGATGGCACGGTCGATAAAGGAATCCACTTCCGGCAGCGCTTCGTCCACCGTCAGGCCCAGCAGATTGCATTCCATCTTGGCGGAACGCTGTACCCTCTCTACCCTGCCGTTCGGGCGGTTGGCATCGCCGGTCAGGCGGGAATAACGCTGCTGTGCTTTGGTCTGCGGTTTCTTTTCCTTGACCAGCTTTTCCGGTTGTTTCAAGCCCTTGAGCGGAACTTTGGTCTTGATGATGCCTGCACGCACCAGAACATCGCCGTTTTTATCCGGCAGGGCCAATACGGTGGCCAGCTGGTTCAGCTCTGCAATGCAGACCTCCTGCCCTACCTTGACCTCTTTCAACGGCACAAATTCCTTGATGGGGTTATGCACCGCCTCGGAGCCGATAAACAGCTTTTCCGATTCTTTTTTGGCGATCTCGCGGGCGCGCTGAGCTTTCTGCTGGGTGCTCATGCGCTCGTCCTTCTGCAGCTGACGCAGTTCATCAGTCAGGGCGTAAGCCTGACTTTCCACCTGCTGTGCCAGCGCACGAGCCTTGGCACGGGCAGCTTCCAGTTCATTTTCGCCCTGACGGATCAGCTCATCACGCTTTTTCTGCGCGGCTTCCAGCTGGTGGGAAGCTTCATTTTTCAGCTCTTCCACCTCGTTCTGGCTTTCCTTCAGCTGCAGCTTCAGATCATCCAGCTGTCCCAGAACGGCATCCAGACGCTTATCCTCTGCGGAAAGATGCTGCTGTGCCGCTTCGATCACGCGCTCCGGGATGCCCAACTTTTCGCTGATGAGGAACGCATTGGATTTGCCCGGCACGCCGACGCTCAGCTTATAGGTCGGGCGCAGCGTTTCCAGATCAAACTCACAGCTGGCATTGACAACGCCCTTGGTTTCCAGAGCAAACACCTTCAGCTCAGCGTAGTGAGTGGTGGCCATCAGCAGCACGCCGCGGCGGCGCAGCTCTTCAATGATGGCCACAGCCAGCGCAGCACCTTCGGCGGGGTCGGTACCGGCACCAAGCTCGTCCAGCAGCACCAGTGTGTGCGGCATGGCAAGCTCCAGAATGCCGGTGATCTTTTTCATATGGCCGGAGAAGGTGGAAAGGCTCTGCTCAATGCTCTGTTCATCGCCGATATCCACCAGAAATTCGTCAAATACGCAGATCTCACTGCGCTCGTCAGCCGGGATCAGGAAGCCGCACTGCGCCATGGCGCACAGCAGGCCCGCTGTTTTCAAGGTGACGGTTTTGCCACCGGTGTTCGGTCCGGTGATGATCAGCGAATCGTAATCCCTGCCCAGAGCAATATCCACAGGCACGCACTTTTTAGGATCGATCAGCGGGTGGCGCGCACGGATCAGCGAGAAGGAATCGTCGGTGCGGACAGCAGGCTTGAATGCCTTGAGATCCAAAGCCAGCCGTGCCTTTGCCAGCAGAACATCGATCTCCAGCATAGCCTTGTAGCTGTACTGGAACTGCGGCTCAATGGCAGCCACCTGTGCGGTAAAGGCCACCAGAATGCGCTCGATCTCCTGCGCTTCCTGCGCACGGTACTGCAAAATGCGGGCATTGGCTTCCACAACGGCCTGCGGCTCCACAAAGACGGTGGCTCCGGTAGACGAAACATCATGAATAATGCCGCTCACCTCACCGCGGTATTCGCTCTTGACCGGCACAACATACCGGCCATTGCGCATGGAAACCACGCTTTCCTGTAGATACTTGGAGGTATCCATATTGCGGACCATGCTCTCCAGACGGTCACGGATGCTGTTCTCCGTTGCGCGGATCTTTTTGCGCAGATCGTTCAAGGTATGAGAAGCCGTGTCTGCCATGGCATCCGGTGCCAGAATGGCGCTGGAGATCTGCTGTTCCAGGCCCGGCTGCGGTGCCAGCGCATAGAACAGATCGTCTGTAGGCAGAGCGTCGTGCTCCGAAGCGCCATACCAGCTTGAAAGATTCTGAAAATTGCGCAGTGCACCAGCCACCATCAACAGCTCGCCCATTGAAAGTACGCCACCTTTTACGGCGCGGGCCGCCAGCTGACTGACATTCTCCACGCCGCCAAAGCGCGGGGAGCCGTTTTTGATCAGCAGAGTGTTGATGGCATCGGTCTGTTCCAGCGCATAGCGCACCTCGTCCGGGTCGCACTGCGGCTGAGTGGCAAGCAGCATTTCGCGCGCTTCCTTGCACACGCAGCCCTCTGCGGCACGGGCGATGATCTTATCCAGTTCCAGAGTTTTTAAGTAACTTGTTTCCATAGGTTTCCTTTATGCTCAGGGCAGCAGGGTCTTTAAAAAGTCATAGCTTTTCAAAGGCTTGTCCAGGTGGGTCAGTGCATAGCGCTCTGCCACTGCGGAAAGCTTTTCCAGACTGCCCACAGAAATTTTGAATGCAAATATTTTTTTGTCGTCCACAAGGCAGATGTGCCGCAGCGCATACAGTGCGCCCTGATCAAGGTTGCAGGTCTTTCCTGCTTTTGCGGCGCAGTCTGCACAGAGCAGGTGGCCTTCCTGCACATCCAGATAGAACGCAGCACCGTCATAGGCGCTGCAATCGCGGCAGCACACGATCTGCGGCATAAAGCCGCACTCGCTCATGGTGCGCAGTTCAAACACGGCCTTGATCACCCGCAGGTCCGTTTTGCTCTCGCTGATCATATAGAAACAGTTGAGCAGCAGTCGAAGCTCCCGCTGTGCCTCCTGCCCGGTGGGCGAAAGGGTCATTGCCATTTCAGCCATATACATGGCAAGGCTCATGCCCTCAATGCTGGACGAGATGCCGTGAAAGACATTTTTCACTTCCGCTTCCCGCACAGTGTACATGTTGCGGCCCGGCACCAGTGTGAACTCGGAATAGCAGAACAGCCCGCACGCGCTGAACAGCTTGCTCTTTAGCCGCAGGCTGCTCTGCGCTGCTGCCGAGATCACGCCCAGTTCCGGTGTCAGGATCGTCAGAATGCGGTCCGATTCCTTATAGCGGGTCTCCTTCAGCACCAGACCCGTGGTTACAAAGGCTTCCATTTTCTTGGTCCTCTGCCGGGGTTTCTTCCGGCCGCTGTTGTTTATAATCGAGATAACGAAGAATGTTTCCCGTGCAGGCAAACGCCTGCCAGCTTGCTTGTGCATCCATTTGCAGCACCTCTTCCCTGTTACGGATAGTGTCAAGTTTATTTTAACCGTTCATCCAAGGGAATTCTGTCCTGCTTTGGCAAGTTTCAACGGTTATTGGTGTTCTGCTTGAAGCCAAAGTTGTTCAGCAGGAACTCGTTATCGCGCCAATCGGATTTTACCTTTACCCAGCACTGCAGATTGACGCGGCAACCCAAAAACTCTTCGCAGTCTGCACGGGCAGCACTGGCAATTTTTTTCAGCATTGCACCGCCTTTTCCAATGACCATGCCCTTGTGGCTTTCGCGCTCGCAGTAGATATTTACATCAATATCGATCAGGTCGGTGCCCGGGCGCTCTTTGAAGCGCTCCACCACGACAGCAATGCCATGGGGGATCTCGTCGCGCATGAACAGCAGGGCCTTTTCACGGATGACCTCCGCCACAAGCTCCTTTTCCGGCATATCCGTGTAGGCATCATCATCAAAATAATGCGGGCCTTCCACAGCATAGCGGCTCAAAGCATCGAACAGCACTTCGCAGCCGTCGTTATCACGGACGCTGATGGTGTAGATATCGTCGAATACACCCAATGCCTTCAGCTCTTCTTTGCGGGCTTCCAGATCAGCAGGCTCCTTGACAAGGTCGGTCTTGTTGATGACTGCAATTGCCGGGCCGCCGCTGCTGCGCAGCATATCCACCAGAACCATTTCCGATTCATTCAGTGCGCCGTAAGGCTCAAACAGCATCATGGAAACATCCACATCTGCAATGGAATCGCTGGCAGTCTTATCCATCCGTTTACCCAGTTTGTTGCGTGCCTTGTGCACACCGGGTGTATCCAGCAGCACATACTGCAGCGGCCCGCGGGTGATCACGCCGGTAATGCGGGTGCGGGTGGTCTGCGGCTTGGAAGTGACGATGGCTACCTTTTCGCCAACCAGAAGGTTGGTCAGACTGGATTTGCCTACATTGGGACGGCCAATGACAGCCACAAAAACGGAAGAAGTATCATAATGCCCCTGAATGGGTGTAGCGTTACTCAAAATCTAGCTCCTGTCTGTATTGTGCGGCAACCGCACGGTGAATCAATTACTCGGTATAGCTTACGGTGCGCGGCAGGCCCAGCTGCAGCAGAACAGCTTCCTCTTTCTCACGCATCCGCATGGCTTCCAGACCGCCATTTTCGTGGTCGTAGCCCAGCAGGTGCAGCATGGAGTGCACCGTCAGGAACGCCACCTCACGCTGCAGCGGATGGCCGTAGAGGTTTGCCTGCTCCTGTGCACGCTCCATACTGATGACGATGTCACCCAGCATTTTGCAGCCGTTGTTCTCGTCAACATCATATTTGCCGTCCACCCCCAGAGGGAAGCTCAGCACATCGGTGGGCATGGGCTTGTTGCGGTACTGGTTGTTCAGCTCAGCAATGGCGGCGTTATCCACAAAGGTCACGCTGATCTCTGCAGGAGCTTCAAAATGCTCATATTCCAGCACGGCATTACAGGCACGGCGGATGAGAATGCGCAGACCGGAAGGAACCTTGACGGCCTTCTGTGAATTGGTGATTAAAACTTTATTGGACATAAATCAGTCCACTCCTTTCTGTTTTTGATGGCTTTATATGAATTCTGGTGATTTTATTTTTCAGGGTGTGCAGCCTTTTCGTAAGCCTTGATAATTTCCTGCACTAGACGGTGGCGCACAACATCCTTCTCAGTAAAATAGCACTGTGCAATCCCATTTACATTTTTAAGCACGTGCAGTGCATCCACAAGACCGCTGCGGGTGCGTTCCGGCAGATCGATCTGGGTCACATCACCGGTAACCACCACCTTGGAGCCGACACCCATACGTGTGAGGAACATTTTCATCTGCTCCGGTGTGGTGTTCTGTGCCTCGTCCAGAATGATAAAGGAATCATCCAGCGTGCGTCCGCGCATATAGGCAAGCGGTGCAACCTCAATGATCTGCTTTTCCACAAGGCGCTCGTAAGTTTCGGCACCCAGCATATCAAACAGGCCGTCATACAGCGGGCGCAGATAAGGGTCTACCTTCTGCTGCAGATCACCAGGCAGAAAGCCCAGCTTTTCACCCGCTTCCACTGCCGGGCGGGTGAGCACGATACGGGAAACATCCTTGGCTTTAAAAGCCTTTACCGCCATGGCAACGGCCAGATAGGTCTTGCCGGTACCCGCCGGGCCAACGCCAAAGGTAATGGCATTGGTGCGGATGGCATTGAGATATTCCTTCTGGCCCAGTGTTTTGGGCCGGATCGGCCGTCCCTTGACCGTTACGGTAACAAAATCTTCGGTCAGTTCCTTGACCCGCTTTTCTGCTCCATCGTGCGCCAGACTGATGCAGTAGCGCACGGTCTGGTCTTCCAGCGGTGTATGATTCTCGATCAGAAGCAGCATTCCCTCCACAGCGCGGCTGGCCGCGGCAACATTGGCCGGTTCGCCTGAAAGCCGCAGCTGCGTGCCCCGGCAGACCGCCGTAACAGAAAACTCGTTCTCCAGCAGACGGATGTTCCGGTCGCAGTTGCCAAAAACAGCTGCGGCGACCTCTACACTATCCAGTTCAATATTCTTTTCTGCCATGTGCTCCTCCTGAAAGGATATATTTTAATGCTTCTATTGTACCACCAAAATCTCGAGAAGAAAACTGTGAAAAGTGCACAAAATATTTTCATCCGTTCCATCGGTTTTTCCATACGGCAAGGCAGCTGCCCATGCAAAGCGGCAGCAAAAAGGAAAATGCAGGAACAGGAACGCATCCTGTACGAATGATCTTGTCAAGTCCTTTTGTGCCACAACCACAGAGAAAAACAAAACATATCTTTGGACAAAAAGGCAATAGCAAACTTCTCCCCTGCGTGCTACAATAGCAAACGTTGTGCGGCTTGCATCCGGCCAGCCGCTCCGGAATGCTGAAATCAAAGGAGAAGGAACCATGGAACAACTTTTTCTGATGCCCGGTGAAGAACGCTGCGAACGCTTCAAGGATGGCAACGGTATTCCGAGAGTTCACTACTCCTATCGCTCGATGCACGGTGCATTCTTCGACTGCGAGAGCCGCAGTTTGGAGGAAGCCCAGCGCCTGTGTGAGGACTGGCTGGTAGGTCAGGACCGCTGCTACCGCAACTGAAATGAAAAATAGAAACCTCCGCTTCCCTGTCGGTACTGCCGCCGGGAAGCGGAGGTTTTTGCTTTTTACAGGTTTATTTCCACAGTTGAGCGCAGACAAGTTCCAGCACACTGCCCGCGATGCAGCGGGCCTTATCCGAAATGAGAAAACAGTTGGAAAGTTCCTCTTTGCGGGGGTCTATATCGGCCACCTTAAAACCGGGCGTTACCGGATAGCTGCTACGCAGAAGCCCGCGCAGAATGCCCGTGATCTGCGTGGTCACAGAGATCATGGCACCATCTGCCGTGCGGATCTGCGCAATGGTCTCACCCGCTTCCACGATATCTCCAATTTTGCGGAGATCCATAAATATACCGGCCGTGCCGGCATGGATCACGCGCTCTTTGCCGTAGCCGCCAATGATTCCGGGAATGCCGGTATCGGGGATGGCACTGCCTTCCCGAATGATGCGTCCCAGCCGGTGGCCGCGTTTGGTCTCCACCACCACATCTACATCCTGCCCGGCCGTGAAACCGGGGCCGAGTGCAATGGTCAGGGGTGCCATATCCCGCGTTGTGCCAAGATTCTTTTTGGCAAGGATCGCATCCACAAGGACATCCGGCTTTGCCGGCGCAATGCTTTTGCCTTGCGGGTCTACCAGAACAGGAACGGCATTCTGTTTCCAGATTTCTTCTGCCTGTGCCAGAGTTTCGATTCGTACCGCACGCAGACCTTCAACGGCGGTCTCACCTTCATAAACGGCTTCGCACAGAGAAACCTGCCGCCGGATCGCCGCCGGATGCTCCGCTTCCAGCACCAGCACACGCAGGCCTGCGCTCCACAGCCGGTGAATGGTGCCGGTAGCAAGGTCGCCGCCGCCGCGCACAAGGATCAGTGCATCTTTCTTCATTTGATCTCCTCTCCGGGCTGGAGTCGAGTCAATACGATCTCCATAGACCCACCGCAGGCAGCAATTGCTGCATCATCATTTTTGCCGTCTGCCGAAAAATGCAGCCGTTGATACGCCGGAGCAGCTCCCGTCAGCATTTCCTGTGCAGCCAGAATGGTGCGGTGCTCCATAATACCGCCGCCCACACTGCCCACAATAGAGCCGTCTGTGCGAACCAGCATTTTTGCGCCGATTTCCCGCGGCGTAGAGCCGTGCCGCGCCGCAATCACGGCAAGCGCCGCCTGCTGCCCGGCGGCATCTGTCTGAGCCATGGCTTCCAGAAGGGCAGATGAAAAGCCCTCCGTCTGCGGACGCGCATTCTTGATCGATACGATCTGTGCCAGAATGGAAAGTGCGATCTCCTCTGCCGTCTGTGAGCCGATGGAAAGTCCGATGGGGGCGTACAACGCCTCCACTCTTTCGGCATCGATACCGGCTTCCAGAAGTTGACGGCGCACCAGTGCGGCACGCCCGCGGCTGCCCATCATGCCAACATAGGCTGCAGGCTTTTTTAATATCACCTTCAGGCAGTCCACATCAAATGCATGTGCCCGGGTGACGACCACAAAATAAGTCTCTGCGCCGTCAGGTACCTGCGCAAGCGCTTTTTCAAACGGCAGGCAGAGCACTTTATCGGCTCCGGCCAGCCGCAGCTGCTGTGCATATTCCTCGCGGTCATCCATTGCAAGGACCGTCAGGCCCAGCAGCTTTGCAAGCTGCACAACGGCTGCAGCCACATGTCCACCGCCGCAGACTACCAGCTGCGGCACCGCGCCAAAGCGCTCCGCAAAGATGTCTGTGCCCGCAACAGAGTGGATACCAGCTGCTGTGCAGCCCTGCAGTTCTGTCAGGTGCTGCAGCAGTACGGTGCTGTCTCCCCTCTGCCACACAGGCCTGCCCTCCAGCAAAAGCAGCTGGCTCCCCGCGGCATCGCCCTCTAACTGGGTCTCCATCGTCCAGCCGCCCGCAGAACGGGCTTTTTGCAGCATTGTATAAAGCGGCATTTTACCCATGCGTCATTCTCCTGTTTTATCTTTATTACTGTTCTACTGCTGCGGCCTGATCGTAACGTGCCGGGTCCAGCCGGTTCTGCCACTGCTCAAATTCTTCCGGCAGCATCCGCCAGGCAAGGCCGCAGCCTGCGGAGATCTCGCGCGGCAGTGGGATGAGCCTGCCCGGAACCTTCTCCGCAAGGCACTGCTTTTCCCATTCCATGGCATCCAGCGTTGTGCGGAACGAAAGAACAATATAAGTTTTTTTGATGCGCATATCAGATCTCCTGTGCAAGCTCCTGAACAGCGGCTGCGGTCTGAAGCACTTCGGCTTCCGTATTGAAATGCGAAAAGCTGAACCGTATCACGCCCTGCTCCACCGTGCCCAGCGCTTTATGCATCAGCGGTGCACAGTGCGCGCCGGCACGCACACAGATGCTGTAGTCCTCCCACAGGATATCTGCAATGCGGGCTGAATCTTCGTCTCCGATGTTGAGCGAGATAATGGGAGCATGCAGCGGCATTTCCGGGTCGCCGTAGATCTTCACGTTCGGCAGATCTCGAATGTTTTTATAAAAGAGCGCCGCCAGTGCAGTTTCTTTTGCACACAGCGTTTCCACGCCCTGAGCCAGAATCCATTCCACACCGGCACACAGGCCCGCCAGACCCGGAACATTGAGCGTCCCGGCTTCCAGAGCGGTGGGCATCTGTGCGGGATGCTGTTCATCAAAGCTGTGTACGCCGCTGCCTCCCACTACCAATGGCCGGATGGAAAGCCCCGGGCGCACATACAAGCCGCCTGTTCCCTGTGGGCCAAGCAGTGCCTTATGCCCGGTGAAGCATAGCACATCAATGCCCAGTGCCTGTACGTCAATGGGCTGTGAACCCGCCGTCTGGGCCGCATCCACGATCAGCAGCAGGCCGTGCCGGTGCGCAAAACCCGCTGCTTTTGCAAGATCCGTTCCGTTGCCGGTCACATTGGAAGCACCCGTTACGACCAGCGCTTTTGTATTGGGCTGAACCAGCTTATCCCAGTCATCATATTGCAGCCGTCCGCGCTCATCCACGCCCGCAAAACTGAACTGCAAGCCCTGTTCCCGCAGCCGGTAGAGCGGCCGCAGAACAGAGTTATGCTCACATACCGTTGTGATGATATGATCGCCCGGCGCAAAAAGACCACCCAATGCAATGTTCAAAGCCTCCGTTGCATTTGCCGCAAAGGCAATGCAGGACGGGTCTGGTGCGTGGAGGAGCTTTGCCATTGCGCACCGCGCAGCATAAACAAGACGGCTTGCGTGCAGCGTGGGCTCATGGGCGCCCCGTCCCGGATTGCCTGCCGTGCGCATTGCGTCCAGCACAGCCTGCTCCACCTGCGGCGGCTTGCGCAGGGTCGTGGCAGCGTTATCCAGATAGATCACGGTTTCACCACGTTACCGGCCTGCGTCAGTTTTTCCACGATAGTGTACATGTTGGTCACATTGCCAACAGCAAGCTTTTCGGTCAGGCCATAGAAATTCAGGCAGGTGCCGCAGGTCATGATCTCCACGCCCTGTGCTTCCAGTGCCTTCAGATCATCCAGCATGGGCGAACCCTCACAGGTCAGGGACGCGCCGCCGTTATAGAACAGCACTGTTTTGGGCAGCTGATCCTGCTGGGTAAGTGCGAACACAAATGCCTTGAGCAGGGACTTGCCAAGGTCATCTGCGCCAATGCCCATTTTATCAGAGCTGATGGCAACCACCGTGTCTGTGCGGGTATCCGGTGCACAGGCCGGTGCTTCTTCAGTGGGTGTTTCGGACGCTTCGCCGACTGTGAAGAGCACGCGGTATTCCCGCTCGGCCAGCTTTTCGGCGCTGTACCGATAACCTTTCTGCTGGGCCATTTTGGTAAGGTTCTGCACGGCGATCTCATTATCCACCAGCACTTCCACCTCACCGGCACCCTGCAGTTCAGAGATCGCCTTTTTGGCTTTTACAACGGGCAGCGGGCATGCGTCGCCACGGGCATCAACTTTCAGCATCATAATTGTAGGCCTCCATCAGTATTTTACAGTGATTTCCTGTTCGGTTTTGGGTATGATCTCACCCACGATCTTTGCAGGTAGGCCAGCGGCCTGCAGCTCTGCTTCCAGCGCATTTGCTTCTTCTGGCAAAACGGCCAGCAGCAGTCCGCCGGAAGTCTGTGGGTCAAACAGCACCTCTTCCATTGCAAACGGCACATTTTCAAAAGTGACATATGGCCCGGTATGGTTGCGGTTGCGCTGTCCGGCAGCGGTATACAAAAAATCATCTGCCGCTTTTTCGGCTCCCGGCAGAACCGGCACCATCCGTGCATCAATGATACAGGAAAGCTTTCCGCCCATCATCTCGTGCAGATGGCCCAGAAAACTGAAACCGGTCACATCGGTTGCCGCGTGGACCGTATACTTTCGGCTGATCTCGGCAGCGTTTTTGTTCAGCGTTGTCATGGACGCAATGGCACCGGCCATATCTTTCGGTGCCGCTTCGCCCACACGGTTTGCCGTGCAGATCAGGCCCACGCCCAGAGCTTTTGTTAAAATCAGCTTGTCACCGGGCTTGCCGGAATCATTCATATACATTTTTTTCGGGTCCACAAGGCCAGTCACCGAAAGTCCGTATTTCACACCTGTATCGGCAATGGAATGCCCGCCTGCAAGGCTTCCGCCCGCTTCGGCCACCTTCTCGGCTCCGCCGCGCAGAATTTCGCCCAGAATGTTCAGATCCATGCTCTCGGGGAAGCAGACAAGGTTCAGTGCAGTCTTCACCTCGCCGCCCATGGCATAGACATCACTCAGGGCGTTGGCCGCTGCGATCTGGCCGAAGGTATAGGGGTCATCCACCATCGGCGGGAAAAAATCCACTGTCTGCACCAGTGCTATATCATCGGTAATGCGGTATACAGCCGCATCATCCCGGCTGTCGTACCCGACCAGAAGGCTCGGGTCTCTTGCATCGCGCGGCAGCTTTTCCAGAATACGGCTCAGCGCTCCGGCCCCCAGCTTTGCGGTACATCCGCCGCCGGTGCAGAACACGATCTTGCCTTCTTTGCTCATGCACGTTCTCCTTTCTCGAAATGAGACGTAACGCAGGAAATACGATAAATATTTTTCAGAATATCAGCTATCTGCCGGGCCAGAGCAGCCTGCTCTTTTGTATCGGCCTGATTGAGTACAGCATAAAAGCTGCGATCCCCTACAGCCTTCCTTCCACCGGCTTCACTTGCAAGCAGCTTTGCCAGAAGTTCCGGTGTCAACTGCGCATCCTGCGGAACACAAAGCAGCTCTGCGGCAAGCTCCGCCCGGAAACAGACCTCCCGGAGCGGATGCCTCAACGCAGAAAGCCCTGCTACGGCCAGAACCGTATCGCACTGCGGTAAAAGCACCGGCTCGTGCGCAGCGGGTGCCTTGCAGGGCATCCGTTTTGCGCCGTCCGCTTCAATGAGCACGATATCTGCAAGGGTCATCCAGCGCTCCAGCTGTGCCTGCGGCGGGGCCGTCAATTTGCCGCCGTGTGCAGCGGTTCCGGCCACGGCATAACTGCCGCACTTCCACAGGCGGAAAAGCTCTGCATCCGTCTGTGCCCAGACCCCGCCGGGCGGCTGCATAATATGGGTGGTGGTAGCGGCCAATACCCGCCAGCCCTTGCGGGCGCAGTGCGCAGCCAGATTGTACATCAGTGTGGTCTTTCCGCCGCCGCCCACCAGAGAAATAACATGTCCCTTCTCCGCAAGAAACGGAAAAATTTTTTCGTCGATCATTTCTGCTTTTCTGCAACTGCCATGGCGATTTTTTCCGGTGTGATGGGCAGCTCATAGAACCGGGTGCCGATAGCGTTATAGATGGCATCGGAAATGGCAGGCAGCGGTGTATTGATGACCACCTCGCCGATGGACTTTGCGCCAAAGGGTCCGTTGGGTTCATAGCTGCTCTCGAATTCAACCTTGATCTTGCCCACATCGGTGCGGGCCGGAATTTTGTACTGGAACAGAGAGTTCTCTTCCGGGTAGCCATTTTTATCGTAGGTGATGTTTTCGGTCAGAGTCATGCCGATGCCCTGCAGCAGACCGCCCTCAGCCTGCACACGGGTCAGGTTCGGGTTGATGGGCGTGCCGCAGTCCACACAGGCATCAAACTCCAGCAGCTTTACCTCGCCGGTCTCAGTATCCACTTCCACCTCAGCAGCACCAACCATGAACGGCGGCGGCGACAAAGGCGAAGTATGCGTTTCGGTGGCTTCCAGCGGAACCATATGGCCGAACTGCGAAGCATACGCAATCTCGCTCAGAGACTTTTTCTGTGTGGGATCTTTGCTCTTGAAAACATCTTTTCCATCAAATTCCACCTCGTCCTCGGTGCATTCCAGCAGCTCTGCGCCCAGCTTGCAGATCTGGCCGCGCAGCTTCATGGCACACTTTTCGGTGGCCTTGCCGGTAACGTAAGTGGTACTGGACGCATAGGAGCCGGAGTCATAGGGCGAGGTATCCGTATCAGCTCCGAAGACCGTGATATTGTCCAGCGGGCAGTCCAGCACTTCGGCGGCGATCTGCGCCAGTGTAGTGTCACAGCCGGTGCCCATGTCGGCCGCACCGATCATCAGGGTGTAGAAGCCGTCATCATTCAGTTTCAGGGTGGCACTGCCCACATCCATGCCGGAAATGCCGGAACCCTGCATCGCCATGCCCATACCGACAGCGCGCACCTTGCTGTTGCCCATATCACGGGCAGGGTATTTGTGCTCCCAGTCGATCATATCCCGCACCTTGACAAGGCAGCGGTCCAGCGCGCAGCTGGTGTTGACAGCCCCATAGTAGGCGGGCATCACATCGCCCTCCTGTACGGTGTTTTTCAGCCGCAGCTCAAAGGGGTCCATATTCAGCTTATGAGCCAGTTCATTGACAGCAGATTCTACGGCAAACAGTCCCTGCGTTGCGCCGTAACCGCGGTAAGCACCGGCAGACATGTGGTTCGTATACACCACATCACTGATAAAGCGGAAGGCTTCTGCCTTGCCGTACAGCGGGATGGACTTGTGACCGGAAAGGCCCACGGTCGTAGGGCCATGCTCACCGTAAGCACCGGTATTGGAAAGGGTGTACAGATCAATGCCCTTCACAACGCCGTCCTTCGTGGCACCCAGCCGCACATGGATCTCCATTTCGTGACGCGGCGAGGATGCGATCTGGCTTTCCACACGACTGAAAATGATCTTGGAGGGCTTTTTGGTCTTCCAAGTCACAAAAGCCGGATATACCTCACTGACCGCCGTCTGCTTAGCACCAAATCCGCCGCCGATGCGGGGCTTTGCCACGCGCACCATGGATTTGGGAATATGCAGTGCGTTCGCAATATTGCGCCGTGCATGGAACACGATCTGCGTGGAGCTGAGCACATTCAGCCGCCCATAGGTATCAATGGAGCAGTAGGTGCGGAAGGTCTCCATCATGGCCTGCTGGCAGGCTTTGGTGTGGTAAATGTGGTCAATGACTACATCGCTGGCTGCAAGCACCGCGTCGATATCACCGGCTCCGCATTCATCATGGGCGCAAAGATTGCGTTTGTTGTCAGCTCCCACCGGGCACAGACTGGCCCAGTTGTCCTCCGGATGCACCAGAATGGGGTTGTCCTTGGCAGTGTGATAGTCCAGCACTGCTTCCAAAACCTCATATTCCACCTTGATGAGCTTGAGAGCCTTATCCACGCACTTTTCGTCCTTACCGGCCACAATGGCCACCACATCACCCACAAAGCGCACATGGCGGTCAATGAGCAGGCGGTCACGCGGACTGGCTTCCGGATAGGTCTGGCCAGCCTGCGTGTAGCGCGGCGCATCCTGCGGCACATCCTCCCATGTAAAGACCGCCTCGATGCCGGGCACCTTTTTTGCTACAGCCGTATTGATCGTTTTGACGATGGCATTCGCGTGCGGAGAGCGCAGCAGCTTTACGATCAGGCAGTCCTGCGGGATCACATCGTCCATATAGACGGGCTGGCCGGTGACCAGCTGCATGGCATCCTTTTTACGGAAAGGCTTGTTGATGGTACTCATTCTGCGGCCTCCTTCTGCTTTTTCCATGCCAGAAAGTTCATGATGCCGCGCAGCTGGCCCTCATAGCCAGAGCAGCGGCAGAGGTTGCCGGAGAGATATTCTTTCACTTCTTCCTCACTGGGGTACGGATTCTCGCGGAAGAGGGCCAGCGCATTCATGATAAAGCCCGGGTTGCAGAAGCCACACTGCTCTGCGCCCTGATCCGCGATAAAGCCGCCGAACTCCGCCGCTTCTTCCTGCAGGCCTTCCAGTGTGGTAATGCTGTGGCCGCTGGCACGCGCTGCCAGTACCGAGCAGGACAGCACCGGTTTCTCGTCCAGAAACACCGTGCACAGACCACAGTTGGAAGTCTCACAGCCGCGCTTGACGCTCTTGCAGCCATGGGCACGTACAAAATCGATCAGCAGCATATCTGCAGCCACATCCTCTGTGACCTTGATGCCGTTCAATGTAAGAGTGATCTGCATTTAATTTTCCTCCTGTGCCGTGCGTGCTTCCAGTTCCAGAACAGCACGCTTTGTCAGAACGCCTGCCAGATGGCGGCGGTACTCGGCATTGCCGCGCATATTGGAGCCAGTGACAATTTTTTGCTTTACTTCATCGGCAAAGTTCTGCGCCAGTTCCTGCGCAGAAACACCCGCCTTTGCCGGCAGCTCAAACAGCACAGCCTTGAGCGGCCGCGCACCGATCGCAATGCGATAGCTGCCGTTTTCCAGACGGGCGGCCGCGCAGGTAAGCACCGGGATATCAGTCTGGCTGTTGCGCACGGACTGATAGAAAAATTCTGCTTCTTCCTTTTTAACGATCAGCCGCACAAGGATGTCCCGGTCATAAGGGCGCTCAGCATACTCCTGCAGGGATATGATCCCACCCTTGTACAACTCTACCGAACAGTCCATGGCCATAAACAGCGTGAGCACATCAGAAAAGCCGAACCGGCTGTAGATGCTGCCGCCCACAGTTGCCAGATTGCGCAGCTGCACGCCCACGATATGCCGCAGCGCTTCCTTTACTGCGCCATGGGTATACGCAGCAAGACCGGCGTGCTCTTCCAGCTGGCGCAGTGTAACCATGGCACCAATGGAAAAGCTGCCCTCGGTCTCCTCTATGGTGTCCAGTCCCAGACCGGACAGGTCGATGGCTGTACCGACATTGATGTTCTCCATTTTGAGCCAGATCATGCCGCCCAGCACACGGTTGGCCTTTTTCTGGTTCAGCTGCCACGCTTCTTCCAGACTTTCGGCCTGCTTATATTCTCGGATCGTCATCATAGATGCAGGTTCCTCTCTCTTTTTTTCTCTGTTCTTTTATTTTAACACAGATTTCGATATAATACTATTGTGAATTCGTTTCAGAAAGAGTGGTACTATATGAAAGAACTTCTTCCGGTGGGCTGTGTCATTATGGCATCCGGTCTGAGCCAGCGCTTCGGCTCCAACAAACTCCTTGCGCCGTTCTGCGGGGAACCGATGCTATGCCGCGCATTTGCGGCGACCGATACTCCAAAGCTTTCGGCCCGCATCGTGGTGACACGTTCGGACGAAGTTGCGCAGCTTTGCCGCTCCCGCAATGTTCCGGTGCTGCTGCACGTTCTGCCTGATCGAAACGATACGGTACGACTGGGTCTTTCTGCGCTGCTGGAACAGGTTCCGGAGCTTTTTGGCTGCATGTTCCTGCCGGGAGACCAGCCGCTTTTGTGCCGCGAGACAGTGGAAGCCATGGCAGGCATCTCCGGATGGGATCACAGGACCCGGCTGGAACGGCAAAAAGAAACAGAACGGGAGATCTTCCGTCTGGGATTCCGGGTCCGTAACGATCCGTCTCCCCTTACTGGAAGTCCCGTTCTGTTTGAAAAAGGACTTTTTCAGGAACTGCTCACCTTGCCGCAGGGCATGGGCGGAAGTGTTCTGCTTCGGAAATATCCCGCGCATGTTCACACCGTTTACATTGCGGATCGGAATGAATTGGCCGATGCCGACACGCCCGAAGCACTTGCGCAATTGGAAGCTCTGGCCCGGCAAAAGCTTTGAGCTTTATTCTGCCTTGTCATCCTTCGGCAGCAGCACATTCAGCAGGATCGCCACGAACGCAGCCGGAACGATGCCGGACTCGCCGCAGATCAGCTGGAAAGCGTGCGGAGCCTGTGCCAGAATGCCGCTGTTGGCACCCATGCCGTAGCCAACACCCAGAGCCACCGAGACGATGGTAAGCTGACGCGGGGTCATCTTTTCCTTGGTGATGAGCTGGATGCCGCTGACCACGATGGAAGAGAACATCATAACGGCAGCACCGCCCAGAACGGCCTGCGGCATAATGGAGATCAGCGCGCCGAGCTTGGGGATCAGACCGCACAGGATCAGGAAGATGGCACCGGAGGCCAGAGCCATGCGGTTGACCACTTTGGTCATGGCCACCAGACCCACGTTCTGGCTGAAGGAAGTGTTGGGCAGTACACCGAACAGAGCCGCAAAAGAGGAGCCCAGACCGTCACAAATCACACCGCCGGACAGCTCTTTATCGGTGGGCTCACGATTCATGCCGCCCTCCATGACACCGGAGATATCGCCCACGGTCTCAACAGCGGTAACAACGAACATGATCATCACCGGCATAATAGCGCGCATATCAAACACGATCTTGACCGGCATCAGCTTGGGAATGGCAAACCAAGAGGCCTGTGCCACCTTATTCCAGTTGAGCACCCATGCCTTGGCAAACTCTACACCATCGGCAGTGACACCGGTGGTGGGCAGCACCAGACCCATGACAAAGGCCGCAACGTAACCGGCCAGAATGCCGATCAGGATCGCGGAAGAGCTGAGGAAGCCCGTGGTCCAGTGCTTGAAGATCAGAATGACCACCAATACGAACAGGGCAAGCAGAAGATTTTCCATGGAGCCAAAGTCTTTTGCGCCGTTGCCGCCGCCAAAGGAATTGATGCCCACCGAGATCAGCGAAAGACCGATGGAAAGTACAACCGTACCGGTGACGACCGGCGGGAAGAACTTGCGCAGAGGCTTGAGGAAGAAGCCCAGAACGCCTTCAAAGATGCCGCCGATGATGGATGCACCCATAATGGCACCATAGGCCAGCACACCGCCGCCCATGCTGCCGACAACACTGTTGAACACGCCGATAAAACCGGAACTGGTGCCCATGATGATGGGCACACTACCGCCCACGGGGCCGATGGTGAACAGCTGTACCAGCGTGACTACGCCGGCCACAAACATGGCGCTCTGCAGCAGCGTGACCTGCAGATCTGCAAATTCGCCGCCCGCAATGCCGCAGGCGCTGGTGATGATCAGCAGCGGGGTCAGGTTGCCCACGAACATGGCGCAGACATGCTGCAGACCCAGCGGGATCGCCTGTTTCAGGGACATTTTTGCGTCGAACTGATACGCCGACTCTTCGAGCTTGACTTCCTTCAAATGTTCCACTCTCCTCAAATCTTGACAAAAATCATTCTTTTCGACTGCTTTACCAAAAAAGCGGATTTATTATAGCAAAACTGCGTATCCTTGTAAATTAAGTATGACTTTTTCGTGAACAGCTGTTTCCCGCTGGGAAACACAAAAAGCAGGGCGTTTTGTGCGGTTTTTCCGCTTTGGTCGGAAGAATTTCGCGCAGAACTCCTGCTTTTTTGTTTTGTTTTATTTGATTTTTGTGCGATATGGAAATTTTACAGCGTTCTCAGCCCGTAATCTTTTAAACAGCGCTGGATGCCCTGCTGAGTGGTGTCGAACCGGATGCCGAAGCGTTCCAGTTTTGTGGTGTCCATCACAAGGTTCCGACCCCAGCTTTCTTCCTCGATCTGCACAGCGATTCCCAGCGTTTCGGCAAACTGCCGGGCGGTGCATACCATGTTTTCGGCATTGCCGCTGCCAAAATTATATACGCCGCCGGGCAGCGCCATGGCAGGCTCCAGATTTTCGATCACCTGCCGCACATAGGTCACGCCGCGGTGGTCGTTCCGGGAGAAGCGCAGAGTCTCTCCCTTCAGCGCGGCACGCAGAAGATTCAGCGGAAGATTGCCCCGGATGGGCAGCCCATAGCCGGGCAGGTCATACATCCAACTGGCACGCAGATGGACCGAGTCCGGGCAGAGCTCCAGCACACGCTGCTCTGCTTCCAGCTTGTATTGGCCGTAAATGTTTGCGGGATGCAGGGCCAGTGTTTCCGGCAGCAGCCCCTGCTGCTGCACACCAGCATAGACCTGATCCGAGCTGAATGCCACCAGCTTTGCCTTCGTCTGCTGCGCAGCCCGTGCCAGCCAGACTGGCAGCTCCACATTGGCACGGTAAGCTTCTGCCGGATGCTGCGCACAGTAACTGGTATCGGAAAGAGCGGCGGTGTGCAGGATCACATCCGGATGCAGAGCTTCCACCTGTGCACGGGTGAGAGCTTCATCGGCTGTACAGAAAAAGCCTTTTGGAAGGGCGCAAAGCTCGTACTTTCCCTGCCACTGCTGTAAAATGCGGGAGCCGACAAAGCCGCCTGCACCGGTGATAAGAATTTTTTTCATGATAATTTCCTCCTGCAGGACAATGAAAAAGTGCCCAGCAGCATGACAGCCTGCCGGGCACAAAAATTTTAAAGGAACAGTTCCAGCACGAACACGACGGCACAGCAGGCCACAGATACCTGAAACAGGCTTGCGCCGAACCAAGCAGCTGCAATGCCTACCACCAGCGCCATGGCACCGGCAGCCGGGCTCTGGGTCGCGTTGACAATGGCCGGGAAGGTCATGACCGCCAGCGTCACATAGGGCACATAATACAGAAACGACTGAATGAAGCGGTTTTTGATGGGCTTGCGGATCAGTGTGAGCGGAAGGATGCGGATGGCATAGGATACCAGCGCCATCACTGCAATGTAAATGTAATTATTATGCGTCATGCTCTGCCTCCTGCTCTTCTGGATTTACCGGAAAAAGAGCTGCTGCAGCGCTGGAAATGAGCACTGTGAGCAAAATGGTACGCGTGCCCTCCGAAAGAGCGGAGATACCCGGCAGGTAATTGCACACAAAGCTCAGTGCAAAGCTGATGGCAACAAGTGCAGCTACCACCCTGCTCTTACGCGCCGGAGGAATGATGATGGCAAGGAACATGCCGTAAAGGGCAACGCTCAGCGCACTGACAGCCCGCAGCGGCAGCAGATTGCCCGCAATGATGCCCAACGCTGTACCGATGGCCCAAGCCGGTGCCGCCAGCAGAATGGCACCGTAGGTATAATATGGGTTCAGGCTGCCGGGCCGTGCAATGGTGATGCCAAAAAGCTCGTCTGTCACATCATAACCGATGAGCAGCCTGTGCCAGAAGGGTGTGCCCGGCGCAAAGCGCTGGGCCAGTGCGCAGCTCATGAGCAGATAGCGCGCATTGGCAATCAGTGTGATGATGGCCACTTCCAGATAGGTCGCATTGGCCATGATGATGGCAAATGCAGCGTATTCGCCTGCCGAAGCGTTGTTCAGTAGGCTGACCAGAAAGCCCTGAAACGGGGTAAAGCCTGCCCGGCGGGCCGCAATGCCCAGCGAGAAGGAAACAGCAAAATAGCCCAGCGCAATGGGAACGCCATCCCGCATGCCCTCACAGAAAATTTTTTTGCTGAAAGCCCAAACCGGCCTTTCTACATTGACAAGCTCCGGGGCAAGGAGCTTACTTTTGGAATTCATCTTTGTTTTTTACTCCTTTCCTATTTCAAACACCGCTTTTTATTATACTCTCACGCACACAGAGAAGAAAGGGCTTTTTCACTTTCTTTTCGGCACAAAAGGAAAACGCCGCCTGAAAAGGCAGCGTTCTTCGTCGATTTATGCACCCGGCACCAGAAAATGCATCGCCTGCGGCAGGACCTGCGTACCGGCTTCCAGCCCATTTGCCGTCAGGATCTGTGCCGGTGACACATGGAACCGTCTGGCAATGCCGAACAACTCCTCCCCTGCCTGTGCATAGTAGATGCGCAGTGCGATCTCCGGGTCCGGAGTCGTCAGCGGTTCGCCCAGCTCAATGCTGCCGATGCCCGGATGTGTGCTCCGGCAGAGGATGGCTCCTTCGGCACGGGCGGTGACCGTCACTTCCAATGTGCCGCCGGTGCAGCTGCACTGGATGTTCTCGGTGCTCAGCCAGCATTCCGGGCTGAACTGTGCACCCGGCGGGGCTTCTACTGCGAGCGGAAAGACAAGCTCCAGTGTTTTTTCGTAGCTTTCCAGCTCGGCAAGACTGTTCTCGGCAAAGGCGGTGGCAACGGCACGCACCGTAAAGGCCCAGCCGTCGCGGTAAGGTGTTACCTGCGCCGGTCCATAAGACACAAAGCAGGCGCGCAGCTGAGCATCCGCATCTGGCAGCGGCCCGGAGGCCGTGGAAGATGCTGTCTCGTTCAGCATACAGGCAAGATCTTCTGCTGCCAACTCCTGCGGCGTGACGGCGGTTTCAAACTGCGTAGAAAAGGCATCCGCTACGTATTGCAGCTGGCAGGGCCGCCATGCGTGCAAATGCATCATCACGCTGGCTGTCAGTTGGCCGCTGGCTTCCTGTTCGCCCTCCGCAAGGGCAAAGCCCACCGGCTCCAGCACGCACATGCATCTGCAGTCCTCTGCCACGCCTTCCAGATCCACCACCTGATTGAACGGCAGGGATGCCGCCTGACTTTGCAGGCTGCTTTCGCCTTCCGCGCGCCAGGCGCATTGGGCACGTACCTCGCCCTTGACCACTGCCTTGCCCGCCAGCAGCTTTACCTCCCGCACGGCGGCGCTGCCGGTAATATCCAGAATGGCTGCGGGCGGCTTTGCAAACACAAGCTCCCCTTCCACAGTGACCAGTTTTTCCAGCACCGCGGCGCTGCGCACGCCGTTCAGCGTCTGCAATTTCTGTTCAATGCCGCCATCGGCCAGCGCCGTGATCAGTTCCTGTTTATCCTGTGTATGGATAGCAACCACAAGACCATAGGCTCCGCGCACCTCGATACGGTGCGGGTTTACCGCCCGGCAGTTGAGGTATTCGGTCTGCCCTTCTACCATGGCCATCCAGCTGGTGAAGGAAAATTCCGGCACCTCCAGCTGCTTTGTAAACGGCAGCTTCTGCTCGGTCTGGCAAAGCCCGGCCCCATCCTCGCCCTGATAAAACACAGTGCAGCGCAGATAGCCTTCCAATGTAAGCCGCCCGGGCTGCAGCTGCTTTTGCAGCACCACCGGTTTTGCAAAGCATTTGACCAGCTTGAACACCGGCGGAAGATAATCTGAAATCAGGATCTCGGTTTCCAGCGGAAGTTCTGCCTTGACGGTGCAGCTCGTGCCTGCCTGCGGCAGCGTATCCCGAAAGATCTTCAGTTCCATGCAGTGTGCTCCTTTCCCTGTCCGTCTCTACTGGAAAGGTATGCACATGCTTTGCAGGATATGCGCGCAAAAAAGGCACCGTGCAAAACGCACGATGCCTTTGGGCCTTTTGAAACAATCAGATCGTTTTGCGCAGGACAGCCGCCTGCATTACATGGTATTTCTGCATCAGCCGGACGGCAGCCGATGTGATCTTCTCGCCGCTGACCACAATGGGGATCGCAGGCGGGCAGGAAACCGTCGGCATAGCGCAGATACGCCCCACCGCCTGCTCTGTGGGCACCTGCTCCTGCGGGGCAAACACGGCCTGCCGGATGCTGCAGCAGGTGTGCAATTCGTGTTCCAGCTCCAAAAGTTCACGATCGTTTTTTTCCGGGAGCGGGAACGGGCCTGTAAGGTTTTCCACAATGTGGAGAACGGCAGAAGTCAGCCGTTCAAAGTCCTGCGGCGGATTTGCCGGGGTGAACATCAGCACAACATAGCGCGGGTCGGCATATTCGCACTCGACCTTTGCGCTGCGCAGCGCTTCTGCAAGCTCTGTGCCGGTCATGCCCAGTGTAGCAGCATCCAGCGTGACCTTGAGAGGTTCGCTTTCCAGTGCCAGCGGCCCCGGGCAGTGTTTTGCCGCAGCGGCTTCGTTCAGCTCCCGGCGCAGGCGGGTCAAATATCCGCAGCACTGCAAAAGCCGCAGCGGATAACCCTCCGACAGAACCTGATTGCATTTGTCCAGCGACTGCAAGATCAGGTAAGACGGACTGGTGGAACCAAACAATGCCAGTGCATTGCGCACAGCGGCTTCGTTCTGAATGGGGGCATTTTTGCCCAGATGCAGGTATGCGCCGCCAGTGACAACGGGCAGTGTTTTATGGCCGGAGTCGCAGCACATGGCCGCGCCCAGCGCAATAGGATGCTGACCGCCCTGCGGCAGAAAACGCAGGTAAGCACCGTGGGCATTATCCACCAGAAGCGGAACGCTAAAATCCTTGCACACTTCGGCCAGCGCTGCAATATCCTGCACACCGCCGAGATAATCCGGACTGGTGATGTAGATGCCAAAGGGCCTTTTGCCCTGCTGTGCCAAACCCTGCAGAGCACCTGTCAGCTTTGCAGCTGACACCGGGCAGCTGCAAAGCGCACCGGCATCCTGCGGCGCAGGCCAGAGCCACTGGATATCAAAATCCAGCAGCGCCGCCGCATACAACAGTGCTTTGTGAGCGTTGCGCGCTGCCAGCAGGACCGGGCGCTGTCCGGCTGCGGACGCAGCCTGCAGTGCAAGGCACAGCATTGCACGGATGCACTGGGACGAGCCCTCTGTGCTGTAATAGGTATGCACCGTGCCGAACAGCCGGGTAGCGTTGGCTTCGCTCTGGGCAATGATGCCGTCAGCCCCATACAGTTCATCCGCACCCTTTATTTCGGTAATGTCCCACGGCTCAAAGCCCAAAAGGCTCTGGCCCTTGTGACCGGGCATATGCAGCCGCGAGGTGCCGGACTGTGCGTAACGGCGCACAAAATCCACAATAGGCGTGGTCGTGCTCATTCGCAGGCTTCGCCATCAGCACAGGCGTTACAGGTGGAACCCAGCTCAATAGGCACCTCGATGCCCTTGGCGGCAAGTTCCTGATTCTCAGCGACCTTGATCATGATAGCGCATTCCATTCGCTTTTTGAACAGCTCGCAGCCGTACTCATACACACCGGTAATGTTGCCGGTAGCGTGGTAGGAGTTTGCTGCACAGCCGCCGGAGCAGTACAGCTTTGCCCAGCAGTTCTGGCACTCCTTGCGGGCATAGGCGTTGCAGTGCTTGAACTCATCGCGCACGGCAGTGTTCGTAACGCCCTTCCAGATATCGCCCATCAGGTACTTGGGGTCACCCACAAACTGGTGGCAGGGGTACAGATCGCCCCAAGGAGTAACAGCCATGTACTCAGTGCCGGAGCCACAGCCGGAAATGCGCTTGTAGATGCAGGGGCCGCCGGTGAGGTCGATCATGTAGTGGTAGAAGGTAAAGCCGCGGCCCTCGCGGTTGCGCTTGATCATTTCCTTGGCAAGGATCTCGTACTGTTCCTTCAGGATGGGCAGATCTTCCTCGGTCAGGGCACTGGGGTCGCCGGGCTTGGACACCACAGGCTCCATGCTCAGCTCAGTAAAGCCAAGGTCGGCCATGTGGAAGATATCGTTGGTGAAGTCGGTGTTATAGTGGGTGTAGGTGCCGCGCATGTAGTAGTTCTTGTCGCCGCGCTTCTTCACGAACTCCTGGAACTTGGGCACGATGGTATCGTAGCTGCCATGGCCTGCATAGTCCTTGCGGAAGCGGTCGTTGACCTCTTTGCGGCCATCCAGACTCAGCACCACATTGTGGCACTCCTTGTTGCAGAAATCGATCACATCGTCATCGATCAGCATACCGTTGGTGGTCATGGTAAAGCGGAAGTTCTTGTTGTGGATCTTCTCCTGCTCACGGCAGTAAGCCACCAGCTTTTTGACCATGTCAAAATTCATCAGCGGTTCGCCGCCAAAGAAGTCAACCTCAAGGTTGCGGCGGGTGCCGGAGTTTTCGATCAGGAAGTCCATGGCACGCTTGCCCACTTCAAAGCTCATCAGCGCACGGTCGCCCTGATAGCGGCCCTGCGAAGCAAAGCAGTAGGAGCAGTTCAGGTTGCAGGTGTGTGCAACATGCAGGCACAAGGCCTTGACCACGGTGTTGCGGTTTTTAAAGTCAAAAGCCATATTCTCATAGGTATCCGGGGTCCACAGCTTGCCTGCTTCCTTCAGGTTGGTCACATCATCGATGCACTGACGCAGATCTTCCTCCGTGACATCCTCGCGGTCTCCATACTTTGCCATCATAGCCGAAACGATCTCGTCAGCAGTATGCTCCGGGTACATGGCAATGATATCGTATGCAACATCGTCCACCACATGCACCGAGCCGCTGCAGGTGTCCAGCACGATATTATAGCCGTTCAATTGATACTGGTGTACCATTTTACTCTCCATTCCAATTACACAAAAAAATGCCGCCCGGCAAAGGCGGCATGGGGTTTGCAAAAATTACTTGTTGCTGTTCTCGCACTGCTGGTTAGCCACGCCGCAGGAGGTCTTGCAAGCGGACTGGCAGGAAGTCTGGCACTCGCCGCAGCCGCCGGTCTTAACGCTCTTGGTCAGGTCACGAGTAGCAATGGTCTTAATACGTTCCATAATAGAAAACCTCTCTAGCTCTCAAAATTTCATCGCGCCGGACAAAGCCCGGTACGCATTTATCTTTACTTATGATAACACGCAAGGGGCTTTCTGTCAAGATTTTTATGCTACTAACCTGTTCAAACCTGTCCAGCAGGCTGATACTTCGTCAGGACGGTGTGCAGCCCCAGCTCCCGCGCCCTGGCCAGTAAGTACCGGTAGCGGCACAAAAGCGCCTGCCGCTCGTAAATGCGCTGCTCGATCAGGTCTGTATCTACCTCCAGATCAAACATCATCTCATTACGCCGCAGGCAGAACAGACATTCCTTCAGCTCTTCTTCCAGTTCTGGGTGATAGCGTTCGTGCTCGGTATCCCGCGGGATGCGGCTCGAAAGCAAAGTTTGGGTGTTCTGGGCATGGGTTCGTTCCAGCATAGGCCGTCCTCCTCTTCTTTGTGCATCTTGAAGGTTTGTACATTCTAGTATATGAAGAGACCGGTGCAGAATATGCCAGTTTATGGTAAAGCAGAAACTTTCTCCGCTGGTGCGCGCATTTTAAAAAAGTTTGCAATTTTTTCAAAATCACGCTTGACAAGTATCACTTTTCCGCGTATAATAGCACACGTTGAGCGGCTCACACTGCGAAACGCAATCGGATATTGGGGATTTGCATAGTGGTAGTGCGGTAGACTCTGACTCTACTTGTGGGAGTTCGATTCTCTCATCCCCAACCAAAAAGCCATCTGGTTTATGCCGGATGGCTTTTTTCGTTCTATATTGTTATACAAAAACAGCGTACCGTCTTTGCGACGGTACGCCCATTTTTATGCAGTTATTACAGAATGCTGATGCGGCCTGCGCCGTAGGGATTCTCGTAATCCAGCAGATAGCCCGGGTAATCGGCCAGCGGGCTGTTTGCGGTGGTCAGATGCGGCAGACCCTCGCCGTCCACGCCGCCAAAGCTCATTGCGTAAGTGGACATCACAAGGTAATCCTCAGACACATAGTCCTTGATCAGCTCTGCGCCATCAAACATGGCAAAACCATCGCCCAGATTGCGCAGAGTGTAATTCATGCCAGCCAGAGCGTAGGTCTTGCTCTCGTCCAGCGGTTCATAAGTACCGGAAGCCTTGTTGTAGATCTTCACGTTCTGCACGCGCGGAGTGCCGGTGGCACTGCCGATCCAGACATTCTTCTCGTCGGTCTGCACGGTGTTGGGGATATCGGTGTGGATCTCGTAGGAAGCGCCTGCCACATGCAGGAAGCCGCCGTTCTCCTTTTCCGTTCCGGCAAAGCGGGCTGCAAACTCCAGTGCATCCTGGATTTGCTTGCCGGTGACAGACATCAGACAGGCCACATTGCCAAACGGGCTGACCTGCTTGCAGGTCTTGAAGGTCCAGTAGCCGGCTTTCTCATCGGCGCGGATGCCGCCACCGTTCATGATAGCGATGTCACAATGCAGCTGTTCCACCTCATTGAAGTAGGAGTAAATGCCGTCGGCCACGAAGTCGCCGAGATTCGTCTCTGCCATGCGGATGCGGCGCTTGCCAGTCTCGGGGTCGGAGATGTAGAAGTTCGTATCGGCAACAGCGATCTTCTCACCCAGCATGTCGTCCACAGAAGCGACCCATGCGTTCTGGATATCGGCAACGGCACTGTCGGAGCCTTCGTAAGAGGAGATCAGACGGGTGGCAATGGAGCCGTCAGCCTTGATGGTCATTTCGCCAACATTTGCAAAATAAGAGCCGGTCTGGGTCAGGGCGACAGCCTTGCCGGACAGATCCTTCACCCACTCACACTCCATCTTGGTGTGAGAATGGCCGTCGATGAATGCATCGAAGCCGGAGGTGTGCTCGATGACTTCCTTGCTGGTCCAGGGCGAAGAGGAAGGATCAACGCCCAGATGGCCCAGACCGATCACGTAGTCAGCCAGAACCTTGGCCTTATCAATGGACTTCTGCACAGCCTTGTACAGCTTCTGGCCGTCGTCACCGCCTAGAATATCATAGATATAGCGGCTCTGGCTCTTATCCATGAAGTAAGCCGGAGTAGACTTGGTGAAGGTCTCGGGCGTGGTGATGCCCACAAATGCGATCACGCGGCCGCCGATGGTGAAGTATTTGACATCCGGCAGAACGCGGTTGCCCAGCGGCAGATTGACCCAGTTGCTGGAGAGGTACGGGAAATCCGCCTCAGCCATTACCTCTTTTGCACGGGCCATGCCGTAGTCGAATTCATGGTTGCCGGGAGTTGCAGCATCATAGCCAGCGGCGTTCATCAGCTGGATGATGGATGCACCTTCGTCCATGGAACCATATGCGGTACCCTGAATATGGTCGCCCGCATCTACAAGCAGGACATTTTTGCCTGCATCCTGATAGCTCTTTTTCAAAGCTGCGATGGCAGCATAGGTCAGTTCCGGCGATTTTTTGTCGATATAAGTATGAACATCGTTGGTGTACAGGATCGTAATGTCCTTAAAGCTGCCGGGGTAACATGCAGACGCAGCGGGTGCGCCCAGACTCACGGCAGCAACGGCCGTGGTGACACCTGCGGCTTTCAGGAAGCTGCGGCGGGAGATAAGCTGTTTCATGGAAAAACGACCTCCTCTTAAAACTCTCTTTTGTTTTTATCGGGCGCACAGAACCAGCCCGACGCTTGTTATATTAAGCATAACACACAAAACACCCAAGAACAACCCGGAATCGCACAATTTGTTCATAATTCACGGTACTAAGTCACACTTTTTGTGCAACATTATTCCTTTTCAGGGCAAAAAACAGCCCGCATCTGCAGCCAGTCGTTGACTGCAAAAGCGGGCTGTTTTCAAAGGGGATTCAAAAATAGATCAGAGCAACGAGCTCAAATCGCATTGTATTCCTTGAGGAATTTCTCAAGGTCGGTACCCTCGATCTTTTTCAAAGCTTCCTTCATGGCAAGGCGCGGGATGAGCGGCAGATCCATGTCGGTGATCTTCTTGCCGTCGCGCAGCTTGACCGTTGCATCGATCAGGGCACGTACATCATAGGTGCTGCCCCAGACCTCGGGCACACCGCGGTCGATGTCCAGCAGGGTGTACACAGCTTCCATACCGGTGCGCATGGAGTATTCGGTGGTGAAGATGGTGTCACGGCCGGTCTCGGCGAACTGACCCAGGAAGGCAAAGTTGACAGCACCCTCCGGCACGATATCAGGACGGTCGCCCATCGCACGCGGCATAAAGAATGCATCGATATAGGGCATCATCACAGGTATGGTGTTTGCGCTGTGCTCTGCCAGCTCCTCGATCTGATCCTCGGGCACACCAATGTGGTACAGCCATTCCATGCACAGTTCCTTGCCGGTGCAGTCGCGCATGGCCTTCTTGACGTAGTTGCCGGGCTTATCACTGAACAGGCCGTAGACCCAGACGCACAGCTGGTTCTTAGGCTGGTCTCGGAACTGCTGCTGACGGTTCAACGTCCAGCTGAGCAGCCAGTTGGAGTCCTTAACGGTGACGATGCCGCCGGTGACGGTGTGGCCGCTGAACGGGTCACGCTTGCAAATCTTCTGGATATACTGCGGGATCTTGTCGTCCAAGGTGGTAATGGTGGCGCTTTCCCAGTTGGAATGTTCGGGGTCGGAGCAGAACTTTTCAGGATTGCCGAATGCGGGGTCCTGTGCAGCGATCTTCTTCCACAGGTCCCAGCCGTTACCCGGCTTGATGGTGGGATCAAAGCCTGCTGCCTTGTCCTGTGCGCCCATCGTGCAGCTTTCCACGCAGCCGCCGTTGGTGATGAACAGCAGATCATTTTCGGTCAGGCCGATGGTGCTGGTCTCCCCCGCATGCTCCACAACCACACTGCTTGCCTGCTTGCGCTTGCCATTGATATCAAATTTCACGTCCACGACCTTGGTCTCATAGTGGAACTGCACGCCGTGGTCCTTCAGGTAAGTGACCATGGGCAGGATGATAGATTCATACTGGTTGTAGCGGGTAAAGCGCAGGGCGGTGAAATCCGGCAGACCGCCGATATGGTGGATATAACGCTTGAGGTAGAGCTTCATTTCCAGAGCACTGTGCCAGTTTTCAAAGGCAAACATGGTGCGCCAGTACAGCCAGAAGTTGGAGTTCAGCACTTCATCATCAAAGAAATCGGTGATCTTCTTATCCTGCAGCTGCTCGTTGGGGGTGAAGAAGAGCTTCATGATCTCCATAGCACCCTTATCAGACAGGCCGAACTTGCCATCGGTGTGGGCATCCTCGCCGCGGTTGACGGTAGCACGGCACAGTGAATAGTTGGGGTCTTCCTTGTTCAGCCAGTAGTACTCATCCAGCACACTGGCACCCTCGGTCTCCAGAGACGGAATGGAGCGCAGCAGATCCCACATGACCTCGAAGTGGTTATCCATCTCGCGGCCACCGCGCATCACGTAACCGATATCGTATTTGTAGCCGTCGCAGGCACCGCCGGGGATGGGGTCTTTCTCAAACACATGCACATGCTCGCCCTTCATCTGGCCGTCACGCACCAGATAACATGCAGCCGTCAGTGCAGCCAGACCGGAACCAATGATATATGCAGATTTATGATCGACACCCTCCGGCTTTTTAGGAGTTGCAAATGCTTCATAGTTGCCACTGGAATAGTACATAGAAAAGCCTCCCTGCTTTTTATTGCTTTTTTCGGCATCCTTGCGCCGTCCTTATGGCAACAGTATACCCCGCGCCGCCGCAGCAGACAACAAACAAACTTTAGCGGGTGTATAAATTTTATACAATCATTCTGTTTTGCTGGAAATACGTACAAATTGTGACAAAAGCCGCCCTAATAGCGAATCGTTCTGTGATATAGCGTGCTTTATAAACCAGTTTCAGCAAAAAGAAAAGCACCCAGATTTCAATGAATCCAGGTGCTTTTTGTTGGTGGAGGCGATGGGAGTCGAACCCATGTCCGAAAAGAGTTCAGTGTAGGTGTCTCCGGGTGCAGGCGATCTACAACATTCCCGCCGCGCCACGCCGATCGTCAGGCTAGCGCATTGGTAGCTTCATGAGTTCCTGCCGGTCCGCAAAGCTTAAGTCCGTTCAGGTGCTGTGTCTAAAGGACGCCCCGGCCCCACACGACACAAGAGTGGGCGGAACGCGCAGCACTCAGGCTGCGAGCAACTGAGAATTGTTATTGTCAGTTAATTTTTTTGGAGGAGTTATAGAGCAGTTCCCCCACTGCTACCCGCTGCCCAGACCTCGCTCTCCCCGTCGAAACCTTTACGCCCCCTTATAAAGCACACCTTGCGGTGTGCAGAAAGCTTTGAAAAAGTTCCGCTTCAGGAAGCGGTCTGAAAAGATCAATAGTATTTGCCGTTGGACTTCATGGCACGGTCAATGGAACGCTTTGCATCGCGCTGGGCGGCATCGGCACGCTTATCGTAGAGCTTTTTGCCTTTGCAAAGGCCCACTTCCATTTTCACGCGGCCATGTTTGAAATAGAGCGAAAGCGGCACAAGGGTATATCCCTGCAGCTTGCACTGCTGATGCAGCCGCCGGATCTCACTTTTGTGTGCCAGCAGGCGCCGGACGCGCATCGGATCCTGATTGAACATGTTTCCGTGGTCGTAGGGACTGATATGCATTCCCTTTACCAGCAGTTCACCATCCTCAATATCGACCCAGCTGTCTTTCAGGTTGACCCCTCCGGCACGCAGGCTCTTGACCTCCGTACCTTTCAGTTCAACGCCGGTTTCCAGCGCTTCCAGAACGAAGTATTCATGGCGCGCTTCACGGTTTGTGGCAATGGTTTTTGTTGCCGGACGCTCCTTAGTGGGTGCCATTCCGCGCGCCTCCTTTCTCCATTGTGGTTTGTTGTATCAGTATACCATTTTTTTATGGTTTTGCAAGGGCTGTTTTTGAAGAAACTGTAAATTTTTCCCAATTCACAGCTCACCGCGGCCAGAAAGTGCACGGTACAAAGTGGTTTCGTCAGTGTATTCCAGGCTTGCGCCCACCGGCAGGCCATAGGCCAGACGGGTGGTCCTGATGCCCAGAGGCTTGATAAGCTTTGCCAGATACATGGCGGTGGCTTCACCCTCCACCGTGGGGTTCATGGCCATGATGACCTCTTTCACCTTGCCGTCGCCCAGGCGGGCCAGAAGTTCCTTGACGCACAGCTGTTCGGCAGTAATGCCGTCCATCGGGCTGAGCAGGCCGTGCAGCACATGGTACAAGCCGTGATACTCCCTTGTGCGTTCAAACGCCTGCACATCGCGGGGCGTTTCCACCACGCAGATCACAGAAGGATCGCGTTTTGCACTGGCACAGATGGGGCAGATATCCGCTTCTGTATAATTCTGGCAGATACGGCAGCGATGGAGCTTGGTGTGGGCACCCTGAATGGCTCCCGCCAGTGCGGCGGCATCTTCGTCCGACATGCTCAGCACCTGATACGCCATGCGGGTAGCGCCCTTGCGCCCGATCCCCGGAAACTTGCTGAATTCTTCGATCAGCTTTTCCAGCGGGGCAGCAGTATAGCCCATGTTCTTCCCTCCTGCCGGATCAGAGACCGGGGATGTTCATGCCGCCGGTCAGCTTGCCCATTTCAGCTTCGGCAGTTTCGTCCACCTGCTTGACGGTTGCGTTGATGGCAGCAGCCACCATATCTTCCAGCATTTCAACATCATCCGGGTCCACAGCCTCGGGCTTGATGGTGATGGACAGCACTTCGTGCTTGCCGTTCATCTTAACAGTGACCATCTCACCGGCAGCGCTGCCGGTGTACTCGGCAGCTTCCAGCTCGGCCTGTTTGGCTTTCATATCTTCCTGCATCTTCTGTGCCTGACGCATGAGGGCGTTCATATCGGGGCGACCAAAGCCTGCGGGCATTCTTGCTTTCATAATCGTTTCTCCTTATTGATGCAATGTATTTTTATGATCTCGTTTTCCTTGCGGAATCCTCAATGGACACATCCAACCCCAGCTTTTCCAGTGCACGAAGCGACTGCTCTGCGTTGGAGACCGTTTTGCCAGCGCTCTTTGGTTCATAGGGACCAATGGGCACCGCCGTACCGGACACATCCTTGATCAGCTTTTTGATCAGGCGCTGGCTGTCCTTGTTGGCGCGGATAAAATCGCGGAAGGTCTTGCCGCCGTCGATCAGCACGCGGGTGCCATCAAAGTAAGCCTTGGACTTGCGCAGATAGGTGTAGAGCATGGGATCTTTTTCCTGCAGCTGCTGTACCACCTGCGGCCAGTACGGATACAGCACAGTCCCTTCCTGCCCGGCATCCTGTGGCTTTTCCGGCACAGGCTTTGCAGTGGGCGTGGGTGCAGGTTTGGGCGGTTCTGGCTGCGGAACAGGTTCCAACTCTGCCGGCACGGGTGCAGCTGACTGTGCGGCCTGCGCGGCAGGCTCGTCCCAAGGCAGCATTCCGGCCTGCTGCACGGGCGGTTCCTCCGGCAGCGGCGGCAGCTCTTCGGTCTGGACGGGTGAAGTCTGCTCTACAGGTATTTCCGACGGCACGGAAGGTTCTGCCTTTACAGGTTTCGGTTCCGCTGCAGGCTGCACCACAGGAACGGACGGTATTGGCGGCTGGGAAATCGGAGCGCTTGCAAAGGGCTGCACAGCAGTTGCCGATGCAAACGGCTGCGGCGCTGCGGGTTGAGCTGCAGCACGGACAGGCGCGGCCTGCACAGGAACTGCCTGCGGCTGCTGGGGCGGTTCGGATAAGCCAAACAGTGCAAGTTCCAGCTCGATCCGCTGGTCGCTGCCACGGGTCATATGTTCCAGCGCACTGCCCAGCGCACGGATGGCACGAATGGCCTCCCGCTGGCCCAGCTGCGGGCCTTTTTCCAGATACAAAGCTTCCTCCTCCGGCGAAACGCCGGACAGAAGGCTCTGCCCGCCCGGCAATGCTGCCAGCATCAAAGCACGATAATGCGCGATCAATTCCTCTGTCAGACGCTTGACATCCACAGACTGCTGGCGAAGCTGTGCCAGCTGGGCCAGTGCTGTTGCACCGTCCTGCGCTTCCAGTGCGTCCGAAATGCGGAACAGATAACTGCGGTCGGTCACACCTGCCATGCGGCGCACCACATCGGCGTCAATTTTCGCCGTAACGCCTGCGCAGGTATCCAGAATGGACAACGCATCGCGCAGCGCACCGTCGGCCAGACGGGCGATCAGTTCCGCACCATCCGGCGAAAGCTCCAGCTTTTCCTCCCCTGCAATGTATTCCACCCGGCGGGCGATATCCTCCGGCCCGATGCGGGTAAAATCGTACCGCTGGCAGCGGGAAAGAATGGTGGCGGGCACCTTCTGGATCTCAGTGGTTGCCAGAATAAAGATGACGTGGGCAGGCGGTTCTTCCAGCGTTTTGAGCAGCGCATTGAATGCTGCTGTGGACAGCATGTGCACCTCATCGATGATGTATACCTTATATTTGCAGGCGCTGGGAGTGTAAGCTGTTTCGTCGCGCAGGTCGCGGATATCGTCCACACCGTTGTTGGAAGCCGCATCCATCTCCACCACGTCCAGAATGCTGCCGTTATCGATGCCCTTGCAGATCTCACACTCGCCGCAGGGGTCTCCATTGACCGGATGCAGGCAGTTGACCGCCTTTGCAAAGATCTTGGCGCAGGTGGTTTTGCCGGTGCCGCGCACGCCGGTAAACAGGTAGGCATGGCCCACACGGTTTGCCGTGATCTGGTTTTTCAGCGCAGTAACAATGGCCCGCTGGCCTACCACATCCTCAAAACGCTGCGGCCTCCATTTGCGGTACAAGGCACGGTACATGGTTCTCTCCCCTTTCCTGCAAAATAAAAAGGACAGCGCTGACGGGGTTTTGTCCCCGCCTTGCGTAACTCGGCATACGGATGCAGGCTTACTGAAACGCACGAACGCACTGCTTAAGGCTGCTTGGTTCCCCACCTGACCTGGTTCACAGCGAATCCATCGTACAGGACCCGCATCCGTATGCCGAACCACGCAGCAGGCGCTGTCCGACACATTCTTCTGAATGCCAGAATATTGTACCATAAACGCAGGCAGATTGCAAGGGGTGGGAGGTATCATTTCACGGCCAACGCATGAAACAATCAAATAGGATAGCCCAAAGTCAGAAAATGTGATGCTCTCAAAAATCCAAAAAAGCGCAGTACATTCTCTGCGCTTTCGCGTTATGTTTGTACTGCGCTTTGCTTTTATCCTGTTATTTTATTAACGGCATCGATTTTGCAGCAGCCCCTTTTTTCTTACAATGCCACATCCAGTGCCATCATCAGCGCAAATCCCAGCACAATGCTTACAACACCGGCAGGCTCATCGCCCTCCACGGCCTGCGGGATCATCTCCTGTGCGGTCACGCACACCATGCAGCCCGCCGCTGCGCTGAGCAGCCACGGCAGCGCAGCACTGACCCATTCGGCCAGAGCAAAGGCAAGCAATGCCCCCAACGGCTCTACCAGCCCGGAAGCCGCTCCCGCAAAAAACGCCTGACTGCGGGTGCGGCCATTATGGGCCAGCGGCAGGCTGACTGCTGCACCTTCCGGGATATTCTGCAAACCGATGCCAAGGCTCAGCGCCAGCGCACCGCTGATAGCATCCGGCTCCCCGGTCAAAGCCAGTGCAGCGGCAAGGCCCGCCACCATACCCTCGGGCAGGTTGTGCAATGTTACAGCCAGCACCATGCGTCCGCCGTGCCCGGCCCCGCCTTCCAGCAGCTGCCCGGCAAACTGTTCCACCTGCAAAAGGCCCACTGCGCCAAGCACAAGCCCCACTGCCGATGGGATCCATGCCGGAAGCGGCAAAGTCTGTCCGCGCTGGATAGCAGGCAGCAGCAGGCTCCACACACTGGCCGCCAGCATAATGCCCGCTGCCATGCCGCACAGGATGCGCTGCGTGCAGGGCCGCGACTGCCGCCGCAGCAAAAACACACCTGCTGCCCCCAGTGTAGTGCACGCCGCCGGGAACAGCAGCACCCATGCAGTGAAAACGATCTGGTTCACGATGCATTCCCCCTTTGCCCGGTGTATGTGCGCCGAAGCAAAAAGGTGCAGAAAAGTCCGTCACACAAAATACAGTGCGACGGGCTTTTCTGTCAGAATGCGATGGCATCTTCTTCGCTGTCAAAGTCATTCTCCGGTTCTTTGACCAGCTTTATCTTCTGGCCTACTGTAAACGGCTGAGTGCCGAAGCGGTAGTTGAGTCCGGTCAATGTAACATAGTACTTCATCTTTATTTCTCTTCAGGAAACATGCATTCCCGTCTTGATTCAAATGAACAAATAATGAAAGAAATTACAAAGGGATTACAACGCGGTAAAAAATTCTTTCCTGAGTTTTCCTGTGCTTCGATCAGTTTAACAAAAACTCTTTGACTTTTAGCGATAAATTATAACAAAATCGTAGATTATCATTGAAATCTCACTTCTTAGCCAAAAAAGCTCTTGATTTTTTCGCAAAAAAGACTAGAATATCCACTTGCAGAAAGGCACTTCCTGTAGGGCCTTCTGCAAAATACATTTGCGTATGGCAAGGAGATTTTAGATATGAAACTCAAGAATGTTTGTGTTGCTGTTGTTGCTCTGGCTCTGGCTGTTGGCATGACCGCTTGCGGCGGTTCTGCTTCCTCCACTGCTGCATCCTCTTCCGAGGCTGCTTCTACCAGCACTTCTGTTGCTGCTGAGGCCGAGGAGAACACTTCTTCCGCTGTTGCAGAGGAGAACGGTTCTTCTTCTGAGGCTGCTTCCAGCGAGGCCGCTTCTTCTGAGGCCGCTTCCAGTGAGGCTGCTTCCAGCGAAGCTGCTTCTTCTGTTGCCGCATAATCAGGCAGCGCACCCAGTTCAAGGAACGATCAAGCCGGGCACGGAATTTTTTCTGTGCCCGGCTTTTTGTAGCAAAATGCGCCGGAAAGGTTTATTGGGAACCTCCCGGCGCATTTTTCAGAAGCTGTCATCAGAAGCAGGATGCCCCTCAGGCAGCGTGCAATGCTTATTCTTATATTCCCCAGAACAGGATTCCTAGTCCTGCAGAGAGCAGGATCATCCCAATGGGCGATGGTGCTTTGCCCTTTTTCCGGCGGCAAAGGGCATGCAGCCCCCACAGCAGCAGGAACACCACAATGGAACGGAGATCCGGTGCAATGCCTGCCTTGTCCGCTGCAAACCCGGCCAGCGTAGAAAGCGCCATGTTGACTGCAGTTGCAAGGATCATCGCCACCACACAGGGACGAACGCCGCCAAGAACTGCGTTGACACCGGCATACTTCATCAAGTTCTGCAGCACCGATGCAACGAGCAGGATAATGACAAAGGACGGCAGCACCACACCCAGCGTCGCACACAGCGCACCCCAGAAGCCGCCCTGTGAAGCGCCGATGAAGGTAGCCATATTGATAGCCAGCGGGCCGGGTGTGGATTCCGACACGGCAATGAAGCTGAGAAATTCGCCTTCCGTCAGCCAGCCGTGTCCTAAGACCGTTTCCCGCACCAGCGAGATCATCCCGTAGCCGCCGCCAAAGGACAGCGCGCCAATCATGAGAAAATTCCAGAAAAGTTCTACATAGATCACGGCTTCTTCTCCCCCTTCCGCAGCTGCTGTACTGCATACACCAGCAGCCCGGCCGCACCGCTGAACAGGATGTAAAAAATGGAAGAGAAGGACACTGCTGCAATGGAACAGCCCACCATTGCTGCCGCAACCGTGGTCAGGATGACAATATTGAAGACGCTGTGTTCCAGCTGCTTCAGCATTTTCAGGCCCGCCGAGAGGATCAGATAGATCACACACACCTGAATGCCGTGGAACGCACTTGCCACCACCGACAGGCGGAGGAACTGGTCAAAAAACAGCGAGATCAGATAAATGACCGCGAAGGACGGAAGACATACCGCCACCGTGGACGCTGCCGCACCTGCCGCACCCTCGATCTTGTAGCCGATATAGGTGGCACTGTTCACCGCCACCGGGCCGGGCGTAGACTCCGCAATTGCCACCATGTCCAGAAATTCTTCTTTTGTTACCCACTTTTTCTCTTCTACAAACTCATTCTGCAGCAGGGCTACCATGGCGTAGCCTCCGCCAAACGTGAACGCTCCAATTTTGAAAAACGTCCAGAAAAGCTCCTTTGTTTTCGACATAGCCTTCTCCTTTCTTGCACCTTATTATATCATTTTTTGTTTTGATATGATATACTGCAATGGAATATGCTGTTTTCTTTGGAAAAAGCAGAAAAAGGAGTTTAGGATATGAAAACAAAATTTGGCATTGTAGGCTGCGGCTTTCTGGGCGGCATTGTGGCCAACGCATGGAAGAACGGTCTGCTGCCGGACTATGAGCTGGTGGGCGTGACCAGCCGCACCCGTGCTTCGGCAGAAAAACTTGCCGCCGAGGTCGGCTGTCCCGTCTGCGATGATGTGGATGCTCTGCTGACACTGCAGCCGGAATACATTGTGGAGACTGCTTCGGTGGAGGCTGTGCGCGCCATGGCTGTGCCTGTACTGAAAAACGGCGTGAATCTGGTCATCATCTCCATTGGTGCCTTTGCGGACCTTGATTTTTACGAGCAGGTCAAGGCCGCTGCCGTGGAGGGCGGTGCCAAGGTGCATCTGGCAAGCGGTGCCATTGGCGGCTTTGATGTGCTGCAGACCGTCACCCTGATGGCCGAGGCGCAGAAGCTGGCCGAGACGGCAGGCATTGAGACCCACACCGGAGCCAAGGGCTTCCGCAACACGCCGGTATGGGCCGACCACCTGCTGACCGATACCGAAAAGACCACCGTGTTCACCGGCAATGCCAAGCAGGCCATTGCCACCTTCCCCCGCCGCGTGAATGTGGCTGTTGCCACCTCGCTGGCCACCACCGGCCCGGAGATCACCGGCGTGACCATGCACTCGGTACCCGGCTGGGTGGGCGACGACCACTGCATCACCGCCGAGATCGAGGGCGTGAAGGCCGTGGTGGATATCTGCTCTTCCACCAGCGCCATTGCCGGTTGGAGCGTAGTTGCCCTGCTGCGCAACCTCTCCTCCCCCGTATGCTTCTATTAAAGGAGGGCTTTGCAGATGTTCAACAAACTGGTGGCCATTGAGCCGGTAAGCCTGATTCCTTCCGCCGAGGAAGAGCTGCATCAGTACGCAAAAGAAGTGGTGCTGTACCGCGATATCCCGGCCAGCGACGACGAAATCGTGCAGCGCATCGGAGATGCCGATGCCGTGCTTTTGAGCTACACCTCCCGCATGGGCAAAAATGTGATCGAGCGCTGCCCGAATATCCGTTACATCGGCATGTGCTGCAGCCTGTATTCTGAGGAAAGCGCCAATGTGGATATCGCCTACGCCCGCACCCGCGGCATCAAAGTGCTGGGCATCCGGGACTACGGCGACCGCGGCGTTGTGGAGTACGTCCTGCATGAGCTCACCGGCATCCTGCACGGTTTTGGGATGCCCATGCTGCGGGACGAGCCGGTGGAGATCACCGGGCTGAAGGCAGGCATCATCGGGCTGGGTGTGTCCGGCAAAATGATCGCCGACGCGCTGCAGTTCATGGGTGCCGACATTGCCTATTACAGCCGCACCCGCAAGCCGGATGCCGAAGCTGTGGGCATGGCCTATAAGCCGCTGGCACAGCTGCTGACCGAGAGCGAGGTGGTGTTCACCTGCCTGAACAAGAACGTACTGCTGTTGGGCAAGGACGAATTTGCACAGCTGGGCGCAGGCAAGGTACTGTTCAACACCTCCATCGGTCCGGGCTTTGACTCTGCTGCTCTGGAACAGTGGCTTGCTCTGCCGGGCACCCACTTCTTCTGTGACACCCGTGCCGCTGCCGGCCCGGTGGGTGAAGACTTCTTTGCACGTGAGAATGTGCATTGCGCGAATGTTTCTGCCGGACGCACCAAGCAGGCTTTTGTGCTGCTGAGCCAGAAGGTGCTGGCAAATATCCGCACTGCACTGGGAGAATGATATAAAAAGGAAACGCTTCCCGGCCGGGGAAGCGTTTCCTTTTAGGCTTTATTCAAAATTGTTGTGATCTCTTCCAGATTCGCCGCAAATCGGATGCCCTGTTGGCGCTGCGGCGTGGAAAGGCCTTTCTCGATCATTTTGGCAAGCAGTGCTTTCAGGCTGTCGTAGTAGCCGTTCAGATCATACAGGATGCAGGGCGCGTCCAACTGGCCCAGCGAGACCTTGGACATTACCTCTGCGATCTCTTCCAGCGTGCCGGTGCCGCCGGGGAATGCGATGAAGGCATCGCCCAGCTCGATCATCTTCGTCTTGCGCTCGGTCATGTCCTTGGTGACGATCAGCTCGGTCAGGCCATCGTGCTGCAGCTCCTGCTGCACAAAGAACTGCGGTTCCACACCGGTCACCGTGCCGCCTGCGTCCAGCGCGCTCTGGGCAAGCTGACCCATCAGGCCGCTGCGGGAGCCGCCGTACACAAGGCGGTGCCCGTTTGCACCGATCCAGCTGCCCAGTTCCCGGACAGCTGCCGCCAGCGCAGGATCATTGCCCGCATTTGCTCCAAGATAGACCGTGATGTTCATGGTATTTCCCCCTTTGTTTTTTCCATTTTACCACGCAGCGGGCCGATTGAAAAGGGCCATCCCCTTGCAAATGCAGCGGCACTGTGGTATTCTTGAACGCAGAAAAAAGGGAGCCTGCAAAAGCAGGCTGAGAGTGGGCTGTTTGCCCAGACCTGTGACCTGATTTGGACAATGCCAACGTAGGGAGATACTGCTGCTTCAAAGTGCGGAGATGCCTCCTTGCGGGCATTTCCGCATTTTTTGCAAAGGAAGTTGTAACCATGAAAACTGCATTGACGATTGCCGGCAGCGATTCCAGCGGCGGTGCTGGCATCCAGGCCGATATCAAAACCATGACTGCAAACGGCGTGTACGCCATGAGCGCTATTACCGCACTGACTGCCCAGAACACCACAGGTGTGACCGGCATTTTTGAAGCCACGCCCGAATTTCTGGCACAGGAGATCGATGCCATTTTTACCGACATCTACCCGGATGCCGTCAAGATCGGCATGGTATCCTCGGCAGAGCTGATCGGTGTGATCGCCGAAAAGCTGCACACCTACGGCGCAAAGCATATCGTGGTGGACCCGGTGATGGTTGCCACCTCCGGCTCCAAGCTGCTGCGGGACGATGCCGTGCAGGCACTGACCGAAAAGCTGCTGCCCATGGCAGAGGTGGTCACCCCCAACATTCCGGAGGCTGAGATCCTTTCCGGCATGAAGATCACCGATGCGGCCGGAATGGAGGCCGCTGCAAGGCTGATCAGCGAGAAATACCACTGTGCCGTGCTGTGCAAGGGCGGCCACCAGATCAACGATGCCGACGACCTTCTGTGGCGGGACGGCTGCGGCAAATGGTTCCGCGGCAAGCGCATTGCAAACCCCAATACCCACGGCACCGGCTGCACCCTATCCAGCGCCATTGCGTCCAATCTGGCAAAGGGCTATGATCTGGATGCATCGGTGGAGCGCGCAAAGGCCTACATTTCCGGCTGTCTTTCTGCCATGCTGGATCTGGGCCACGGCTCCGGCCCGATGGACCATATGTTTGCACTGAAGGGAGAGTTTGTGGGTGAGTGAGCAGACCTTTGTGCAGCAGCTGGTGCAGGAAAGTCTGCCTGTGTGGGAGAAATGCCTGCACTCAGAATTTCTGACCCACCTTGCGGATGGCACACTGGATGAAGCCTGCTTCAAGGGCTACATCGTGGAGGACAGTCTTTACCTGCGGGAATATGCCAAGGTGTTTGCCTGGGGCATGACCAAGGCAAAGGATATGCAGACCATCCGCACCTACTATTCCCTGCTTTCCTTCGTGAATGAGAGCGAGGATGCAGCCCGCCTGCACTATCTCAGGCACTTTGGACTGACCGATGAAGGCATCCAGAGCCTGCCGCTGCGGCCGGAGAACCGTGCCTATGTAGACTCTATGATCGAAGCCGCCAAAAACGGCGAGGGCGCAGCCGAGTGCATGATGGCCTGCCTGCCCTGTATGCTGAGCTATGGCTGGATCTTCCAGAAACTGCTGGAAGAAAAGCCTTCCGTGCAGGATACCCTTTATGGTGCACTGGTGGTGGACTATGCTGACAAGGGCTATGAGGCTGCCTGCCGCGACTGGGCCGCGTTTGCAGAAAAAGTCTGCGAAGGCCTGAGCGACGAGCGCCTTGCCCGCTGCCGCGAGATCTTCCATGCCTGCTCGGAGCACGAGCTGAACTTCTGGGCCATGGCTGCTTCCCCGCGCAGTGACCTGTAATGTTTCCTAAAATATAAAATGCACCCGGCCTGTGGGCAGAACCGCAGCAACCGGGTGCATTTGTTTTGTTCAGGGTTTCGTGGCCGCAGCCGCAGGCATGAGCCTTGGTGCCGGAAACAAGGGAGCCCTAAAACAAAAACTCCCCCGGCTCTTCTGCCGAGGGAGTGGAAAAGAAAAACGCCCCTAACAGAAGAATTCTCTTCTGTCAAGGACGAAAAAAATTTGGCCTTTTATCCGCGGTGCCACCCTGACTTCATGGGCATGACCCCATGCACTTGGCGGGATGCCAACACATCCCCGGCAACTGACGTATGCCCTACGTTGCAGAATACTGTGCGGCGAAAGTTCTCCGCAGTTCCCTGCACCCTCAGCGGTCCATTTCGGGAAAATATAACGCAAAGTCACACTTTCCTTGACGAACTGTTTCCGGTCTGCTTCTCAGCTGCGCAGGCTCTCTGTACAGGCATGGTTCGCCGTTATCTCCACTTCAACGGTTTAGTGTATTGAATTTTGCTATATTAAACCACAGATTTTTCGTTTGTCAATACATGTTTGCAAATTTTTCAAAATCAGCCTATGTCCACAGTGGGTTCAGCGCTTCCGGCGGCTGTTCGTGCTGGAAAACTTCACCGCTTTTGCCGGCCTGCGGCGGCTGTGCAACGCACTGTAGTAGCCAAAGGCAGTGCCGCATAAGCCGCCCACAATGTGCATGAAGTTTGCTACATTGTCGTGCACAAAAATGATATCGTACACCTGCTGACCAAAGTACAGCGCTGCAACCAGCAGCATGGTGACCGGGATGCCGCCGGAGAAGCCCGCCAGCGACGAAAGCATGATGAGCATGAACACGATGCCGGACGCGCCCAGCAGCCCCGAACGTGGGAACAGCACGCATTGCAGCACGCCGGTGACCAGAGCGGTGAACACCATGCCGCACAAAAGCGGCTTGCTGCCGTACTTTTCTTCCATTGGCGGGCCAACAACGAGCAGCAGCAGCATGTTATTCAGAAAGTGGTCCCAGCTGGCATGGCCCAGCACATGGCCGAACAGCCGGATGTAGAACAGCGGGTCCTTCAGCGAGGAGCGGTAGACACAGAACAGATGCATCGTCGTCCACCCGTCCGTCCACTGGTCGAGGAACAGCACCAGAAGTGACAGCAGGAAAAATGTGAGGATCACCGGGGAGTTGTACTGCAGTTCCAGTTTGAGTTTTACTTTTTTCATCCTCTTGTCTCCACCCAGTATTCGCCCATGCTCTGGCCGGGCTGGTTCGTCACTTCATCCTTAAGGTAATCGCCAAGGCCGCAGCTTTCCGGCTGCCATGCAAGGGCTGCTTCCACTGTGGGGTACTCCACCTCGGCATACCAGAACTCGGTGGGCTGGCCTTCGTCCACATGGTTCACTTCCAGCACAGAACCGTCCGGCAGGGTGTAGCTGCGGCGCAGCTTCGGAATGAGAGGTTTGCCGATGATCTTGTGTTCCAGATCCTCAAACAGCGCTTTGTCGATGCTGCGCTCGATCTCCTCGCGGGCAAGGCCGCCCCCGGATTTGAAGCAGAGGATGTAGTCCGTTCTGCCGCCGGTGAGGGCTTCTTCCCGGATGCGCACAGTGGGCCGCACGCTGATATAGCCCTGCCGCATGGCAAATTCCTCCCTGAGGGGCAGCCCCTCCGGCCAGCCCTTCACCATCCATTTGCGTTCGATTTCCATAATGCATCCCTCTTTCATGCGGTTTTTTGGCATTTCTTATTTATAATAACATGATTTTGTGCTATTATAAAGAGTAGATTTTTACTCCTTCTGTCTGCGAACGCGGGACGAAGGGAGATCGTCCATGATAAGGAGAACCATATGAAAGAACGCGCTTACCCTGTGTATACCGTCAACAAACACGCCGAGGGCCTGCTGGTGGGCGGGCACCCCTGGGTGTATGAGAACGACATCCTCCATTCCCCGGAAAATGAGCCGGAAAACGGCACGCTGGCCGATGTGGTCAGCACCAAGGGTTCCTACCTTGGCACCGGCTTCGTTTCGCTCAAGAGCAAGATCCGCGTGCGGCTGATCTCCCGCAATGCCAACGACACCTTTGATGCTGCGTTCTGGCGCCGCCGGGTGGAATATGCATGGAACTACCGAAAAACCGTGCTGGAGCCCGCCGACCTTTCTGCCTGCCGCGTCATTTTTGGCGAAGCCGACCAGTTCCCCGGCCTGACTGTGGACCGGTTCAGCAACATCCTCGTCACCCAGACCCTGAGCGTGGGCATGGAAAAGCTCAAGCCCGTCCTCTTCCCCATTCTGGCAGAAGTCCTGCGCGCCGACGGCCAGACCATCGACGGCATCTACGAGCGCAACGATGAGACTCTGCGTGCAAAGGAAGGTCTTGAGCAGAACAAAGGCTGGTTTGAGCTGCCCGGTGAGACTCACCCGGCAAGCACCCAGACCGAGATCTGCGAGAACGGAATTTACTATCATGTGGACTTTGAGAATGGCCAGAAGACCGGCTTCTTCCTTGATCAGAAGTACAACCGCCGGGCGGTGGCACGTCTTGCCGCAGGCCACACCGTGCTGGACTGCTTTACCCATACCGGCAGCTTTGCACTGAACGCCGCTGCGGGCGGCGCTGCCCGTGTGACCGCCGCCGACATCAGCGCCGAGGCCATTGCCATGGCGCAGCGCAATGCCCAGCGCAACGGGCTGACCAATATGGACTTTTTGTGCGAGGACACCTTTGAGCTGCTGCCCCGCTTGGAAAGAGAGGGACACCCCTACGATTTTATCATTCTGGACCCGCCGGCCTTTACCAAGGCGCGCCGCACTGTGGAGAACGCCATGCGCGGTTACAAGGAGATCAACTACCGTGCCATGAAGCTGCTGCCCCGCGGCGGCTATCTGGCAACTGCCAGCTGCTCCCACTTTGCCACCGAGGAGCTGTTCATCAAGATGCTGCGCGCCGCTGCAAAGGATGCGCACCGCCAGCTGCGGCAGATCGAGGTGAAGCAGCAGGCCCCGGACCACCCCATCCTGTGGGGCGTGCCGGAGACCAACTACCTCAAGTTCTTTTTGTTCCAGGTGATCTGACCATTTAGAATGCCCTCCGCTTCGCTCTGGGCATATTTAAAGGAAATATTATTTTTATATTGGCGTTTGTCGCGTCCTGCGGGACGCTCCAAACACATTTTCACAAAAGGGGTCGTAGCGGGTAGTAGCATCTGCGGCTGTCACGCAACGGATAAGCCTAGGTTTTGCAAATGCAATTGTCCGTAACGACTCCTCCCGTGAAAAAACAGTTCCGGCGGGCCCGCAGGCCTGCCGGAACTGCAAAATTTAAAAATATTATTTCCGCTGATATTGCCAGAGTGCAACGGAGCCGACCGCCGCCTGCGGCGGAAACAGGGAGGCGAGGTTGGGGCAGCGGCCAGCAGGATGCAAGGCCCGCCCAAGGGCCGCCGCAGACGCTGGGGCCGCAACTCGTCAGCGGAGGCAATTCCAAATCGTTCTGTTCCGGTTTAAAGGTTCAAAAGTCATACCAAGTGCGGATGCTCCAAAAATGCAGGAAGCTGTTTGTACAGAATCGTCAGATTTGTCAATTGCCTTTTTGCCCGGCAGCGGCTATAATCAAACCATAGACAGCAACGGCGCTGTGGGTCACCTCCTGACTCGCAGCGCCGTTTTTGTTAAGATGCTTTCGTACTTCTGGGTGCGGCATTGCGGCAGACCAGAATGCAGACGAAAGGGTAAGAAAATAAGATCAAGTAAGGAGTAGGATTTATGGCAGCGAATGTTATGGAAATCTACGGCAGCAAGGTCTTTAACGAACATGTGATGAAGGAGCGCCTGCCGAGCGCAACTTATAAGAGCCTGAAGAACACCCTGCACAAGGGTGCTCCGCTGGACATTGAGGTGGCAAACGTTGTGGCCAGCGTGATGAAGCGCTGGGCCATGGAGCTGGGTGCCACCCACTACACCCACTGGTTCCAGCCACTGACCGGCATCACCAGTGAGAAGCACGATGGCTTTGTTTCCCCTGTGGGCGACGGCACCGCCATCATGGAGTTCTCCGGCAAGGAGCTGGTGCGTGGCGAGCCCGATGCATCTTCCTTCCCCTCCGGCGGTCTGCGCGCCACCTGCGAGGCCCGCGGCTACACTGCATGGGACCCCACCAGCTACGCATTCGTGAAGGATGACGTGCTGTGCATCCCCACCGCATTCGTCAGCTACACCGGCGAGGCTCTGGATAAGAAGACCCCGCTGCTGCGTTCCATGAACGCACTGTCCAATCAGGCGGTCCGTATCCTGAAGCTGTTCGGCAAGGATGTGGATTACGTCTCCACCACCGTCGGCCCCGAGCAGGAGTACTTCCTTATTAAGAAGGAGGATTACGAGGCCCGTCAGGATCTGATCCTCACCGGCCGCACCCTGTTCGGTGCCCCCTCTGCCAAGGGTCAGGAGCTGGAAGAGCACTACTTCGGTGTCATTCGTCCCGAGGTCTCCGAGTTTATGAAGGAGCTGGACGAAGAGCTGTGGAAGCTGGGCATTCCCGCCAAGACCAAGCACAACGAAGTTGCTCCCTGCCAGCATGAGCTGGCTCCCATCTTCGACACCACCAACGTTGCCATCGACCACAACCTGCTGACGATGGAGATGATGAAGAAGATCGCTCCCAAGTACGGTCTGGTCTGCCTGCAGCATGAGAAGCCTTTTGAGGGCGTGAACGGCAGCGGCAAGCATAACAACTGGTCCATGTCCACCACCCACGAGAACCTGCTCGACCCGGGCGACACCCCCATGGAGAACCTGCAGTTCCTGGTGTTCCTGGCTGCTGTCATCAAGGCTGTTGACGAGTACGCCGATCTGCTGCGCACCTCCGTTGCCACTCCCGGCAACGATCACCGTCTGGGTGCCAACGAGGCACCTCCGGCTATCATTTCCATCTTCGTGGGCGAAGAGCTGGAAGCTGTCATCGATGCCATCGCATCCGATTCCCCCTATGCCGGCCCCGTCAAGATGAAGATGGATCTGGGCGTTGATGTCCTGCCCAAGTTCAGCAAGGATACCACCGACCGCAACCGTACCTCTCCCTTTGCCTTCACCGGCAACAAGTTCGAGTTCCGTATGCCCGGTTCCGCTGAGAACCTGAGTGATGCCAACACCATCCTGAACACCGCCGTTGCAAAGGAACTGAAGGGCTACGCCGACGAGCTGGAGAGCGCTGAGGACTTTACCAGCGCCGTGATTGCTCTGGTCAAGCGCACCATCCGCGACCACCGCCGCGTCATCTTCAACGGCAACGGCTACACTGCCGAGTGGGAAGAGGAAGCCGCAAAGCGCGGTCTGCCCAACAAGAAGAACACCCCCGCTGCTCTGCCTGCCCTGATCGAGCCCAAGAACATTGCCCTGATGGAAGAGTTCGGCGTGCTGACCAAGGTAGAGATGGAGAGCCGCTACGAGGTGGAGATGGAGCACTACTCCAAGATCATCAACATCGAGGCTCTGACCATGCTGGAAATGGCCCGCAAGCAGCTGCTGCCTGCCGTCAACTCCTACATGAGCGAGCTTGCCAATACTGCAGCATCCAAACTGGCCGTCAGCGAGAACATCAGCGTGCGCAGTGAGACCAAGGCCCTGACCAAGCTCTCTGCTGATGCCGATGCTATGAGCGACGCCGTCGATACCCTGCAGGATGCAGTGGATGCTTCCAAGGCATTGCCCACCGAGGCAGAAAAGGCCGTTGCTTTCCACGACAACGTGCTGCCTGCAATGGATGCTCTGCGTGCCGCTGCGGACGATGCCGAGACCATCTGCGGTGAGGATTATTGGCCTCTGCCCAGCTACAGCAAGATGCTCTACTACGTCTGATCTTTCATCAGCGTAACAGCAGAATAGCATCCGTAGGCTGCGGAATTTAAAATTGCCATTCTCCTTTTCCTATTTCTTACACCAGCCTAAAGACCTGCTCCCATTCTGAGGGCAGGCCTTTAGGCGTTTTATTTGAAAGGGAAACCATTATGAGCTATTCGACCCAACAGGACATCCTTGATTTTGTGGAGGACAACAACGTCAAATTTGTGCGCTTTGCCTTCTGCGATATCTTTGGCACTCAGAAGAACATTGCCGTGCTGGCAAGCGATCTGCCCAAAGCTCTGGAAGACGGTGTCTGCTTCGACGGCAGCTCCATTGCCGGCTTTATGAAGGTGGAGGAAAGCGACCTTGTGCTGCGGCCGGATCTTTCCACCGTGACCATTCTCCCCTGGCGGCCTACCGAGGGCCGGGTGATGCAGTTCTTCTGTGATGTGGAAAAGCCGGACGGCCAGCCCTTTGGCGGCAACTGCCGCGGCTTTCTGCGCAGCGTGAACCGAAAATTCAAAAAGCTGGGCATCACCTGCAATGTGGGCGCAGAGTGTGAGTTCTACCTGTTCGAGAATGATGACCGGGGCCGCCCCACCCGTATCCCCATCGACTTTGGCGGCTACTTTGACGTGGCCCCGCTGGACGCAGGCGAGAACCTCCGCCGGGACATCTGCCTGACTATGGAGCAGATGGGCATGAGCCCTCAGCACAGCCATCACGAAAGCGGCAACGGCCAGAACGAGATCGACTGCCACCACGCAGGCCCCCTCAAGACCGCCGACAACGTGATGATGTTCAAGCAGATCGTGCGCGCCATTGCCACCCGCAGCGGCATCCATGCAAGCTTCCTGCCCAAGCCCCTGCCGGATCAGGCAGGCAGCGGCCTGCACATCAACCTGTCCCTTTACATGGATGGCCGCAACCTGTTTGAGGGCGACATTGCCCCGGACAGCGTTGCAGGCAGCTTTATGGCCGGTGTGCTGGCCCACAGCCGGGAGCTGACCGTGTTCACCAACCCTCTGCCCAACAGCTATCAGCGCTTTGGCTGCGATGAAGCGCCCCGCTATGTGAGCTGGAGCCGCCAGAACCGCAGCCAGCTGGTGCGCATCCCACAGGTAAAGGGTGACAACTGCCGCATGGAGCTGCGCAGCCCGGACCCTGCCTGCAACCCCTATCTGGCCATTGGTCTGGTTCTGGCTGCCGGATTGGACGGCATCGAGAACCGCATGGTGCTCTCTGCCCCCGTGAACAAGAATCTGTTCGACCCCTCCATGGCTGAGGGGCTCGGTCTCGAGACTCTGCCCGCCAGTCTGGAAGAGGCCGTGCAGGCTGCGGAGGAGAGCGAATTTTTGCGCAGAGTGCTGCCCGAGCAGCTTGCCAGCCGCTACTTTACGGAAGAACTGAAGCGCTGCGAAGCACTGAAACACGCGTCCGACCCTGTTGAGTACGAGCGTACCCATTACTTCAACGCCATCTGACCCCTGCAAAAGAGAGTGTGTAGGAGAAAGGAGCGAAGGAAATGGGACGTGCACTGATCGTAAGTGCCGGTGCAAGCTCCAACGAGTATATCGCTGCACGGCTGACCGAAATGGGCTACAGCCGCCCGGTGATCATTCCCAGCGGGGCCGAAGCCCGGCGGCGCATGACGGAATCGGATTTTGAGCTGATCGTGGTCAACTCTCCCCTGCCCGATGAATTCGGGCATGAGGTGTGCATCAATGCTGTGGAAAAAACAGATGCCGGTGTAGTGTTTCTGGTCAAGGCCGCACAGGCTGAGCAGCTTTTGGGGCCTTTGAGCGAGCAGGGGGTATTGCTGCTGTCAAAGCCCTTCAGCACCGCCTTTTTTGTGCAGGCCATGCACATGGCGGCGGCGGGCAACCACCGGCTGCTGCGTGCCCGGCAGGAGAACGCCCGCTTACAGGAAAAGATTGCACAGGTGCGGCTGGTCAGCCGGGCAAAATGCTGCCTTGTGGAGCACGAGCACATGACCGAAGCCGAGGCGCACCGCTACATAGAAAAACAGGCCATGGATACCCGTCGTGACCGCACAGAAATTGCACAGGAAGTCCTTGAAAATTATGAGGACATGGGTGTATAATATTGGATTGGGAAAAGTATCCTTGCTTTCACCGGCTCATTTTGGGAAAGGCTGAGAGCAAGACCGTTCACCTGAAAGAATTCACAAAGGTTTATAAGGGAAAGAATTCAGAAAAACAAAAATAGAGGAGGAAATTCTATGGCAGAGAAACAAACCAAATTCATCTTTGTCACCGGCGGTGTCGTCTCCGGCCTTGGCAAGGGCATCACAGCCGCATCGCTGGGCCGTCTGCTCAAGTGCCGCGGTCTGAAGGTGGCCAGCCAGAAGCTGGACCCCTATGTGAATGTGGATCCCGGCACCATGAGCCCGCTGCAGCACGGTGAGGTGTTCGTGACCGACGATGGCACTGAGACCGATCTGGATCTGGGCCACTACGAGCGCTTTATCGACGAGAATCTGAACAAATACTCCAACCTGACCACCGGCAAGGTGTACTGGAACGTACTGAACAAGGAACGTCAGGGTGCATATCTGGGCCAGACCGTGCAGATCATTCCCCACATCACCAACGAGATCAAGAGCTACATCTACAATCTGGCCTCTTCCACCGAGGCTGACGTGGTCATTACTGAGATCGGCGGCACGACCGGTGATATCGAGAGCCAGCCCTTCCTCGAGGCCATCCGTCAGGTGGGTCTGGAGCAGGGCCGCGACAACTGCTGCTACATCCATGTGGTGCTGGTGCCCTACATTTCCGGCTCGGACGAGTACAAATCCAAGCCCGCACAGCACTCTGTGAAAGAGCTGCAGGGCATGGGCGTGAACCCGGACATCATCATCCTGCGCGCAGACGGCAGTGTGGGCGGCGACATCCGCCGCAAGATCAGCACTTTCTGCAATGTGAAGCCGGAGTGCGTGATCGAGAACCTGACCATGCCCAGCCTGTACCAGTGCCCGCTGATGCTGCACACCGGTGGTCTGGACGAGGTAGTGGTGCAGAAGCTCAAGCTGGATGTGCCCGCTGCCGACCTGACCGAGTGGAAGCAGGTGGTCAGCCGCATTGCCACCCGCAGCAAGACCTGCAGCATTGCACTGGTGGGCAAATACGTCAAGCTGCACGACGCTTACCTCTCCGTGATGGAGAGCCTGTACCACGCCGGCTTTGAGAACGACAGTCAGGTAGAGATCAAGTGGGTGGAAAGTGAAGACCTGACCGACCAGGCCGCCTGCAAGGAAGCCTTTGCAGATGTGGACGGCATCATCGTACCCGGCGGTTTCGGCGACCGCGGCATTGAGGGCATGATCCAGGCTGCACAGTATGCCCGCGAGAACCATGTTCCCTACTTTGGCATCTGCCTTGGCATGCAGATCATGGTGATGGAGTTTGCCCGGGGCGTTCTGGGCTACAAGGATGCAAATTCCAGCGAGTTCACCCCGGATGGCAAGCACAATGTGATTGCCCTGATGGCCGACCAGCAGGGCAACATTCCCAAGGGCGGCACCATGCGTCTGGGTAAATACCCCTGCAAGGTGATGCCCGGCACCAAGATGGCCGAGTGCTACGGCGAGGCCGAGATCTGGGAGCGCCACCGCCACCGCTACGAGTTCAACAACGAGTTCCGTCAGGAGATGCAGGACGCCGGTCTTGTCATTTCCGGCACAAGCCCCGACGGTCGTCTGGTAGAGACTGTAGAGCTGCCCGGCCGTGACTTCCATTTGGGCGCACAGTTCCACCCGGAGTTCAAGAGCCGTCCAAACCGTGCTCACCCGCTGTTCAAGGCATTCATTGCTGCGGCACTCAAGTTCCGCGCCAGCGAGCAGCGCAGCCTGCTGCACATGTAAACCATAAAAACAAGGTGCTGTCTATGCGGACAGCACCTTATTTTTTACCCCTATGATCCATGATCCTGCAGGGCGTGGTTCTTTTGCTTGTGCTTATACATCCGCTGGTCAGCCAGACGGGTGATCTTGTCTGTATCCGTGCCTTCTTCCGGGTAAAGGGCAAAGCCGCAGCTGGTGCCGATCGTCAGAAGACTGCCTGCAACATGATAGGGTGCTGCAACAGTCTTACAGATAAGCTCGACCTTGCGGTGGGCCTCTTCCGGGGACATTGCGCCAATGGTCAGCAGGGCAAATTCATCGCCGCCCATGCGAAACGCATAATCTTGATTGCGAATGCAGCTTTGCAGGCGCTTTGCCACCGCCTGCAGCAGCTTGTCGCCCACCTCGTGTCCATAGGTATCGTTGACTGACTTGAAACGATCCAGATCCAGATAGAACAGCACAAACGCCTGTTCCTGGTGGACCAGTGCACGGGTCACAGCATCAAAATAGCGCTTGTTCAGCAGGCCGGTCAGGCCGTCCGTGTTGGCAAGTTCCTGCAGAATGTGCTGGCCGCTCATATCCTGCGAGATCATTATGATCTGGGTCAGACGGCCATTCTGCCAGCCGACAGGCACCACCGTCATCATCAAAAAGTTTTTGCGGTCACGGGTGGCATATTCGAACTTGATGCTGTCCTTTTCCTCTTTGAGCTTTGCACGCAGGTTTTCCGGTGCAAGCATCTGCACGAGCTTTGCGTTCTCGCCGTCGGTCAGGATCACATACTGCCGGGACAGCCAGCTGAGCAGATCCAGATAGCTGCCCTCGGTCGGGTACAGCTCCTTTCTCCTGCGCTCGTGGTATTCATAGCGGTCATTTTCCAGATCACACACCACAAACCGGTCCACGATGCGGGCCATCCCGTGGAACATCTGTTCCGTAAGTTCCTTGCGGCGCTGTAGCTCTATCCGTTCCGCTTCCGCTTTTTCTTTTCGCGTTTTTTCCTTATCATAGAAGATCTTTCCGATACCGCCCAAGATCATCAGAGACAGCACTGCCAGCAGTGCAATGGTAAACATTTGCACCTGGCGCATTCCCGCGTCCATCACATTGGTGGGCACAATGCCGATGATGGCCCAGTCTTTTACACCTACCGGCTGGTATACCATATAGTAGCGCTTGCGGTTGAAGGTATAGCTCACACTGCCTTTGTACTGCAGCGGCAGGTTCTTGCGCATCTCGTCAAAATACGGCTGGTCGGCCTTGACGTTTGCTTCCAGATAGTCGAACAGGTTGGTCATCTGCTCCGGGATCTCGCTCTTCGGCTCGGTGGAAAGCACGATATTGCCATTGGAGCGAACAATGTAGCAATCGCTCTGTCCCTCATAAGCCAAGCCGCCCAGCATGTTTTCCAGTACGGAGTTATCGTAGCAGATCGCCAGCGAGGTATAGGTAACGCTATCCATCGTGACAGGCTCGATCTGCTGGGCAAACATGACCTTGCGCACACCCTTACTGGAAATGTAGCTGGTCACGATAGGGCCGTCCATAGTGTATACTTCTTCCAGCGCAGACTGCATATGCGGGGCATCTCCCCGTCTGCCGCTGACCGTCCAGAACTGATCATCCGCGTTGAACAGGGCCACCTCGCTGTACTGCCAGTTGGCTTTTTCGTTCACATATCTGCGCCACTTTACCTCGGTATTCGTTTCCTCTGCCAGCTGCGCAAGATCATCAGACCAGATCTCAAGGATATTCCAGTTGCGCTGCACAAACATGGTAAAGGTCTTGCTTACCTGCCCATAGGTGGAAAGCAGATTTTGCGTGCTCTCGTGGTGGATCTGGCGCTGGGTATAGCGGCTGTATGCCACAATACTGAGCAGCATTACCAGAACAAGCCCTGCCCCAAGAAGGATATTCTTCCTCCGCTGTTTCATAAGCTGTTCCCTCTACTTTTCTTATATCTTCCCAGAGAAATTATACCATTTCCGAAAAATGGGTGTCAATGCACGAAATGGTCGATTCACGCCTGAAAACGGTCGATTCGCGCACAGAGCGGCCTTCCGCCGCCTTTGGAGCCTTCTGGCGCTCTGTTCTGCCGAGTACTTTCCGCATTTCCCGCTGGCAATTGCCTGCATGCTGTTCAAGGTTCCGCTACGCATTGGCTTCTTCCTGCGCCCCTATGAGGAATCCGCGTGGGCCGTCTTTTACCGGGACATCACCGCCCCGTCTGCTGCACCGGAGGAAAATTTCTAAAAAGTCCATTCCCTGTATCACACAAAAAGCCACCGGGAGCTTTCCGCTTTTGCAGAGAACTCCCGGTGGCTTTGTTCTATCCTTGATTTCCGATCAGCACCACGGCCACATCGTTGACATTCGTGCCGGTCGCGCCGGTGATGATCAGCCCATCCACCGCCTTGAGGGCATGGTAGGCATCGTTGTTCTGCAGCACATCGTACACCTTCAGCTGGTTCTGCGCCAGTGCCGCGGCCGTGCTGCCGTCCACATAGCCGCCCGCAGCATCGGTTGGGCCGTCGGTGCCATCGCTGCCCACCGAAAAGACCGCTGCATCCAGCCCGGCGATCATTGGTGCTGCAGCAAGGGCCAGCTCCTGATTGCGCCCGCCCAGACCTGTTCCGGTCAGGTGGACGACCGTCTCACCGCCTGCAAGAAAGGCCAGCTTTTTGCCCTGCCCCGCGTGGGTGCGGGCTATGGAACCAAGGAAGCTGCCAGCCTCCCGCGCTTCACAGCAGAGCCTGTCGGTCAAGATCACCGGCTCATAGCCCAGCTCCCGGCAGGCGTTGGCTGCTGCGCTGCACAGCTCCCGCACGCTTCCGGTGATCTGCGTGGCAACACGGTCCAGCACCTTTGGAGTCTCCTGTGCCAGCAGAGCCTTGGCCTGTGCCGAAAGCTGCAGGTGATATTTTTCCGCAATGGCAAGGGCCTGTGCACAGGTGGAGGTATCCGGCACCGCCGGGCCGCTGGCGATCATATCCAGCGGGTCGCCCAGAATATCACTGAGCACGATGCTGAACACCTGCGCGGGCGCACAGCTCTGTGCAAATCGCCCGCCCTTGACCCCGGACAGGCGCTTGCGAATGGTGTTCATCTCCACGATATCGGCACCGCTGGCAAGCAGCTGGCCCGTGATCTGCTGCAGCTCTGCGCCGGGAATCAGCGGCTTCTCAAACAGTGCACTGCCTCCGCCGGACAGCAGAAACAGCACCGTATCCTCTGCCGTTAAGCCCTGCACCAGTTCCAGCGCTTTCCGGGTGGCGGCAAAGCCATTCTCATCTGGCACGGGGTGCCCGGCTTCACAGCAATCCACGCCGGAGATCGTGCCCTTCACGTGGCCGTATTTGGTCACGACCACACCGCCATCCACCCGGCCAAGAAATCTCACTGCAGCATGGGCCATCTGCCATGCTGCCTTACCGGCAGCCACCAGCAGCACCCTGCCGCCCTGCGGCCGGAAATTTTTCAGCGCGCGGCGCACCGCTTCGTCCGGCAGAACAGCGTTCAGGCTGGCACGGATGATGGCATCTGCATCTCTGCGCAGTGTTTCGTTTTTCAGCATGTCGTTCTCCCCTTTTCCATTGCTTCTTGTCCGCGGACAAAAAACACCTGTACAGTCTCTTCCTATGCAGGAAAACGCAGTACAGGTGTTCTGATCTTTTTTGCTTACTTTGTGCTTGCCGGAGCAACCTCAAAGTCGATCTTGCCCAGGTTCACATCCGCACGCACAATGGTGATCATCATGGTGTCGCCCAGACTCCAGTTCTTGCCGGAGACGGGGTCGGACAGGCGGATGCCCTCGGTGAGCATGGTACCGGAGGGGGTCAGGCTGGAAGCCGGCACAAAGCCCTCCACGCCGTTCTCCAACTCGATGAACAGGCCGCGCTGGGTCACGCCGGAAATGCGGCCCTCGTAGCACTCGCCCAGATGGCGGCGGGCATACTCGGCCTTGTAGCAGTCCTCAGCCTTGCGCTCGATCTGCATTGCAATGATCTCGCGCTCACTGGACTGCTTGCTTGCCTTCTCGGCAAAGTCGCTGTAGCGCAGCACCATGGTATCCTTATCCATGCCCTTGAGCTGGGCGGTCATGATGCGATGGATGGCCAGATCCGGGTAGCGGCGGATGGGGCTGGTGAAGTGAGCGTAGTCCTTCAGCACCAGACCGTAGTGGCCCTTGGGCTTTTCCTCATACACAGCCTTGGACATGCAGCGCAGCATACCGGTATTGATGATCTGCTCATACGGGCCGCCGCGCACACCTTCCAGAATTGCGCTCAGCTCCTTGGGGGTGGGCACATCCTTGGCAAAGTGATCGTTGATGCCGCAGGCCTGCAGCAGAGTGTGCAGACGCTCCAGCTTTTCAGCATTGGGTTCCTCGTGCACACGGTACACGAAGGGGATCTGCTTCACGCGGGCAAAGTGGGCAGCGCACTGGTTGGCCAGCAGCATGAACTCTTCGATCATAGCTTCGCTCTCGCCGGAGGTGCGCTTTTTCACATCGATGCAGTGGCCGTCCTCGTCGAGGATCAGCTTCACCTCGCCGCTCTCGATATCCATGCAGCCGCGCTCCTTGCGCAGGCGGGCACGGTGGCCGTACAGCTCCTTCATGGCGGGCAGCTGGCTGAGCACTTCATGGTACTTGCCCTTCAGCTCGTCGTCAGCACTGCCGGCCAGCAAGGCATTGATCTCGGAGTAAACACCCTTGACGCGGCTGCGGATGACCGACTTGACAAAGCGGTAATCGATCAGGTTGCCATCCTTATCCAGATGCATCAGGCAGGAGAAGGCCAGACGCAGCACGCCCTCATTCAGGCTGCAGATGCCGTTGGAAAGCTGCTTGGGCAGCATGGGCACCACCTGATCGGCATAGTAGACGCTGGTTGCGCGGTTAAACGCTTCGTTGTCCAGTTCGCTGCCGGGCTTGACATAGTTGGAAACATCTGCAATGTGGACACCCAGCTCAAAGCCGCCCTCCGGGGTCTTGGTCAGGCTGATGGCATCATCGATGTCCTTGGTCTCAGCACTGTCAATGGTGAAGATGGGCAGGGCACGCAGATCCATGCGGCCCTCGGTGTCCTTTTCAGAGACCTCAGCGTTCTCCAGCTTCTTGGCTTCCTCACGAACCTTATCCGGGAAGCGGCTGCGGATATCCTGCGCATAGAGCAGGGCCTTTGCGCAGCGCTTTGCTTCGTCCGAGCTGCCAAACCGCATGGCAACGCCCACGCGGTGATCTTCCTGCCGATTGCCGCGCTGCAGGATCTCCACGGCCACCTTGTCGCCGTCCTTTGCACCGCCCTCGCAGTCACGCATCAACTGCATGGAGATGGCCGGGCAGTCGTCCGGCACGAACTTCAGGCGGCCCTCAATGCGGCGGGCAGTGCCCACCAGATCGTTCTTTTCTTCCAGAATGGCCAGGATCTCGCCTTCATCGCTGCCCTCCACACGGGGGTGCTCAAACTTTTCCACAAGCACCATGTCGCCGGGCATGGCACCGCGGGTAAAACGGCCCGGGATAAAGATATCGCTGGTGCCGTCCTCCAGCATGACAAAGGCAAAATTCTTGCCCAGTTTTACCACCTTGCACAGCAGAGCCTTGTCTGCACGGCCGGAGCGCACCGTAAAGAACACGCCCTGACGCTGGCAGATGACCGCCTCGTGCACCAGCTGATCCACAGCCTCCATCACCTTGCGGTCCGAGCCGCGGTCCCCGCCGAATTTGGATTTGAGGTCTTTGACGGTGCACGGCTGATTCTGGATCGCGTGCTCAATTTTATCGCGCATTGCCATAATATTTTTTCTCCTTGCTCTTCCATGGCCGCAGCCTCCAACGTGCCGCAGCGCTGCCAATCGTGGGCCAGCTGCCCCACCCTGCCCAGCGGTCAGACTGCCGCCGACATCCTATCATAACACAGAAAAACAGCCCCGTCCTTTACACGGGGCTGCACGAACCTTGTCAACCTGCCAGACGGCCTGCAAACAGACATGCCAGAATGGCAACCACAAAGAAAACAATGCCTGCAATGCGGGTGGTCTTGGCCAGCATCTGATCAGCCGGGGTCAAACGGGCATTGTTTGCGCCGCCCATACTGCCGTTGATGGCACCGGAAAGGCCCTGACCATGGGTGTGCTGCATGAGAGTGAGGAAAACGATGACGAGCGAAGCGATCAGCAGGATCACACCGCCAACAATTTCGATAACAGACATGGATTGAAACGCTCCTTTATTTTAATTCAATAAAAACTACGCAGAAATACAAATATATAGTAGCATAACAAGCGCAAAAAAGCAAGCAGAAACCGTGCGTTTTTATGCCAGAAGGTCCAGCATTGCGCACAGCCGGGCAAAGATGGCGGCGCTGGAATGTTCCGTGCTCACCTGCCCGTCCTGCAGCACCACAATGGTGTAGCGCGGCTGCTGCGCCGGGTAAAACCCTGCGAACCACAAGTTTTTGCGTTCCGTGCCATCCGGTGTGAACTGCCCGGTCTGCGCGGTACCGGTCTTGCCGCCAGCCCCTTCTTCCAGCCCGGCAGCATCCTGTGCGGTGCCCTCTTCCACCACCTGCCGCAGCATTTTACGCAGGAGCGCTGCATTTTCCGCACTCATCACCCGCCTTGACTGCGGATGTGCAAGCGTTTCCAGCGGCGTACCGTCAGTTTCATCCACCGAGCCACACACAAAGAAAGGCGTGCGGTACACCCCGCCGGAAGCAATGGTGTTCATCATGGCGGCGATCTGTACCGGTGATGCCAGCAGACCGCCCTGCCCAAAGCTGAAATTTGCCAGCTGGCCGCTCTGGGCAAGCTCCCCGGCAGACGGCAGCTTTCCGGCATCGGCGTGCAGCGCACCTGCCACCGGCACCTCTTGCCCGAAACCAAGCTGCCGAGACATCTGCAAAAGCGTCTCTGCCCCCAGCTGCTGCCCCAGCCGGATAAAATAGCCGTTGCAGCTTTTTTCCAGAGCCGCAGTCATGTCCACCGTTCCGTGCGGAACACCGCCTGCGCAGCGGAAGATCTGTCCATCCACCACCACCGCACCGGTGCATTCGTACTCCGGCAGGATGCCCTGCTCCAGCGCTGCCGCAGCCAGCACCGGCTTGAACACTGAACCCACAGCATAGCTTTCCAGTGCGCGGTTCAGGAACGGACTGTCCGGTGCATCCAGACTTGCGGCAAGGTCATCCGGGTCATAGCCCGGTACGCTGACGCTGGCGCGAACCGCAGCAGTGGCCGTATCCAGAACCAGAATGCAGCCGCTGGTCATGGTGTCTGCGGCCACCGCTTCGGCGGCACGCTGCACCGGGCGGGAGATCGTCAGCTGCACGCCCACCGCACTGCTGTCCTGCCGGGTGAGCTGCGGTGTTTCCCCGGCCCGCAGCCGTCCTTGTGCTGTGACCGCGCACACCAGCGTGTCATGCTCCTTTGTCCCGGCCAGCTGGCTGTCCAGCGCCTTTTCCAGCCCGGCAGTGCCGTGGCCTTCTGCATCCAGATAGCCGATCAGATGCTGGCACAGCGGAACTTCTGCGCAGCGCCGTGCCGTTGCAAAGCAGCGTATGCCGCGCCCGGAAAGGTCGCGGTCCACTTCCAGCAGAAACGGTGCGGAGCGGTTGCGGTTCCGGTACAAAAGTGCCTGTCCGGCACTGTCCGTAAATGCATACAGGCGTGTGTAGTTGTTTTCGCCCGGGAAGCAGAGGGCAAGATACCGCGTTTCCAGCCCGGTGAGAAGCAGGCCGCTGTGATCGTAAAAGCTGCCCCGCCGGGCAGGCAGCGAGAGCCGGACCGTGCTCTGCGCTTCGGCCCGGGCAGCATAGGTATGGTTCTCTGCCAGAAAATACAGGCGGCACAAAACTACCGCAAACCCCAGCAGAACAGCTGCATACAACGCCAATACCCGTTTACCGGACATCTGCTCACCCCTTTTTGCTAGAGTGGGCTGCATCTGTGGTTTCTATACAAAAAGAGACGGGGTCTCCGAAGAGATCCCGTCTCCATAAGGTACTTATTGAGTAAGCACGTCTGCTGCTTAGTACATGCCGCCCTTCCAAACCACACTTTTGGAGCCGGATCACGCATATCCGGAAACGTAGACTTTTGTAGAATTATCAAGGCCACAAGCCGATTTTTCCAGATTCTCCGTTTTTGCACGATCCACACTTTTCTACACAAATCTACGCCACTTACCGGGTGATTGGCGTAAGTTTTGGCGTAAGTTTCGGCGTAAGCAATTCCGCTTCATGCGTCGAAAATCACAGGTTGCCGGCGATCTGTTCAAAGGCCCTTTCAACCGATTCAAAGCTGCTGTGCGTGTAGACATCCAACGTCACACTGGCATTGGAGTGTCCCATCAGGTATTGCAGGCTTTTTACATCCAGCCCGGCCTGCTGAACATTGGTGCAGAAGGTGTGTCGCAGCACATGAGGTGTAATGCGCGGAACAGGTTTGCCGTACACCTTCTCAAACTTTCCCTGCACGCCACGCATATAGTTTTCCAAGTGCATTGCCACCTTCGGCATTCCGGACTTGTCCAGAAAGAGAAATCCGCTGCAGCCATCCACCAGCGCTTCCACTTTCGTGGACGCTCTGGCTTTTACTACACGCCGCAACGCTGCACAAACGGTATCTGTCATGGGAACATTGCGGATGCCGCTTTTGGTTTTCGGCGGTGTGACAAAGTAGGGCTTTTCAGCCGTCCGGCAAAGCTGCCGCCGGACATGGATACAGTGCCGTTCAAAGTCGATATCTGCTCGTGTCAGGCCATACAACTCACTCACACGCAAGCCGGTTCCCATAAGAATGACGATATCATCATAATAGTTGCCGCCATAGTCCTGAACGAATTGCAGATATTTCTCCTGCTGCTCTCTGGTCAGTGCATCACGCACATAAGCGTCCTTCGGCACAACGTCCGACAGCTTGAACTTAAATGGATTCTTGCGGATGATGTCATCCTCCACCGCCATCTCGAATGCCGGTCTGACAACGCTTTGCAGGATTCCTATGGTGTTCTGCTTGAAACCGCTGTCATGCAGAAACACGAACCAGCCTTTCGCATCGGACAATTTTACCGTTTTGATGGCTTTTTGCCCGAAAGGGTCAGCATGAATCCGCTTGACCGCTGTGTTGTACGACCGAAGTGAATTGGGTTTCAACCCACGTTTCAGGTTCATATAGCGGTCAACCAGATCAGCCACCGTCATCTCTCCGGCGGCGTAATCGATGCCGTCTGCCAGATCGCGCCACAGTTCTTCCTCTTTTTTCCGCAGCTCTGTCAGGGATTTAGCGTAAATACAACGCCGTTTCTTGTGGATATCGGTATAACGATAGTCGTAGGTGCCGTTTGCTCTCTGGCTTTCGCCATCCTTCAAAACACGGCCCTTGCTATCCTTGCGCTTTTCAGGCATTTAGAAGCTCCTTTCTGTGAAAAGCGCATCTATAAGGTCAGTGTCAGTATAACACATCAACCATGCGATTTCCACCCGCAGCGAATGAGAAAAGGACGGTTTCACATTTGCAGCCTTTGGCAGCCTCTCAAATAGAATATGCTTGCTCGACAAAGCAATCGAACAGGCGACGTTTGATCAGACGCTTGTTTCCCACCCAAAGGACGAATTTGCATTTATCTTCATTCGTAATTTCACGCAGTTTGTTGATGCCAATGCCGGAGTAAGCCGCAGCTTCTTCCAGCGTCAGATTGCTCTTTTCCCAAATCGGGATTTCTTTCATAGGCATTTTCCTTTCCTTGTAGCTGTGCTGTGTGCCAGCAAGTTTTTCAAGCTTTCTTTCCGATTCATCCAATCAATGCTTTCAGCCGTTCCAGCTTCTCCTGTGCGGTTTTCCTGCGCAAGCTGACCCCAATGCAGGAAATCGGAACGCACATTTCTAACAGGCGGTCATAGATTCGGGCGTGAGCAGTATCCTGTGGGTGCCGGATCTCATCCAGTGTCAGATTGGTGGTGACGATGAGGGCTTTCGGCTGCGGTAGCGGCTGTCCACAATATTGTAGATCTGTTCCAGTGCATACTCCGTGCCGCGCTCCATTCCAAAGTCGTCGATAATGAGCAAAGGGTATCGGCACAGCCTTTCCACCACCTCATTCCGCCCGGAAAAGCTGTTATTCAGCTCGTTCAGGATGTGTGCGAAGTTCGTCATGCACACAGGTACTTCCTGAGCCATCAGAGCGTTCGCAATGCACCCGGCAAGGAAACTCTTACCGGTGCCGACACCGCCCCAGAGAAGCAATCCAATGTTCTCTGCACGCATGGTCTGCCATTGCTCTACATAACGGTGTGCATGACACATCTGCGGGCTGCGGCCATTGTCGTTTTCAAACTTCCAGTCCAGCATTGCCGGGTCAGAAAATCCCTCGGCTTTCAGCCGCCGCACAAGGTCGCTGTGCTTTTGCTGGCTGATAAGGGCTTCCTGCTTTGCCCTCTCGATGCGTTGGCAGCTGCATTCAATGGGGTGCTTGTTCTTGCCCATCAGAGCGACGCCTTTTGCGAAGAACGCTTCCCTTGGCGTATGACATTTTCCGCAGTACAGCAATCCATCCATGCCATAATAATCTTCGGCATTTTCGGGAATACTGGAAACGGACTGTTCTGAAATTTTCTCAATCGTCTCTATAGGCTTTCTCCTTCCTTGAAGGTGTAGTCCGGGATGCCCGGCGTCGATTTTCGTTCTGTTTTCTGCCGCTTTGCCCAGATACGCAGGGTGGCGGCATGGTCGGCGTACTTCCTTCCGGTGGACTGGACATAAGCGGACAACTGCTCGATCAAACCATCAAGCCCTGCAAAGTCAGCCTTGAGTCGCTTATACTCCTTTTCCGTCAGAAAGACATTCCGGTATTCTCCCAACGATAGACAAGCATTATTTGATTTTATCAGGTGGTTATCATTCAGATTGTTCTTATTACGTTGGTTAGGTGTGCATTTTTGCGCAATCATACTGTGCGTTTCTGCACAGTCAGCTTGTGCGCTGGTGCATACTGTGACTGCGCAATTCTGCACAGTATGCGGAACTTTGAGCAGAATGTGGCTGGGTTTAGAAAAGCCGTAGCGCACTCGTTCGACAAGGTTGGCTTTTTCAAGTTCTGTGAAAGAGCGTGTCACGCTGGAGATACAGCAGTCCAAATCTTTTGCCAGATTGGAAAGCGGATAGATCACATAAATACGCCCCTGATTGTCCACCCAGTTGTTTTTCTGTGAGAGTGTGGCACGGTCGAGCAGAAGCGTGTAGAGCAGCTTTGCCGTGTGGCTCAAATCAGTATCTAACAAAAACCGGGCATAGGGCAGATACTGCGGCAGCGGCATATTGGGTTTCAAATAATCTGAAATGGCATTCACCTCCTTATCTTTCATACGACCATCTGTCGGGTTAGGATCGTTGTTCTTTGTCATCATTCAGTCTGTCTTTTACAGCCTGAAGATACCGACTGGCACGGTCGATAAAAATCAGCAGTTTCTCATTGTTCTTCGGTTCGGTAAGAATATCCGGGTATTCACGAAAGCACATTTCCCACCGCCGGACAAAATCCTCCTGTGCTCCCTGAATCTCGCACATCATGGCTTCGCCATCTGCCAAACGGCGAGGTGAATAGATGCTCTTGACGGCATCCTTGAGATTCTGTTTTTCTTCCTTGTTGAGTCCTTTCTTATGCCCCTGAATGTCTTGCTTGAAGGTCGTTATAAACTCATTGCCCTTTGAAGGCGAAGAATACGAATCCGTGATACTGGAATCCCGTTTGGCTTTAGGCTTACGCAACTCTGCCACAACTTCGGGACGCTTTTCCTTTGGAACCTTTGCAATCGAGGAAATTTCACGGTCGGTTGCCCGGATCTTTCCGCTCAGGATTTCTTCCTGCACTCCGGGTACTGCTTCCTCCGCTGCTTCCACACCTCTTGCAAATTGCTCTGCACGGTAAACATAACTTTCGGATGTTCCATGTTCCGCAGCGACCTTCGATCGTGAACCGTGCTTTGTGCGGTCTGGTTCATTTTGAACCAGACCACTTTCAGATGCCAAAGTATACTGATTGCCGTGAAACGATTTGATTTGCTTTTCCGCTTCTGCCTGCTTTCCGATCAGGAACTTTTTCTGTTCTGGGGTCAGGTTTCGCCGCCCAAGCTGATTTTTACAGATCCATACGAGTGCTTCATAACGGCTGGAAAATTCTTTTTCGATGACTTCAAATGGAATAAATGGATATTTCCGAAGAATTTGATAGCGTGTATGTCCATCCACAATATAGCCGTTCCATGTGATGATCGGATTCAGTACACGTTCCTCCTTGAGGATGTTCATTTCCAGTTGGTGGGTTTCCTCAAACGACGGAGGGTTGATTTGATTCTGGAACTCCGGGTCGATTTTAAGCTGGCTCAGTTTTGTCATAGGCAAACCATCCTTTCTGAAATGAAATAGAATATCATTGTTCTTACGCCGTTCTCTCTGCATGGTGTTCCTGCCCCTTTCCAGTGGCGTTTTCCGGCTCGCTCTTGCGAGATCATCGCCGGGTATTCCATGCAGACGGTCATGTGGTTTTCAAGGTTCGATGAAGGCTCTGAAATTAGAATAACACATTCATAGAAGATTTTTTAGGAGGTCGTACCTCCGGTTTTTGATTATAAAAAAGCGGAAGTAGTGCTTCCGGTTTTCTGCTGCAAACCATCGAAAAAATTGTATCACATCGTAAATTTTATTTTTAGGAACTGGTAGTTCCGATTTTTAAAAAATACGAAGTGAATTTCAAGGCAAAATCGGAACTATTGGTTCTGGTTTTGCGTATCAACGTAATTTCAAATTTTGGGTGCCGTTCTCTCTGCACGGACTTCCTACCCCTTTCCAGCGGCGTTTTCCGGCTCTCCCTTGCGGGGTCATGGCCGGGTATCCCATGTAGACGGTCATTCGGTTCTCAAGGTTCGATGAAGGCTTATAGAAAGCCTATCACAATCAAATAAGTATTTTTAGGACGTATCAGGTCCGGTTTTGAGGGAGAAAACCGGACTTGGGAGGTCCGGTTCTTGTGAACGGCTCTGGATAGAGCATACCATAAAATTGCTCGATTTTTTAGGAAGTGATACTTCCGCTTTTTGCCTTCAAAACCGGAAGTAATAGTTCCGGTTTTGTGCAATATTGAATGAATCAACGATGATTTTTCGGAAACGATTTTTTCTACAAGAAATTTGCTTATTCAGCGTCTGTTAAGATACGCAGTCGGCACAGTTTATGTGCTGAATATCGGGTTTTGGCGAAGCCCAACAATCGTTTTTGAAGTCGGATTTGTAAAATCAGATTCAAAAATCGTGAGTTGGTACCAACTCGCCCTGCTTGCTGCGATTGCAAACTCGAAAACTTCCTGAGCAAAAAAATAACCGCCAGCTTCAAGTTGAACTTGAAAGCTGACGGTCCTGATTGCAAAATGATTTTCAAATTTGGAAGGCACATTGAGAGGCTTTATAGCGCCCGCAAGCAGGGCAGACGTATATACATCGTCTGCATCTGCAAGCAATGTGTCTGTCTATACAAACACCATTTGCGTTGCAAAATACTTGTTGGGAGCACCCAAACCCTCGAACTGCATCCGGTGGATGCAGACTGTGCGATTGCATCGCTGATTCGTTCAAACTCATCGCAGCCCTATATTATCGCTCACACTCCCGATCAGGATGTCAAATGCAGAAGCGGCCATCTGCATCTACGCAAACAGCCGCTTCATGATTCATTTTGTACTGGTCACTGCAGCACCTTATTCATCAACTCCTGATAGCTGTCCACATGGTCGTATGTCACAAGTCCATCTGACAATTTTGCAAAGAGCTTCTTGGCGCAGTCGATCTTGGATTTCTCGATCGGACGCAGGTTCAGGCTCTCCATTGTACCTTTGGTTTCTGCTACAAAATAGATGTGCTTCACTTTGCCTTCATGGAACACGATTGCCCAGTCCGGGGAGTAGTGTCCAACCGGGGTCGGAATATAGAAGCCTTTCGGCAGTTTTGCATAGATAAAGACTTCCTCTGCACCGTCCAGATTTTCCGCAAACTTCCGTTCTACGCTCTTTTCCGCTGTGCCATCGGTGAAAACGTAATCCTGAATCGCCTTCTGTGCCTTGTAAGCCTTATCCATCGTCAGAGCGTGTTTCTCTGCCGTAAAGATGCTGCTGTCGTAGCTGCCCTCGATGGTATCATAGGTGATATGCTCCACGATCATGGTAGCTTTCTGCTCCTTGACCAGCCGGATCACCTTTGTGATAAATTCTTCCGGGTTGTTCTGGTACATCGCAAAGGTCGTCGGCTTGATGCCCTGCAAAATCCGTGCGACGGTGCGCCGGGTCAGCGTTGTGCTCTCTGCAATTTTACCAATCAGATCATACGCAACCTGTCCGTTATGCGCATTCCGCAGCACATCCGTTTTGCGTTTTGCGTCGTTGAAACTGCTGCCTTCCCGCACCATATCGGCACTCAGAACATCTTTCTGACCAGCATAGGTGACGGTGTATTGCAACCGGCTGACGTACAGTTCGCTGTCAATGTGTGCGATTGCTTTCTGAATCAGTTCCTCAGAATCAAAATCCACCGTATAGGCGTATTTGTGGTTGATCGTCTGCCAGAGCTTCTGGAACTCTGCTTTTTCAAACCGGTCGTTCAGCGGATTTTCCAGCACTTTCGGCTTGTTGCCATCCTCAAACATGGACTTGAGCATACTGTCATCATAAATTGCCTGCACAAGCGTGTGCACGCCCTCTTCAATGGGCTTCAGCGTTTCCGGCACCGGTGCAAGTGTTCCGGCCTGCACATCGTCCCGGTAGTCCTGCGTGATGTTGTCCTGCTCATCCACATAGTTATTGCGGACAAGATACTGATAAATTGTCCGTGCCTGACGGTCATCCACCTTGACGGTTTTGCCATCCAGCCTGATGGTCTTGCCGGTGAAATATGCAATGTCTGCCTTTCGGGGGCGGTCATACAACACTGCTTCGGTCTGCTTTTGCAGTCCGTCTACAAACCCTGCATAGCTCTCGCTGGCAATAACGGTCAGGACGTTAATATCCTGCACCTTATCTCCCAGCACTTCCGCATCCATGCGGTTTCCGTCCTTATTCACGCACAGACGCAGACCACGGCCTACTTCCTGCCGTTTCTGCGTGGTGCTGTCGCTGTGCTTCAGGGTGCAGATCTGGAACACATTCGGGTTATCCCAACCTTCCCGCAGTGCGGAGTGGGAGAAGATGAACCGGGTCGGCTCTTCAAAGGACAGCAGACGTTCCTTGTTTTTCAGGATCAGATCATAGGCAGAAATGTCATCCGACATATCTGAGCCACGCTTGACCGAACTGTTGACGCTGTGACCTTTCTTGTCGATGCTGAAATAGCCCTTGTGGACATCATGCACATCGGTTGAATCCAGATAGGCTGTATAAGCAGGGTCGAACAGGGTGCGATGCTCATTCAGAACCGAAAGATACTCCTGCTCAAAAATCTTGCCGTACTCGCCCAGCAGCTCGTTTCCGTCTTCATCGTACTGGCGGTATTTTGCCACTTCGTCGATGAAGAACAGCGAAAGAGTCTTGATGCCCAGTTTGAAAAGTTCCTGCTCTTTTTCAAAGTGCGAAAGGATCGTTTCATGGATCTGCACCCGGCGCATATCATTTTCGGAAACATCGCCGGTGACATCGCCTTTGCGGATGGTGTCTCCGTTCGTAAAGGTCACAACGCCCGTGATCGGGTCGATTTCCGACACCACGAAGCCCTTGTACTGCTCCATTTTATCGGAGATGTAATAAAGATTATCGCCCACATCCAACGTATGGAACTCTCGCTTCGTGCCGTTCTGGTGGCTGACCTCCATCTCCACTTTTGCCCGTGGCGGATTTTTCGGGGAGATGATGATGCTTTCCAGATACAGATACTTGTCCGTACCACGCAGATTTTTGACCTCAAAGCCTTTGACTTCGATTTTCTTGACCAGTCGCTTATTGTAAGCGTCCAGCGCATCCAGAACGTAAATCAGATTATGCTGCTTGGCGTGGGTAGCAGAGTAATTCAGTGTGAAAAGTGGATTGAACTTTTTCAGGGCTTTCTGAGTGGCAGAGTCCTCTTTGCCCATCTTCTGCGGTTCGTCCAGAATCAGGATCGGGCGGTTGGCGGCAATCACATCAATCGGGCGGCGGGAGCCGAACTCATCCCGCTTGGTGTAGATAATTCTCGCAGCGGCATCACCCTTGCGGCCTTCCACGTTCTTGTCCTCGTTCATGGAGGCGGCAAACGCCTGCGTGTTGATGATCATGACATTGATGCCGGAATTGCTGGAAAAGGAATCCAACTGATTCAGGTTGCTGCTGTTGTAGATAAAGAACCGTGCCTTTTTGCCGTAGCACTCCATAAAGTGATCGGCAGTGATCTCAAAGGACTTCTTTACGCCTTCACGGATGGCGATACTCGGCACAACAACGATAAATTTGCTCCAACCATACCGCTTGTTCAGCTCGAACATGGTCTTGATGTAAACATAGGTCTTGCCTGTGCCGGTTTCCATCTCAATATCCAGAGAACACCTGCCCAGCGGGGCAACCAGCTTTTCCGACTGATGGATGTTTGCTTCTGCCTGCAATGTGCGGATGTTCTGAAGCAGCTCCTGCTCGGTCAGTTGGATTGCTTCGTTCTTAAAACCGGAATCGTTGATCAAATCCAGCAACTCCACCTGTGTTGCATCGTCCCCATTGGAAACAAGGCTCAACTGCTGCGGCTGTGCAGACAGGTTTCCCATATCCCGCAGGTACGACACGCCTGCATTGTAGGGCTGACCCTGAAAGACCCGTGCCACCGCATCCACAGCATCCGTCTGGTACTGCTGAATCTTAAAACTAAACTTCATCTTTGTGGTTTACCTCCTGCTCCAGCATCAGGAACCGGTCAAAGTCACTTTCATACAGGCGATCCTGAATGACACGATACTTTTCGTATTCGGTTTCCGCATGGAGTTTTGCCTGCTCTGCGCTGATTTTACCGGGGCCTGTCAGCAGTTCGTTGCCGTTGAACTCCAGAAAACCATCCAGCCGCTTTGCCCAGTCCTCCATGCTCATGGGAATCTTGCGTTCCGCTTGCAGCTCGGCATAATCCAGATAGAGCGACACAATACGCTCCAGATAGTTCATTTCCTCTTTGCTCAGGTAGTTCTTGGCCACCGTCACATCTGCTTTCAGGATTTTTCCGTCCGGCGCATTTTCCCATGTGGTAAGCCCCATGTGTTCCTTGTTGGCATCGGCACGCTCCACGATCAGTTCCGCCGCCGTGTGGCGATGCACAGCATAGTGCATCTTGTTCTGAACCGTCTGGAAGAACAGCCGGGTCGTCTTGGCATCCTTGTCGTAATCAAACGCTGTTGCGTACAAATCCGTCACTTTCTGGTAGAACTTGCGCTCCGACAGACGAATTTCACGAATCTGCTGCAACTGACGCTCAAAATATTCATCGGTGAACATGTGGCCTTTTTTCAGCCGTTCCACATCCATTGTCCAGCCCTGAATGGTGTGGTCCTTGACGATCTGCCCCGCCCACTTGCGGAACTGCACCGCCCGCTGGTTGTTCACCTTGAAGCCGACTGCAATAATCAGTTGCAAATTATAATGTGTCAGTTCCCGATTGACCTGCCGAGTGCCCTCGGTCTGAACTATCCGGAATTTCCGGATAGTTGCCTGCTCGGTCAGTTCGCCGTCTGCATAGATTTTTTTGATATGTTCGTTGACCGTGCGCACATCCACATCATACAGTGCCGCCATCATCTTCTGCGTCAGCCAGATGTTTTCATCCTCATAGCGCATTTCAAAGCTTACATCGCTTTCGCCTGTGGATGCCACAAAGGTCAGGTACTCCGCTGCGGAACTACGGATAGATTCTTTTCTTCTTCTTTCTGCCACGGAAAGCCGCCTTTCTTACCTTATCCGAACATTCGACAACTTCACAATACTAGGTGAAATTCCTTTTGAAGCCAAAAGTTCCTGCATCCCTATTTTTGTTAGTTCTGAAGTAACAAACGGACTGATAGTTATTTCTTCCACAATATCTCTAATCGGAAAATTTTTCAATTCCAGTTGTGGACGAATCGTTGTTCCTGACAGAAAGAACTCCTTTGAGCAATTCTTATCCATGTATTGGTCTTCAAAAGGAATACCAATTCGATACTCATGCTCAAAAGAAAACGATGGTGATTTTATAAGCAGGCAAAACCTTAATATATCGTCATAAATCATCAGTTCATTCTTCAAACTACACCAAAGCTTTATTCTATCCTCAAGCTCGTTTCTCACGTGATAATTTACTTTCCCGTTTATTAAATTTGTAACGCCATTTTTCAGATTCGCATCGCGAAAGCCATAAAAAAATTCATACATTTTCTGACTATTGAACTTTATACAGCATCCATTTTTCGCATACATTCGCCACATCGGAAGATCATCGAAACTTTGCGACAAAGATAAAATATAGTACTTCACATCACACAAACTATTGTGAACATAAGGGAGATTCTCTCCAACGCCTTTTATGCGCTCAATTTTTCCATGCTCAATGTTTTCAATTGCAATCAAAAGTTTTTTGACAAAATCATCCTCTGACCTTGACTGTAAAATGCTTTTCAACCATGCAAGAGCGTATGATAATTCCTGCGTATCGTTTAAGAATCGATAATCTGTCAGGCGAATCGTCTCGTTTTGCAAAATAGACATGAGTGACTCTATAGATGTATAGTGATAAAGATCGATTTCGGGATATTTAATTTCAGTCATCATCAAAGTACCTTCCTTACCGTCTCCGGGCTATACGTTTCAAAAATCTGGTCAAAGTTTGTCGCAACACTGTCGTTTGCTATGGAGCTGTCACGGAACACGGCATAGTAGGGCTTCATCTGAGCAATAGACTTGACGGTCTCCTCGGTCACATCATGGTCAAAGCAGGCCAGCAGGAAACCATCTGCCACATTGAACACCTTTTTGCCCGCACTCTCTTTCACCTCAATGGGACTGGACAGCAGCACACCCAGATCCAGCATCACCTGGAACAGCAAATCTTCCGGGGTACGGTCAGGTTTTACGTTATCCACCAGCGAGAACAGATCCTGCTGGCTGATTTCTTCCGGCGTGTAGTAGACGTTTTCCATATTGCTGCTGTCCAACCGCAAACACCGGAAACCCATATCCAGTGTGGAGTTTGGAGTGTTGAGAGTGGAGTTTGTGTCAAGCCGCACTCCATCCATTGACAACCGTCCTCCCACTGCGGACAGAATTTGCTTGCCCGCACGGCGGATACGTTCCTTGCCGATTTCGCAGATGTTCTTATAGCCAGCCTTGTACGCTTCGCTCTTCTCGTCCGTCTTTTCCGGCAACTGCACCATGATAAACTTTCGGTGTCCACCATCTTCTGCATTCATCTGCATCACAGCATGGGCAGTGGTAGCAGAACCAGAGAAGAAATCCATTGCAATAAAATCATCTTGTCCTGAAAGTTGAATAATCCTCTTAATAAGACGAACAGGTTTAGGTGTATCAAATGGAACTCTATCAGGGAATAAGCTTTTGACATCCTTTTTCCCCTCTTGGCTATGCCCAACATCTTCATAGTTCCAAATTGTTTGACAAGCCATCCCTTGTTTTACTTCACTCAAAAACTTTTTGATGGCAGGAACATTATTTCCATCTTCACCAAACCATACTCGATTATCTTGAATCAACTTTTGCATTGCTTCTTCTGTATATCTCCAGCACTGTCCGCTTGGCAAATAATGCTTTTTTCCATTTGGTGCCGTCAAGATGTAAAATTGATTTTTTGTTCCATGCCCCGCCTGTGCATAAGAGTCGCTTGCCTTCCATGGACCACGAGGATCATTATCTCGATTTGTATATCGAGCGTTCATCTCATCCGTTCGTTCCAAAAGCTGTGGATGCCAAATCATTTTATTTTTTGCATATACCAAAATAAAATCATGATTTTCAGAAAACCACTGTACAGCATTTTGAGGACTGTAACGCTTTTCCCAAATCACGGTATTCACAAAATTGCATTCGCCAAAAATGTCATCGCATATTTTTTTGAGATTTCCTTGCTCACTATCATCAATGCTAATAAAAACAACCCCATCATCTGCAAGCAAATCCTTTGCTAATTTCAGGCGCGGATAAATCATATTGAGCCAATCCGTATGAAATCGACCGTTGCTCTCTGTATTCAGTTCCAGCCTGCCAACGATCTGGTTTCCCTCTTCATCATAGTTTCCGCTGGTGGCGTTCCATTCCTCGCCCCTCATTCCAAATTCATCATTATAAACAAAGTCATTGCCGGTGTTGTACGGCGGGTCAATGTAGATCATCTTGACCTTACCCAGATAGGTCTCCTGCAAAAGCTTCAGCACTTCCAGATTATCGCCCTCGATGTAGAGGTTTTCACTGTCAAAGCCGCCGGGCGTGCCGTCCTTGCCCACACTGTCTGCCACAACCGGGCGCAGCGTTGCCGTAATGGGCGCATTGGCCGCCAGCATCGCCTTTTTCTTGTCCGGCCATGTAAATTGGTAGCGCTCTTCCCGGCCCTCCACGATGGAGTCGGAAAGCTCCTGCCGCAGAACGTCAAAATCAATGGCGTGTTCTACCTTGCCGTTGCGTTTCACCTCGGTAATTGCATTGGGGAACAGCTTGCCGATCAGCTCAATGTTGCGCTGTACACCGTCAAGGCTGTGCATTTTTAGAGTTTCCATCAGATAACCTCTCGTTTTTATAAATAGAATTTAACGTTTTCATGTTCATATAGTGGCAAATCTGTCTCCTCAAATTCCAGTCCTTTACAGATACCACGATAAAGAAGGCAACAAATCGAATCGTAGTATAGTTTTCGCTTCTGTACAAACATTCCTATCGACATGCTTCCAGTTGCCGACATAAGTCCCTCTGGGATATCCCCATTTGGGAAATCCAACGAAAGAGACGGTTCCATCTGTATACTGAATTTTTTTGCCTGATAGCATTGAGACTCTATCCCTAAATATTTTGAATTATCGAGGCTGTCACAAATCAGCTTGTAAACATATCTATTTTGAAGAAGATATTTATTTGTGTCAAAGATATTATGATACGTTTCTTCGTACAAATCAGGCAACTTAGAAAACAGTTTTCCGCATATATCATTGCATCTGGAAATATAATCAGGTTTATTGAGTTGAACCAAATCGTACCAATGATATCTCCAAACAGGAGCAATCTCTTGCACCTTCCGTTTTTCAAGTTCAAGAATTGCCAAAAGCCACCGTACACTTTCATCTGTCAAAAGCTCAAGCATACTTCCTCGAAAACGGTTTTCATCATCCCTTCCAGAAGCACAATATTTTTTGAAATCTTCCGGACATGAACGTGCGCACTCAAAGATATCGTAGAAATTTTTTCTTCCATGAGAGAGGATTTCATTTGTCCGTTTTACATATGCAATTTCCTTATCTGAAGATGCATATCCTGAGAGGACAAAGCACATGTAATTATGCAATAAAACGAATCTACGGCAAATATTCGATGGCAAGTATATATTCGATTTTGATTTTTCAAAGAAACAGTTGCTTTTTTCAATAAAGTCCTCCACCTGTTCTAACAGCACAAGTGTCGGTAAGCAGTCGTTCTGTATTCCGATTCTAAAATAGTTTTGAATAATTTCATGCAGTGTGTTTTTACTATATTTCTTCAAATCGGTTTCAGATATAAAAGAAAAATGTGTAAACATATTTTCTTTTATATTCCAGTCATATTCGTGCACTCCTGTGTCAAGATTTCCACGCATTTGAGGATACAACGCAACACACCCAGCAACTTGAATCGTTCTATCATTAACCTGAATATCACGGTTCGAGCTATACTTAATGCCAATCCTCCACAAATCCGGAAAAACACGTTCCTTTATCTTCTTCAAATCACCATTCAAGTGCTGGTTAAGGTAATCCACAGCATCTTGAAGTTCCGAAATCTGCTGAGATGTTTTATATACAAAAAGTCGATTGCGTTCTTGAGCGATATGCCTCATTTCTAAAATGAAAGCATTGATATCAGAAATAAACTCTGTCTCCTGAAAATGATACATCACTGTCTTTTTTCCTTCAAAATTCAATCGCATGAGCGTTTCATCTGAAAGATATATCCAGAATACCTTTTTGGTCGAAAGATCTACGACAAAGTAAATTGCCGGACATTCCGTCACCTTGTCCTTAACATACTGCAAGAAATTTGTTTTGAGTGAATAATCATATTTTCCAATGTTTTTTCCTTTTGTATTCTGTATCAATTTGTCAACTTTTTTTATTTGGACGATAAATTGCTTGACAGGTTCACATTCATTGTTTACAAGTTCAAATGTTCCATCATAATTTGGAGTTCGATCATTTTCGCTAAAAAAAGTTTTAATTTCACGTGTTGATTCCAAAAGTTCCTCTAGAATTCTGATTGATTCAGACTCGTCAAAAGCTGATTTGCTATGCTTTGAAATCATTGAATTAGACATCTTTCAGCCTTTCCTTTAACATTTTAATTTTTCGAACCATCTCAAATTTCTTTTTCGGCTGCTTTTCCTTACGGATTTTAGCTTCCAGTGCCACAATCTGCTTTTCCAGCTGCTCTCGCTGCTTCTGCTGCTCCACGCTGTCTTTCAGGGATGTGCTTTCTCCTGCACCAAGCGCATCACCTGCGATCTGCCGGACAAAGTTCTCGTATACAGCATCCAGCGTAAGCCCTTCCAGATGCACCGGCAGGTCCTCCTCGTCCAGCCAGTCCGTAGAATAATAGTGATCAACCTTAAAGGCTGTCTTGCCCGCCGCAGCCTCCTTGTAGCCGATGACAGCACGATACTTGCCCTCGTATTCCAGCAAAAAGAGGATGTGATACGGAATTTCCCGGTCGATCTGGCGCAGCACACTCTCGTCCAGCTCCGGGGCAGACAGCCGCACCTCGAATACCTCGATCTCCGTCACTTGCCCACCAGCAGCCAGATTCAGGGTGGTGGCAGCAATCTTATTGCGCCAGTAGATGATTTTGATCTGCTCGACAAAGGCCTTCTTCATAGCCGGAGTGACAGCGATGTTCTCATAGAACTTCTGCTTCGGGATGCGTTTATTAAACTCGGTAGATACAGGCAAGTCCAGCACGTTTTTCACCTCTATGTGTTCATTTCACGACAAGAAAACAAATCAACTCAAAATCATCCAGCCCAGACACCTGACTAAGCAATGCTGTTGTTCCACCGCGCTTAAAAAGACTGTCGATATCGCTTTCTTCCTTAACATCAATGATCGAATCAATGGCTTCACTCAGCAATTCGGACATTTCTGCCATGTCCTTTCCGTCGTCTGTTTCCCGATTGAAGCGTTCGTACACCTCTTTGATCGGCTCAGACTTTCCACGGCACAGCAGCCGGATATCGTCCAGCATCTTTTTGGGGTTCAGATAGTCGCAGACGATCTGCCCATCCATTCCGATGTAGACCATGTAGAACGGATGGATACGGTTGCGATTATCCGCATTGACGCTGTTATTGATGTTTTTCAGAACGAAGATCACGCCCTCCGGCAGTTCATCCGTAGCCGGAACCACCGCATGAAGTCCATGGGGCTTCTTGTCCAGATTGCCGTTGTGTTTGATGTAATCCAGCAGGTCGAGCCGGAACTCGTTCAGTCCCAGATCCATAATGGAGATTCCGTCCGACATATCTTCGATGTCCACGACCTCTTCCTGCAAGCGTTTCAGCTGTGCCTTGCGATACTCCAAATCGCCCTTTTCTTCGGGGTTGATAAGGTCATCATCGCCGGTAGAGGTCATAACGGTGATTTTCATGCGGGTCTCCACACGGGATTTCAGGTTGATGTAATCGTCCAGTGTCAGATCGGGCCAGAAATTCACAAGCTGGATGTACTGGTTTCTGCTGCCGATACGGTCGATTCGTCCAAAACGCTGGATGATGCGCACCGGGTTCCAGTGAATGTCATAGTTGATCAGATAATCGCAGTCCTGCAAGTTCTGGCCTTCAGAAATGCAGTCTGTCGCAATCAGCACATCAATTTCCGTGGTACTACCGGGCATCAGAACATCCCGGTCTTTGGAAATGGGAGAGAAGTAGGTCAGCACGTTGTTGAGCGTTGCCTTGAAGCCCTTGATCGTGGTGCGTCCATCAATCGAGCCGGTAATAACGGCGGTGTTCAGCCCATATTTCTGCTTTACAAACGTACTCACATTGTCAAAAAGGTACTCTGCCGTATCCGAAAATGCAGAGAAAATCAGCACTTTTCTGTTGCCGGCATTGATCGGATGCTCAATTTTTTCAGACAGCAGCTTGAACAGCTCTTGCAGCTTTGTGTCATGCTGCGGCGTAATGTCTGCCACCATAAAGGTCAGCAGTTCCAGAATTTCTGCATCTTTCCGAAGCTCCGTGCGCCAGCTCTTCCAATCCATATCCGCAAGGTCGATTTTGACTTTCTTGCCGACGGTGAAAAAGCCAGTATTTTCATCGTCCATGTCAAAATCGTCTCCGGTCATGTCGTACATATCCAGATCGGCATGGCCGGAGCGTTCAAACTGGTCAATGGACTGAATCGTACCATCAATCAGCTTCTTGATGCGCGTCAGGGTCAACTGGAACGAGCATACAGAGCTTTCCAGCCGTTTCAGCAGGTTAATACTCATCAGCCTGCAAATGCCCTGCTCACGACCTCTCTGGGTCAGATTCTCGCCCTTATTGTGCGTCAGCTCCTGATACTTCTGGATCTTACTTGCGAAGATATAGTTGGAGGGCATATAGACGCACAGGCGCAACTGTATCAGCTGATCGTAAATCTCATTGTAGTTGATGGCATTATTCAGGTCTGTCAGGCATGGACGAACAGAAATCGGCTTCAGCCGCTCCGGGAACTTTCCGATAGCGTTGGTGTTATAGTACTTCTCGATATGCTTCCGAGAACGTGCGATGGTCACACTGTCCAGCAGCTCAAAGAAGTCGAAATCCAATGTCCGTAGCAGCGCATCCGTGGTTCTCTCTTCTGGTTTCAGCTTGCTCCATGCGTTAAAGGCTTTCTGCGCCTGCTTGAAGATGTCCTCAATGCTCTTTGAGATGTTCAGCCTCTCATCCAGATACTCGGAGCTTCCCTCATAGGCAAGGGCCAGCTGATTTTTCAAATCCACAAAGCGGTTGTTGACCGGCGTTGCCGAAAGCATCAGCACCTTGGTCTTAACTCCGGCACGGATCACCTTATCCATCAGACGCTGGTAACGGTTGTCCTGTGTCTTGCTATGAGTTCCGATTCCATTACGGAAATTGTGCGATTCATCAATGACGACCAGATCGTAGTTGCCCCAGTTCAGGCGATCCAGATCGAGGCCATTCGATTTTCCGCTGCTTCTGGACAGGTCTGTGTGGAACAGGACGTCATAGTTCAGCCGATCCGATGCAATCGGGTTGTTCACATAGTTGTCCTTGTAGGTATTCCAGTTTTCCGCCAGCTTTTTGGGGCACAGCACAAGAACCGACTTGTTTCGGTTCTCATAATACTTTACGACAGCCAGTGCGGTAAAGGTCTTACCAAGGCCAACACTGTCCGCAAGGATACAGCCGTTGTACTTTTCCAGTTTATTGATGATGGCAAGCACCGCATCCTTCTGGAAGTCGTACAGCAGGCTCCAGATCTTGCTCTGCTTGAAGCCGGTTGCCTCATTCGGCAATTCGTCTTCTGAGATGTCGTCCAAAAACTCGCTGAACACATGATACAGCGTCATAAAGTAGATGAACTCCGGGGAATTTTCTGCATAAGCCGTGCTGATATTTTCCAGAACCACATCGGTGACATCCTGCATTTTGTCCCGGTCGTTCCAAAGAGAATCGAACAGCTTCATGTACTGCTGTGCGAACGGTGCCTCCATGCAGTTGACCATGTTGTAGCTGTTATTTCCACGCTCACAGCCAATATCGACTGTCGTAAAGCCGCCAATCGGCATATAAGCGGTCTGTGCTGCACCGGAATCCACCGTCATGAAGCCAGCCATATTTTCGCCGGTGGTGTTCGATTTGAACGTTGCCTTTTTCCTGATCCAGTCTGCGCATTCCTTTGCGATGGCTCTCTGGGTCATCTCATTGCGCAGTTTGATTTCAAACTCTGTACCGTAAAGGCTCGTTTCACGAGAAATGCGGGGAATGTAGAACTCCCGCTTCTGCTTTTCAGCCTTTTCTTTCACAAACGTGGGGGATGTAAAGATAAATTCAAACTCGTCTATGGTTTCCAGCTGCTTCTTTAGCTCTTTGTAGGCATACATCGAAAAGCAGGCTGCCGCAATAGACACCCTGCTGCCTTTTTTGATTTCGACCCGTAAATCATCTCGAACGGTATTGGTGATGTTATCCAGAATTTTCATATCATCCACCGGTTTTATGCTTATCCGTATTCTTTTATAGTCTTGACTATGAAGGCGCTCTTACAAAAATCTATTTCTATTATACCACCCACTTTTTCCCCTGTAAACGAAAAAGCTGACGGTGTGTAGCGTGCAGCATCCATCAGCTTTTCGTGACACAAAAATCGGCACCCGCTTTTCAGCGAGTGCCGATTTTGTTACCCTATAGTGCGCTTTGATTTTTGGCGTAAGTGGCGTAAGTTTGGCGTAAATCCGCTTTTGCGCGCTCCAAAAATCAAGGATTCATGCGGTTTTTAGGCAGTTATTAGTACATGCCGCCCATACCGCCCATGTCACCGCCTGCAGCAGCGGGTGCAGCAGGGGGTTCCGGCAGGTCAGCGACCAGGCTTTCGGTGGTCAGCACCATCTCAGCGACGGAGGCTGCGTTCTCCAGAGCGGAACGGGTGACCTTGGTGGGGTCAACGATGCCAGCGGCGATCATATCGTCCACAAAGACCTCGTTCTGAGCATCAAAGCCGTAGTTGGGCTTGTTGGCAGAGATGATCTTGTCGATGATGACGCTGCCTTCCAGACCGGCATTCTTAGCGATCTGGCGCAGAGGAGCTTCCAGAGCCTTCAGAACGATCTTGGCACCGGTGCGCTCGTCGCCTTCCAGCGTGTCGCACAGCTCACGCACAGCGGGGATCGCATTGATAGGAGCAGTGCCACCGCCAGCAACAACACCTTCCTGAACAGCAGCCTTGGTTGCGTTCAGAGCATCCTCGATGCGCAGCTTCTTGTCCTTCATCTCAACTTCGGTAGCAGCGCCGACCTTGATGACGGCCACGCCGCCAGCCAGCTTTGCCAGACGCTCCTGCAGCTTTTCACGGTCGAAATCGCTGGTAGCGGCCTCGATCTGGCTGCGGATCTGAGCGATGCGGGCTGCGATGGCATCCTTATCGCCTGCACCGCCAACGATGGTGGTGTTCTCCTTGGAGACCTTCACCTGACGGGCATGGCCCAGCATCTGGACAGTAGCATCCTTCAGCTCATAGCCCAGATCGGAAGAGATCACGGTGCCGCCAGTCAGGGTTGCGATATCCTGCAGCATTTCCTTGCGGCGGTCACCAAAGCCGGGAGCCTTGACAGCGCAGACGTTCAGGGTGCCGCGCAGGCGGTTGACGATCAGAGTGGACAGAGCCTCGCCCTCAATGTCCTCAGCAACGATCAGCAGTTTCAGACCGTTCTGCATCACCTGCTCCAGCAGAGGGACCAGATCCTGAATCACGCTGATCTTCTTATCGGTAATCAGGATGGCGGCGTTGTCCAGATCAGCCACCATCTTGTCGGTATCGGTGACCATATACGGGGTGAGGTAGCCGCGGTCGAACTGCATGCCTTCCACGATCTCGTTGTAGGTCTCAGCGGTGGTCTTGTTCTCCTCAATGGTGATAACGCCATCGGAGGTGACCTTCTCCATAGCCTCGGCGATCAGACGGCCGATCTCGGGGTCGCCTGCAGAAATGGTGCCGACGCGGGCGATATCGTTGCTGTCCTTCACCTTCTGGCTGTGAGCCTTGATGGTCTCAACAGCCTTGGCAACAGCCTTGCTCATGCCGCGGCGGATATCCATGGGGTTTGCACCGGCGGTGACATTCTTCATGCCCTCGGTGACCATGGCCTGTGCCAGAACGGTTGCGGTGGTGGTGCCGTCGCCTGCTGCGTCGTTGGTCTTGGTAGCGACTTCACGCACCAGCTGTGCGCCCATGTTCTCAAATTCGTCCTTCAGCTCGATCTCCTTGGCAATGGTCACGCCATCGTTGGTGATGACCGGTGCACCGAACTTTTTGCCCAGCACCACATTGCGGCCCTTGGGGCCCAGGGTGATCTTAACGGTGTTTGCCAGGGTATCGATACCGGCACACAGTGCCTTGCGGGCATCCTCGCCCTGCTTGATCTGCTTAGCCATAATCAAATCGCTCCTTTAAAGCTCAATTTTCAAATATCAGAGGGGAAACCGCTCAGTCCTCAACGACTGCCAGGATATCGCCCTGACGGACGATGGTGCACTCTTCGCCGTCCACCTTGACCTCGGTACCGGAGTACTTGCTGGTGAGGACCTTGTCGCCGACCTTCACAGTCATCTTGACTTCCTTGCCGTCCACAACGCCGCCGGGGCCGACAGCGATGACCTCAGCCACCTGAGGCTTTTCCTTAGCACTGCCGGTCAGGATCAGACCGCCCTTGGTGGTCTCCTCAACCTCAACAGCCTTAATGACAACACGGTCTGCAAGAGGAATGATCTTCATAGTTCTTGCCCTCCTATAGTAAAAATATAATTTAAAACTTTGCTGTGTCCAAAGGGCCTCATGTCGGCTCTTTGGTTCTTTAGCACTCCATTTCTCTGAGTGCTAAGTGTATTGTACTCATCTTGACCCGAAAAATCAAGACCTTTTTTGCTTCTTTTTGTTAAGAATTTATGACAGATGAAAAAATCAGCCGTACAGCGAAAAAGAGACAGCTTTCTTCTTGGACAAAAAAGCTGTCTCTTCTTCTGGTTTTTCATGTTCGGTCTGCACTCTGTGCCGTCCTCTGCGCTGCAAAGCGCTCAAAAGCAGGCTTTGGCAGAAGGATGCGCCCTGCCAGCGGCTGTACCTGTACAGTGATCTGCTCCTTGGGTGCGCATTCACCGTCTGCCGTGGCAACGATCGGCCCGCGGCCATCCGCAGCGCGCAGGCTCACCTGCTTTGCGCGGCGGTAAATGAAGTACGGCTCTGCAGCCCTGACGAGCTGACCGTTCTGGAAGTGCTTGCCGCTCTTGTACATTCCCAGCAGCTTTGCAATGGTCACGCGGCTCACCTTGCGGATGATATATACATCCAGCCAGCCGTCGTCGGGCTGTGCTTCCGGCGCTGCATAGAAGCCGCCGCCATAGGTGCGGCCATTGCAGATGGCACACATCAGGCAGTCCACATCCAGCGTTTCACCATCGATGGTGTACTCCACCCTGCGGCCAATGTGTCCGCACAGCTGTTCCACAATGGAAAGCACATAGGCCATCTCGCCGCCGCACAGCGGGATGCGCCGGAACTTCGGGATGCCGTAGGCAACCTGCGCATCCAGACCGGCAGCGCAGATGGTGGCCGAAAGGCCAAGGCTGGTCTGCATCAGATCGATGCTCACCGGCCCACCGGCCAGCTGGGCATCCAGATCCAGAAACTCTTCCTTTGTACCAAAGGTGCGCAGAAAATCGTTGCCGCTGCCAAAGGGCAGACAGCCCACGGCTGCATTTGCATAGCCATAGATCCCGGTGAGCGCTTCGTTGAAGGTGCCGTCGCCGCCAGCAGTGAAGACCCGCAGTTCTTCCCCGCTCTGCCGGGCCTGCTGCGCAGCGGCATTGGCCAGCTCCCGGGCATGACCGGCGTGATTTGTGACCTGAATGGTATATTCTTCCGGCGCAAGCCCTGCACGCGCGGCGGCAGCATTGATCTGCTGCGGCAGCGTACGGGTGCAATCGGCCTTACCGGCAGTTGGATTCAAAAGAAATAATGTGCGCATGGACTTCCTCCTGCAATTCTGTTGCTTCTATGATAACAGAAAACCAAAAGGATGCAAGAGCCAATCTCACAATGTCCCTGCCCCGTACGCACAAAAAAGGAGCGGATGTCTCCGCTCCCTTCGGGGGGATGTTTACTGTTTGGGGAATGCCTTATTCCATGTCTGGATGACCTTGAATTTCGGGGTCCATCTGTCGGGATCGAAATCCGCATCCAAATAGCCCTGCTCCACGCACCACTGTGCAGCTTTGGCTGTTTCGGGGTCCGTCATATTGGCAAAGGCAGAAGCATTTTCCGGTTCCGGAAAACCCGCCGTCTGCCAGACCAGTTTTGCCAGCTGGGCCTGATTTTTGGGGATCGCCGCGCCCTCGGGCAGAAGATCCTGCAGCATCAGTTCCGTGATGATGGTGTAGCCGCCAAAGACAGCAGCACCCGCAACAGCTGCTGCCACAAGAGCCCCTGCGGCATCGGAGCTGTCGCCGCCCGCACCGGAATCATCCGGGATGGGGTCCGAGATGTCCGGGATAATGGTCAGGCTCTCGTTCAGGCTTACGATGGCATTTTCATAAGCAGGCGCTTCTTCCAGTTTTTCGCCGTCCAGCACCACAGTGTAGCCCACGCCTTCGGCCTGCTTATAGGTCAGTTTTAGTTTCAGAGGAGATTTCCCGGTTTTATTTTCCAGCCTCAGCGTACCGGCGCAATCCACATTCAGATCTGTTCTCCTCTCCTGGGAATCAATATCGATGCTTACATTGTTTGCACCGGAAATATGGACGGAATTTCCCAGTTCACCTTTGACCTCGATGTTCGGATTTTCGTTGCCTTTGAAATCCACCGAGCTCCAAAGATCGTCCTTAAGGTCGACCGTGTATGCCCTGCTTGCAGAGTCATAGGAAACGGTCATGTTTGACATGTCAGCCGGATTCTGCGGAGTATTATCCGGGGTAAGCAAACCGCTATACGTGTAATATTCCCAGAACACCGTCGGTTCGCTGCCGGTGTAAAGTTCCCAATTTGCCGTCACTTCCACCGCATGGTCTGGCATGGTAAAGAAAAAGGCCGTTCCTGTCGGGTCATCGGTAGTTTCTACGTCAGCCGGGAAAAACCAGCGGTTGAATTTCAGGCCCTTTTCTGGCCGGGAGGTTTTCACCCGTACAGTTTCACCTTTGTAAAAGGTCGTGTTATTCTCAGAGTTACTGAGTTTTCCTCCATGCACTGTTACCGGGTAGGTAGTTGCTTTCCGGACGCTGATATAAGCTTCCGAAGGATACCAACTGCGGCATACGAAAGGATCCCCCATACGGCTTTCAAACTGTTCCGTTTCTCTGTTGCTGCCGACATAAATTGCCTTTTCGCCACTATTAGAAGAAACGCAGACCGATATCCACTGACGGATCGCCATGCCGCCCTCACCCGTTGCGATCAGGGTCAGATCACCGCTGATATCGCCAATATCCGCTCGATCTGCCGCCATGGTTTCACCGGTTATGGTCACGTTGTGTGCACCGGTCACGGTCAGTTTTCCGCCGACAGCTGCACCGCTTTCTGTTTTCATCACTACATCAACATAGCCCGCGATGGTAGGATCTACCTTGATCGTCAGATCGCCGGCAACTGCCTGCAGGATCGTCAGGGTGCTGACATCCGTGCCACCTGTATACTGAATCCGGATATTATCGACCTTGGTACTGTTGACAAGCACCCTCTGGTCGTTGACGGTGATCCCGGTATCTTGCCCTTCATCTTCCTCGCTCAAAGCGGCAGTACCGTTCGTCAAACTTAACATATCTGCCGCAGCGGCATTGCCCGTTCCGTCCGGGGCCGCAGCCAATGTTGGCAGTGTCACCGACAGTATCATGGCCGAGGCCACAACTGCCGCCGAAGCGCGCTGGATAAGCTTGTGCAATTTCATACAGTTTTCTCCTTTTTGTTTCGTTTTATTTACGGGGGGGGGGTATGCTTTGAGGGAAGCATACCATATTTTTGCAAAAAGTAGAACAAAACCTGCGTGAATCGCGCCAAAACCTGCGTGAATCGCTTCCGCCCGCCCCCTGCAGACAAAAAAATACCGCCCCGGGTCTTGTAACTCAGGGCGGTCATTTTGGGCTTCAGATGCTTTACAGTGTTGCGGTTTCGTCCTCCCGCAGGACGATAGCACCATCCGCCGAGCAGTCCGCTGTCCAGTGCTGGCCCACGCAGGCCGTGCCGGATGCGATCTGATCCGCAAGTGCCTGCTCCACTGCCCTGTCCACTGCGCGGCGCAGTTCTCTGGCCCCGTAGGCAGAGCGGGCCTTTGCTGCCAGCGCCTGCCCTACCCGCGGTGTGTGATGCAGCTGGTAGCCGCTGCGGGCGGCACGCTGCTCCAGCTGGCACAGCATTTTTTCGGCAATGGCGCACAGGCTGTCGTCGGCCAGCGGACGGAATACGATCATCTCGTCCAGACGGCCTGCCAGCTCTGGCCGGAACCACTTTTTTGCCTCCTCAATGGCCTGCGCAGACTGCTTTTCAAACACGGCTTCGCTGCCCGCCGCAAAGCCCAGCGGCGTGCTCTGACCCGCCAAAAAACGTGCGCCGAGGTTTGAGGTGAGCAGTACGATGGTGTTGCGGAAATCCGCCTTGCGGCCCATGGCATCGGTCAGCTGGCCATCTTCCAGTATCTGCAAAAGGATGTTTTGAATGTCCGGGTGTGCCTTTTCGATCTCGTCAAACAGCACCACACTGTAAGGGCGGCGGCGCACTGCTTCGGTCAGCTGTCCGCCCTCGTCATGGCCCAAATAGCCCGGCGGCGCACCCAGCAGCCGGGCAGCGGTGTGCTGCTCCTGATACTCCGACATATCAAATTTGAGCAGGGCTTTTTCGCTGCCGAACCAGCTGACCGCCAGTGCCCGGGCAAGAGCCGTTTTGCCCACTCCCGTGGGGCCAAGAAACAGCATGGCACCCATGGGCCGGCCCGGCTCGCCAAGACCGGTGCGGCTGCGCCGGATGGCACCTGCCACTGCAGCCACAGCCCGGCTCTGGCCCACGATCTCGGCGTTGAGACGTTCTTCCAGCTTGTCCAGCCGTTCCCGCTCCTGCTCACCTACCCGCTCCACCGGAACACCGCTGGCCTGCGCCACCACATGGGCGATATCGTCCGGCATCAGCGTGGGCTTTGACTGCTTTGCCTGCTCGGCCCGGATGCGTGCCGCCGCACAGGCTTCGTCCACAAGGTCGATGGCCTTATCCGGCAGAAAGCGCCCCGGCAGATATCGCACCGAAAGCTCCACCGCAGCCTGCAGCGCTTCCGGCGGAAGGCAGACATTGTGGTAGCACTCATAGCGCGGCGCAAGCCCATTGAGGATATCCAGCGCCTGCGCAGGCGTAGGCTCCTCTACCTGCACCTTGCCGAAACGGCGTTCCAGTGCGGCATCCTTCTGGATGTGGGTGCGGAACTCTTCGGTAGTGGTAGCGCCGATAATTTGTATCTCGCCCCGGGCCAGCACCGGTTTTAAGATGCTGGCAGCATCGATGGCGCCCTCCGCCGCACCGGCACCCACGATGGTGTGGAACTCGTCTACGAACAGGATGGAGTTGCCGTCCCGCACCAGCTCTTCCAGCAGGTTCTTGAACCGCTCCTCAAAGTCACCGCGGTATTTGGTGCCCGCCACAAGGCTGGCCATATCCAGTGCCAGCAGACGGCGGCCCTTGAGCGCACGGGGCACACGATCCGTGGCAATGCGCTGGGCCAGCCCTTCGGCAAGGGCGGTCTTGCCCACGCCCGGCTCCCCCACAAGGCAGGGGTTGTTCTTCTGACGGCGGCATAAGATCTCCACCATGCGGTCCAGCTCTGCTTCCCGGCAGAACACCGGGTCCAGTTCCCGTTCCGCAGCACGGCGGGTCAGATCCCGGCAGTACTTATCACTGGCGCGGCTGCCGCGCGGCGCACTGACCGTGGTCCGCGTCTGATACGGCAGTACGAACTGCCCGGACAGCTGGCGGCACTCCCGCACGGCATCTGTGAGCTGCACGCCCATGGATGCCAGCAGGATGCCTGCTGTGCAGCCGTCATCCTCCAGCATGGCGCAGAGCAGATGTTCCGGCTCGGCCCGGTTCAGGTGCGCGTTCTGTGCCCCGATGATGGCGTAATCCATGGTGCGCTTGAGGTCCGGCGCAAGAGCGTAGCGATCCAGATGCAAAGCCGGTGCGCGGCGGCTCTCGGCCAGCTGACGGCGCACCTCCGGTTCCCGGATCTGCTTGCCCTCCAGAAACCGTGCTGCCGCCCCGTGATCCTGCTGCAGGATCGCCAGCAGCAGATGGCCGGTATCGGCTTTTTCGCAGCCAAGGTTCCCGGCAAGCTCCACCGCACTGCGCAGCAGCTGATCCGACTCGTGCGAAAAGCCCTTGTACCCGCCAAAGCCAAGTTTTTCCCAAATACTCATTTGCCCGCTCCTTGCTGATGAAATTCGTTTTCACAAGAAGTATAGCCCCGAAGCACAGAAAAAAAACATCTCTTTCTGTCGGGATGGGAAAACAAAAAGGAGATACCCGCAGGCATCTCCCCCTTCGCTGTTTGATTTTTCAGTCCATTTCGGCCAGAGCCTTTTTCAGGTTCTTGGCGATCTGATCCGGGCAGCTGGTATTGCGGAAGCCGCAGAGCGTGCCCTCCATGCGGTCGATCACATCTTCGGCCTTCATGCCCTTGACCAGACGGCAGATGCCCTTCAGGTTGCCGTTGCAGCCGCCAATGACCTCCATGGACGCAATGGTGTGGTCATCGTTCAGCACAAAGTTGGTCTGCTTGGAACAGGTGCCGCTGTTCGGGAAGCTGAATTCCTTGCTCATAGTTCAAAATCCTCTCTTTTTGACAGAAATCCCGACGAAGATCGTCTGCTTCTATTATAGAGCAGCGTGCCGGAATGTCAATGTGACCGGGTCACACATCAATACCGCGGCGCTTGTGGGCCAGCTCCAGAATGCGGGCCACCTGATCGTCTGCCGTGGTACAGGTACCCACCGGGTGCGGCACCTTGTGGTTTGCACCGTGGAAGTCCGTACCGCCGGTATGGATCAGCCCATACTGCTCACACAGAGCAGCACACTCGGCCCTGTCCTCCGGGCTGTTGCGGGGGTGCTCCACCTCAATGCCATCGATGATGCCCTCTTTGGCAAGCTGACGCACCAGCGGCATGCTCTTGTAAACGGTCGGGTGTGCAAATACCAGCACCGCACCGGCAGCTTTTGCCGTGGCGATCACTTCCTGCACCGATGGATACTTTACCTGATGCAGCACCACACCGCGCGGCTCCCAGCCAAAGAGATAACTGTACAGCTTGCCGTACACAGCATCGCACAGCCCCAGTTGGTGCAGCGCTTCCATAATGCCGCTTTTGAACAGCACACCGCTGTCCTTTGCATATTCCAGTGCCTGTTCCGTGCGGAACTGCGGGTACAGCGCTTCGATCTCCTTTGCGCTTTGCAGGCCGCACTCGTTGCGGCGCTGGCGCAGGATGTCGCAGTGCTCCTTCAGCTCCCGGCTTTCCGGATCCGGGAAGTAGCACAGCAGGTGCACGCGATGCCTATGCTCATGGTCATAGCCGGTCAGCTCGGTGGCCGGGAGCAGGCGCACGCCGTCCTGTACAGGGTGCTCATAGCAGTAGTTCACGCTGAGCAGGGTGTCGTGGTCGGAAATGGCCATGGTGTCCAGCCCCGCCCGCGCCGCCATGAGCGGCAGGCGGTGGATGGGCACAGAGCCATCGGAACAGGTGGAATGGTTGTGAAGATCGCCGGGCATGGAAAATGAACCTCCCAAGAAAGCCAGAGAAAGGCTTCCCCCAAAGAGGAAGCCTTCTATCATATCAGTGCTTATAGAAATTGATCAGGCAGCCGTCGGCCAGGATCTTGCGCTCGTCGGCGGTCAGCGGGGCCATGTACAGGCTGAACTCTTTTGCGGTGTCGCCCAGCACATAGGCCTTGATGTCCTGCAGGTCGCCCTTGAGGGCCTCGCGGACATTCGGGATAAAGACATAGTCGCCCAGACCGAAGGGCGTTGCGCCCACCAGCTGCAACGGCAGCATGCCCCAGTTGATGAGGTTGGAGCGGTAGCGCTTGGTGGCGTACTCGGTAACGATGTTGGCACCGGCCCCCAGCACACGCTGGCAGCTGGCCGCCTGCTCACGGGCAGAACCATCGCCGGGCTTGACGGCAAAGATGGTGGATGCGATCTGCACATCGTTCCAAGTCAGGTTTTCGCAGCCGGGCACCTTGTGCAGCTGGGCCAGCACCTCGGCGCTGCCCTCGCCTGCACGGCGGGCCTTTTCTTCGGCCTGCACGGCCTTGGCACGGCCCACATACTCCGGGTCCTTGCGGCTGAGGGTGAACTCGGCCAGGCCCAGAGGATTGGAACGGTAAGACGAAGTCTCACCGGAGGGGATCAGCTCGTCGGTGGTGGTGACAGGGTCGGTGATGTAAGATGCCACCTTCAGCAGCAGGTTATCGCCCAGCGGTGCAATTTCGGGCCAGTCCTTGATGTTGGGGCCAAGCTTGAGCAGGGCATCGTAATCGCCCTTGCCAAAGCCCTGATACACGCGGGTATCGTAGCTGGAAGGATCGTACTGATACTCCGGCACGGTGGGATCATAGTCGATATCGGTAGCCGGGGTCAGAATGCCGCCGTTGGCCGTGGTGGCCGCAATGCTGCGGGCATCCATCAGTGCCACACCGGAAAGCTGGCCGTTGCCGGGCTTGGATCCTTCGCGGCTGGGGAAGTTGCGGGTGGTATGGCGGATAGACAGCGCGCCGTTGGCGGGCACGTCGCCTGCGCCGAAGCAGGGGCCGCAGAACGCAGTGCGGACGGTGGCACCGCTGGCCATCAGGTCGTGGATGACTCCGGTGCGCACCAGTTCCATCATGATGGGCTGGCTGCCGGGATACACGCTCAGGGCGTAGTCACCGCAGCCGCCGGTGTGGCCCTTGAGGATGGAGGCAGCTTCATAAATGCTGTCGTACAGACCGCCTGCGCAGCCTGCGATCACGCCCTGATCCACACGCAGTTTACCGTTCTCGATCTTGCTGCACAGGTCAAGGCTGACATCCTTGCGGCCGATCAACTTCTGCACATCCTGCTCGCAGGCATGGAGAATATCCTCAAGGTTTGCGTTCAGCTCTTCAATGGTAAATGCATTGGAGGGATGCATGGGCAGTGCGATCATGGGGCGGATGGCAGAAAGGTCTACCTCTACCACACCGTCGTAATAAGCAAGGTCGGCCGGAGCCAGCTTCTTATAGTCGGCGGCACGGCCATGCACCGCAAGGAATTTCTGCGTCGTTTCGTCTGTTTCCCAGATGGAGGACAGGCAGGTGGTCTCGGTGGTCATGGCATCGATGGCGTTGCGGGTATCCTGACGCAGGGACGCAACGCCGGGGCCGACAAACTCCATCACCTTGTTTTTGACATAGCCGCTCTTGAACAGCTTGCCCACCAGCGCAATGGCCACATCGTGCGGGCCGCAGCCTGCAGGCAGAGAGCCGGTGAGATAAATTGCAACAACACCCGGACGGGCCACATCGTAGGTGCGGCCCAGCAGCTGCTTTGCCAGCTCGCCGCCGCCCTCACCAATGGCCATGGTGCCCAGAGCACCGTAGCGGGTGTGGGAGTCCGAGCCAAGGATCATCTTGCCGCAGCCCGCAAACTTTTCGCGCATGTACTGGTGGATGACCGCCAGATGCGGGGGCACAAAAATGCCGCCGTATTTTTTGGCGGCGGACAGGCCGAAGCGGTGGTCGTCCTCATTGATGGTGCCGCCCACGGCGCAAAGGCTGTTGTGGCAGTTGGTGAGCACATACGGAATGGGGAATTTCTCCAGACCGGACGCACGGGCCGTCTGGATGATGCCCACAAAGGTGATGTCATGGCTGGCCATGGCATCGAACTTGATCTTCAGGTTTTCGGCATCGCCGCTGGTGTTGTGGGCCTGCAGAATGCTGTAGGCCATGGTGCCGGTCTTTGCGTTCTCGATGGCTGCGGCATCAAAGCCCTTTGCTGCCAGTGCGGCGCTTGCTTCGCCGTCTGCAGGCACCCATTCACCGCGGGCATAGTATGCGCCGCCGGTGCTGCACTTGATCATATCCAACATCTCGATTCGCCTCTCTTTTTGTATTTCCCGCCCGCCCTATCTTGCGGGCACTGCCCCAGCAGAGCGGTACGCTGCCCGCTCTGCCCTCTTCTGCCGCGCTGCCAAAGCACGCGGCTACGGCCCGGAAAACCGTATCTGAGGGTTATTATACCATGAAACCACGGAAAGAAAAAGCACTTTTTACAAATGAATCGTGAACGGAGGATGAAGAGACGGGCTCCGTGCTTTTTCTTGACAAAGAAGCCATTCTATTGTATTATTATTAGCGTTGTATGCCGCTGTGGTGAAATTGGCAGACACGAGGGACTTAAAATCCCTTTCTGGAGACAGAGTACGGGTTCAACCCCCGTCGGCGGCATAAAAAGACCCCCCAAGCTTACGCTTGAGGGGCTTTTTATTTTGCTTATTTTACACCTTGCCGCCGTGCAGCTCTGCATACATCTTGGAACGGCACTCGGCCACAGCCGGGGTCATGTTCACATAGTGCTTATGCGGGCACTCCAGACGCAGCTCGCTCTCCCAGGTCTCCTCGGTGAGCTGCTTTGCAATGTAGGCCTTCTTCTCTGCGATCGAAGGCAGCTCAATGGCCAGCTGACCATTCAGCACATGCGGCACCAGCAGCTTTTTGACCTTGGTGGGGGTAATGGTGACGGTGCGCTCGATGGCATCGGAGTCCAGATTGACCATCGTGACGGGCTTGCCCGCCTCGATGACTTCATCATCCATGGCGATCAGGTCACACTGGGCCTGACCATTTTCATCGTAGAGGCGCCACGGCATCTTCTTGCCCGGAATGATGGCCTTGCTGGCGGAATCCGAGCACTTCATCTTGGGAGTGTAGCTGCCGTCCGGCTGCTTGACTGCCACCAACTTGTACACACCGCCGAACACGGGGTCGGAAGCAGAGGTGATCAGATTTTCGCCCACGCCGTAGGAGTCAAAATGGGCGTGCTCATACAGCTCCATGTTGGCGATCTTCTTTTCGTCCAGACCATTGGAAGCCACCAGCTTGATGTAAGGCTTACCGGCCGCATCCAGTGCCTTGCGCAGGCGCTTGGAGCCGCGGGCCAGGTCGCCGGAGTCGATACGGGCGCTCTTGACGCGGCGGTTCGGGTCGTTGGGGTATTTTTCGATGAGGTAATCGTCCAGTTTAATGAGGTTGGGCAGACCGCTCTCCATGATATTATAGGTGTCCAGCAGCAGACTGACCGAATCCGGGTAGGTATCGGCAAAGGCCTTGAAGGCATCAAACTCCGTGGGGAAGAACTCGATGAAGCTGTGCGCTACGGTACCCACAGCCTTGACCTCCGCGCCGAACTTCATCTCGGCCAAGCAGTTGGCAGTGCCCACGCAGCCGCCCAGAACAGCAGCATATGCACCATCGTTGCCAGCGCTTTCGCCCTGCGCACGGCGGGTGCCGAATTCCATCACGCTGCGGGGCGTGTGGGTGTTCAGGCCGGTGACGCGGGTAGCCTTGGTGGCGATCAGACTGTGGAAGTTCATGGTCTGCAGCAGGTAGGTCTCGATCAGAATTGCGCCCACGAGGTCGCACTCGATGCGCACCATCTGCACATGCGGGTATGCCACCGTGCCCTCGGGCAGAGCGTACATGTCGCCCTTCCACTGATAGGTGCGCAGATACTCGCAGAATTCCTCACTCATGCCCTTGGTGCGCAGCCACCAGATATCCTGTGCATTGAAGTGGTAGTTCAGCAGGAAGCGGGTCAGCTTGCGCTGGCCGGCGCTGATGGAGTAGCCCTGAGTATCCGGGTTCTTGCGGAAGAACATATCAAACACCAGCGTGGTGTCCTTGAATCCGTGCAGGAACAGGCAGTTTGCCATTGTAAATTCATAAAAATCCACGACCATTGCGGGGTTGTCGTAGTCCTCATCTGGAATATAAGGCACAACCTTGATTTCGTCCATGAATAGTATCCTCTCTTCTTTACACCCGGCAAAGGCTCCTTGCTGTCCCCTGCCGTTCTGACCTGTGGGAAGGTTTGCGCGCCTGCCTGTCTTGACAGTGCGTTTCTATCATGATATCACCAAACGCAGAGCGGTGCAAGCATTTTTGGAAAATCCCGGTCGATTTCCGGTAAGAAAAAGCCGCCCATACACAAACAGCACGGGCGGCTTTCAGAACAAACGTGTTAACCGTTGATGATATTGGGGGTAGCATTCTTCAGCACAACGTCGTGGCTGCCGCCCTCAACGATGGAGGTAGAGGAAACCACGGTCAGCTTTGCTTTCTGCTGCAGCTCCGGGATGGACAGAGCGCCGCAGTTGCACATGGTGCTCTTGACCTTGTACAGAGTGGTCTGCACACCGTCAGCCAGAGGGCCGGCATAGGGCACGTAGCTGTCCACGCCTTCCTCAAAGCTCAGCTTGCTGGAACCGCCCAGATCGTAGCGCTGCCAGTTGCGGGCACGGTTGGAGCCTTCGCCCCAGTACTCCTTCATATACTGGCCGTTGATGCGCACCTTATTCGTGGGGCTTTCGTCAAAGCGGGCAAAGTAGCGGCCCAGCATCACAAAATCCGCGCCCATGGCCAGTGCCAGCGTGATGTGGTAATCGTGGACGATGCCGCCGTCGGAGCAGATGGGCACGTAGATGCCGGTCTCCTTATAGTACTCATCGCGGGCCTTTGCCACCTCGATGACAGCGGTAGCCTGACCACGGCCGATGCCCTTGGTCTCGCGGGTGATGCAGATAGAACCGCCGCCAATGCCGATCTTCACGAAGTCTGCACCAGCCTCGGCCAGGAAGCGGAAGCCCTCGGCATCCACAACGTTGCCTGCGCCCACCTTGACGGTATCGCCGTAGTGCTCACGGATCCAGCCGATGGTGCGGCTCTGCCACTCGGAGTAACCCTCGGAAGAGTCGATGCACAGCACATCCACACCGGCATCCACCAGTGCGGGCACGCGCTCAGCGTAATCGCGGGTGTTGATGCCGGCGCCCACCACATAGCTCTTGTTCTTATCCAGCAGTTCGTTGGCGTTCTTCTTGTGGGAGTCGTAGTCCTTGCGGAACACCATATACTTCAGGTTGCCCTCGGCATCCACCAGAGGCAGGGTGTTGATCTTGTTATCCCAGATGATGTTGTTGCAGTCGTGCAGGGAGGTGTTCTCCGGTGCAGTGACCAGCTTTTCAATGGGAGTCATGAAGGTGGTGACAGGGGCATCATCCGGGGTGTGGTTGATGCGGTAGTCACGAGATGCAACAATGCCCAGCAGCTTGCCGCCCGGAGTGCCATCGGCAGTGACGGCAATGGTGGAGTGGCCGGTGCGTGCCTTCAGCTCCAGCACATCGTGCAGGGTAGCAGTGGGGGCCAGGTTGGAATCGGACACGACATAACCGGCCTTGAAGCTCTTGACGCGGCGCACCATGGCGGCCTCGTTCTCAATGCTCTGAGAGCCGTAGATGAAGGACACGCCGCCCTGACGGGCCAGTGCAATGGCCAGCTTATCGCCAGAGACCGCCTGCATGATAGCGCTGATCATGGGAATATTCATCTGCAGGGGGCACTCCTCCTCGCCCTTGCGGTACTTGACCAGCGGGGTCTTGAGGCTGACAGCTGTGGGGATATTCTCTGCAGAGGAATAGCCGGGGATCAGCAGATATTCACCGAAAGTGCGGGAAGGTTCTTTATAGAAATAAGCCATGTTCAAACTCCTTTTCTCTTAACGCATCAACATCAATCGGATTCATGTTTGCAACCTATAAATTGATTGTATATACTGTACCACAAAGCCAGCCGGAATACAAACCCCCGCCGCGCCAAACTTTGTAAATGTCCTTTGCAGAAAAACAGGCAAATTGCCCACCAAAATGGCGTAAGGTCATACTTTCCCGCATGAGAAGCCGGTTTTTGCGTGATTTATGGATGCAAAAAAGCTCGTCCAGAACGGACGAGCTTTTTTGCACACGAAGCGGGATACCGCCTGTGCGGCACATGGATCACGACTGTGAAGGAGAACAGCCGGAGGAGGAGAACCTGTGCCCGATATCCCAAAAAAACAAGAAGAAAAAGATTTCACACTCAGCTGGGCTTGTGCCCTTGCTGTAACCATATTGTAACTCTTTTGAAACCATTTTGCAATAGGATTTTGTAATTTTTCTGTAATTTCTTTTGTTAACTTTTTGTAGACACATATAAAACCCCTGCCAGAAAATTTCCGGCAAGGGCTTTGCAGATCATTCTTTATTTTCTTAATAGCACTTTTTGCAAGCAGTGAAGCCTTCCGCTTTTGCTTTCGATAATGTAACCTTTTCCGGGTCTTTCATATTGCTGCAGGTAGACTTGCTGTGATATTTTTTGCCGCCGTGCGTTGGGACCCAGACCATCTGCTCCGTCTTTTTGCCGGCAGAAATGGTCTGAACGGCTGCAGTGGACGGCTTGCAGGCCGCAGTCTGTACACTGGCGGCAGATGCCGCCGGGCACAGCAGGCTGAAGCACAGTACCAGAACGGCCGCAAGGACTCGGAGATGTTTTTTCATTTGTTTTATCCTCCTTTGGACAACGAGAAGATCCTTCTAATAAAAGAGTACTCCCTGTTCCTCAGAGGATGCAATTCTCAAAATGCGCCGTTTTTTCTGCACAGGTGACGTTTTTTGCATTGCTCGCTTATTTTCAGCTAAAAGCGGCGCAGCGGTTCTCTTGAGAGATCAACGATTTACACGTTTGTCTTTCCCACCTCCAGATAGCACTCAAAGCTGGTCTGGCCGTTGTGCTTTCCGATCACATACCAGCCATCCGCCGAAGGGGCATAAAACACCTCTGCCGTTTCTCCCATCGGGATCTCGCGGTGGTAGTTGATAGAAGCAAAGGTCACGGGGCCTTTGCGCATCACTTCCAGCGGCAGCGCATCGCAGACAAGGTCCAGATAGAATGCGTTGTTCAAATGGCCGTTCAGATCGCACTGGGAATAATGCACCGTCCACTCCCCTGCGCTGGTCAGACCATCTTTGCACTTGTGCAGCTGCAAAGGCAGCTCGTCCTCCACCGTATCGTTCCAGAAATTCTCCACCGTCCAGCCCGGCTCCCGCAGGATACGGCCCTCGGCAAGGCTTGCCACGATCCAGCGGCAGTCCACCATAGCCACCTCTTTGCCCTCGGCATCGGTCAGGTTGGTGATGCGTTTGACCGAACCGTGTTTGCTGACCTGCGCCCGGGAGGTAAGGGTCAGCGTTTCGGCACGCTGGGGCACACGGTCAAATTTCAGGGCCTGCTTGCCCACCAGAAAGGTCACACCGCGATCTTTGAAGAACTGGTCATCCATCCCAAAGGCGCGGGCGTGGTCTGTCGAAATCTGCTCCACATAGCGCAGCAGGGCGCTGGGCTTGAGCAGGCTGCGGAAGTCGGCATCTGCGTTCATGACTGTCATGGTCTCGGTGTAAAAGAACTGTTCCATGGTTTTTCCTTTCTATAAAAAGAGACCACTGCACGTTGTTCTGTGCAGCAGCCTCCTTTGCGTTTAATACTGATTGCGGTTGCGCCTGCGGACCTTGCGCCAGATGTTGAAGCAGGCCAGCGCTACCATGGCTGCCAGCAGCGCAAGGAACAGCAGACTGCTGCCACCCTCGTCGTAGCTCTTCATTTCGCTCCACTTCACGTCCAGCTCGCTGTTCACATCGTCGCTCAGGGCAGTGAACACCTTTTCCTTGGCGACTTTCTCTTCGGACGGATAAGCGATCTCGCTCTCCTTCAGATCCTCGTCCAGCACCTCCCACACATCCTGCATGGGGGTGGTGTAGCCGATGTACTCGGCGTTTGCCTTGCCGATGTCCGTCTCACACATGAAGTTGATGAACATTTCCGCAGCTTCCTGATGTTCACTGGCAGCAGGAATGGTCATGCAGTCCACGGAAAGCACGCTGCCTTCCTCCGGGAACACCCATGCAAGGTCGGGATTATCGTCGATCATGGTGATGGCATCGCCGGAGTAGTACACACCGACGGCTGCCTCGCCGCCGATCATCTTATCAAAGATCTCATCCATGACGTAGGCCTGCACCAGCGGTTTCTGAGCCTTCAGCTCTTCCACCACCTCATCCACCTCTTCGGTGGACTGCGGGTTGATATCGTGGCCGCTCTTAAAAGCAGCAATGGCGTAGGCATCGCGGCTGTTGTTGAACATCAGGATATTGCCTGCGTACTGCTCGTCCCACAGGTCGGCCCAGCTGGTGGGCGCTTTGTCCACCATGGTGGTGTTATAAATGATACCGGTGGTGCAGAGCATATAGGGCACGGTGTAGGCATTCTGCGGATCGTAATCCGGATCCACGTATTCCTGATCGATCTTTTTGAAGTTCGGGATATTGTCGTAGTTCAGAGGCTTGAGCATCCCCTCGGCGATCATTTTTGCCACCATGTAATCCGACGGAATGACCACATCGTAGTTGGCTGCGCCGGACTTGAGCTTTGCGTACATGGACTCGTTGGAGTCGAAGGTGGTGTAGTTCACCTTGATGCCGGTGAGCTTTTCAAAGGCCGCCACCACGTCCACACTGTCGTCCGAGCCGTTGGAGATGTACTCGCCCCAGTTATAGACATTGATGGCCATGTTCTGGCCCTTGAAGCGGGTCCAGTCGTAATCGTCCGATACCGAGACGTCCTCAGTGACTTCGATGGTGCCGGCGGCAAAGGCGGGCATTGCACAGCAGACCGTCATTGCCAGCGCCAGCAGCAGCACAGCAAAACGTTTCATCACATGCCCTCCCCTCTCAGCGCCTTCTGGTCGCGGCGGTAGCTGCGGCTCTCCATTGCGTTGGAGATCAGAATGATGCACAGAATGACCACGAACATGATGGTGGACAGCGCATAGATCTCCGGGCTGACCTTTTTACGGGTCATGGAGTAGATGGCGATGGGCAGCGTTTCCACCGTGCCGCAGTTGAAATAGGAGATCATGAAGTCGTCGATGGAATAGGTCAGGCAGATGAGGAATGCCGACAGGATGGCCGGGCTGATCTCCGGCAGGATGACCTTGAAGAAGGCCTGCCTGGGGTCGCAGCCAAGGTCGAGCGCTGCCTCATACAGCTTGATATCCAATTGCTTGAGCTTGGGCGTGACGTTGAAGATGACATACGGCACATTGAACGCGATATGCGCAATGAGCAGCGTCGGGAAGCCCATGATGGTATCCGGTAGCCAGGAGACACCCCCGGCAAAGCGCTGGTAGGCCACGAACAGCAGCATGAGCGAGATGCCGGTGATGATCTCCGGGTTGACCACCGGGATATAGGTGATGTTGGTAACGACAAGGCGGCTTCCGCGGCCCATGGACGCAATGCCCAGACTTGCCGCTGTACCCAGCACAGTGGCAATGACCGCAGAGATCAGAGCCACTTCCAGCGAGACCAGCAGCGCATGCAGGATGGAGGAGTTGTGCAGCAGGCTGGAGTACCACTTGAGGGTAAAGCCGGTGAAGAGCGAATAGCCCTTGGACTGGTTGAAGCTGAATACGATCATGTATGCAATGGGCAGGTACATGAAGCAGAAAAACAGCACGATATAGACGCGCTGCATCAGGCGCAGATGTTTCGTTTTCATCAGGACACGCCCTCCATTTCATCTTCATCAAAGCTGGAGGTGAAGCTCATGCACAGCAGCACAATGATCATCAGCACAAGGCTCATGGCAGAACCCACGTTCAGATTGTAGCTGTTGCCAAGGAACTGCATCTCGATCAGATCACCAATGAGCAGGTTGGAGCCGCCGCCCAGCATACGGCTGATAACAAAGGTGGACACCGCCGGGACGAACACCATGGTGATGCCGGTGCTGATGCCGGGCACGCTCATGGGAATGAGCACCCGGAGAAGGGTCTTGGTGGTGGAAGCGCCCAGATCCTGCGCAGCTTCCACCAGGCTCTGGTCGATCTTGGTCATGCTGGTGTACAGCGGCAGGATCATATAGGGCACATAGTTATACACCATGCCCAGCACCACCGCGCCGGAGGTGTTGAGCATATTGAAGGGGCCAAGGCCGAACACGCCCAGAACGGCGTTCACCGGGCCGTTGATGCTGAGCAGGCCCATCCATGCATAGGTCCGCAGCAGAAAGTTCATCCACATGGGCAGCATGACCAGCATGAGCATGATGTGCTGCTTGTTCACCCGCAGGCGGGAAAGAAAATAGCCCACCGGGAACGCAATGACCAGACAAATGACCGTGGCAATGAGGGCCAGCAGCAGGCTGCGGGCAAACACCGAGCCGTAGCCGCTGATGGAGGTGAGGTTATCCAGCGTGAAAGCTCCGTTTGCATCCGTAAATGCATAGTACACCACGATGATCAAAGGCACCACTGTGAACAGCGTCATCCATACAAAGTACGGATAGGCCAGCTTTTTATCGTAAATCTTCATCATTGCGGCTCACCCCTCTGAACGCGCCATAATGTGGATCTCGTTGGGGCCGATGCGCATACCAATGGTCTCACCGGGGGTGCAGGCGCGGGTGGAATGGATCAGCCATTCGCGGCCCTCGCACTCCACATGCATCTCAAAGTGGACACCCTTGAAGATGACATCGTTCACAACGCCGACAAGCTGGCCTTCCACAGGAGAGACCACCTCGATATCCTCGGGGCGCACCACTACCTGCACGCTCTGCTCGCGGGCAAAGCCGCGGTCCACACAGGGGAAGTCCACGCCGGAGAAGGACACCAGAAAATCCCGGTGCATCACGCCGTCCACAATGTTGGAATCGCCAATGAAGTCTGCAACAAAGGCATTCTTCGGCTCATTGTAAATATCCTCCGGCGTGCCGATCTGCTGCACCTTGCCGCCGTTCATGACCACGACGGTATCGGACATGGTAAGGGCTTCCTCCTGATCGTGGGTAACATAAATAAAGGTAATGTTCATTTCGCGCTGCAGGCGCTTCAGCTCCAGCTGCATCTCCTTGCGCAGCTTGAGGTCCAGTGCGCCAAGGGGTTCATCCAGCAGAAGGATCTCCGGCTCGTTCACCAGACTGCGGGCGATGGCCACGCGCTGCTGCTGGCCGCCGGACATCTGGCTGATGCTGCGGCGTTCGAAGCCTTTCAGGCCAACAACTTCCAGCATGTTGCGCACCTTGCGGCGGATGGTCTCTTCGTCCATCTTTTTGAGCCGCAGACCGAAGGCCACGTTCTCGAACACGTTCAGGTGCGGGAACAGTGCGTATTTCTGAAAAACAGTGTTCACCGGGCGCTTATAGGGCGGCACGCCGGTAATGTCCTCACCTTTCAGCAGCACTTTGCCGGAATTGGGTTCCAGAAAACCTGCAATCAGACGCAGGGTGGTGGTTTTGCCGCAGCCGGAAGGGCCCAGCAGCGTTACGAACTCTTTGTCATGGATGTCGAGGTTCAGCCCATCCAGAATGCGCTGACCGTCAAATTCCACTACGATATCCCGCAGTGAAACGATCACCGAGTTGTCCATTTTTTTACTTTATCCTCCTTGTAACTCAGATACGAAAAAAGACAGGGCCATGCCCCATCTCTCGTACCAGGGCGACCCAGCCCCGCACAACATCCATGACGACCGGAGAACCTGCAAAAGCAGGCTCTTATATTGCGCAGTTATTCTGCCCTGTCTCGTCTATCTTAATCAATCTTTGCTGAAATGTCAATCACTCTGCCGATGTTTGCCGAAGCTTTACACGCCGCAACAAAAAAACATGCGCCGCAGCGGGCTTTCCGCATACGGCGCACAAAGGTTTTTATTCAGCTTTTAAGGCAGCGGCCGTTATCAGAAGGGCCTGCACAGTGTCAAGGTCAACCGCATAGACGGAACTGTCCCCCTCCACCATCATCCAGCAGCCGTCTGCATTTTCGGCGTAGTGGAGGGTCACGGTCCCATTGGCAGAGACGGCCCGCACCGTTGCAAGCGGTGCATCAAAGCCATAGGCCGAAGGGTCGGCATCCGTGATTTGTGCGGTCACATAGCCTGCCAGAGCAGAGAGGATGCTCTGCACCTTGCTGTCGTCCAGATCGGCAGAGGGTTCATCGGCCAGCCGCCACACGGTCTGATAGGTGGTGGAATCGGCCGCACTTTCCGAGGAATCGCTCTCCGCTTCCGCAGGCTCAGAGACTGCATTCAGTGCAAGGGTGCCGCTGCCCGTCGTAATGGAAACACTTTCCAGCGCGGAGGCCGTCAGTCCCGCCGGGTTGAACGCGCCAAAAAGGTCCGCTTCGGTCAGCTCAAAGCAGGCCGCCTTGTTGCCAGAAACGGTGTACACGGCATCGTCCCCTGCCTTCTGCACATACAGATCTCCTGTGACCGGGTTCTCGGTGCCAAAGGCAAAGGTGTTCGTCTCGCCTGCCGCCGTCACCGTGACCGTAACAGCCGGATCGGCAAGGCCGTAGTCCTCGCCGGGCTGAGCCGTGAGCTGACGTTTGGCGTTCAGGGATGCCAGCGCCGTGACCATGGTATTGCAGGCAGATGCATCCAGATGATAGTCCGGGTCATCCGCCAGCGTCCAGCTGCCGGAATCGTAATTCAGGGCAAGCGTTTCGCCGCCATAGGCATACCGGATGCTGGTCACATCGCCCGCCGCAAAAGAAGAAAGCACAATGCTGCCCTCTGTGGCGGCGCTGGAAGCAGCTTCTTCTGCGGCATTGCTGCGGCTGACAACCCACAGCAGCCCGCCCAGCACCAGCACCAGCACCAGAAGCACCGCAAGGGTGCGCTGTTTTGTTTTCATGGCAGTGCCCCCTTACCTGCGGCGGCGCAGCAGCACCTCCACAGCACCTGCAATGAGCACTGCTGCGGGCAGCACGAATACGAACACCATGCCCAGCGTCATGGATGCGGAAGCCGGGACCGTGATGGGTGCAGCTTCCAGTGCTTTGGTGTCGATGAGCAGGCTCTGCCCTACCAGCGAAGCGGCACAGCCCTGCAGGAAGGTCAGGTTGCCCGGAATGGACTGGTACACCTGCTCGTTGTCCATGTTGGGGCAGCCGATCCAGATCACCTCGGCACCGGTGGAGTCATTGCGCGCCCATACGGCCAGCGAGAACGGGCCGTCGGTATCGCCGGCTTCCTTTGCGGAAGAAGAGCTGGCATCAAAGTTCTGCTTGCTGTAGGCATCCTCGGTGGTATACAGCAGCGGTTCCGCCGTCACATCGTCTGTCTCGGTAATGGTGATGCCCTGTGCCACCGAGAGCCTCACATGGGTGCTCTGATTCACGCCGTCCAGCGCGGTGCTTTCGTCGGCGGCCGCGTAGTCCGGGAACAGCGAGTACGGGTAGCCGTACAGCGCGTGGCCCGCATCGCCCTCCACCACAAGGCCCGGCTCACGCGCAAGGCCGAACTGTGCCATCACTGCATCCAGATTGGGCGTTTCGGTATAGCCGCTGGTGGTCAGCAGCACCTTGCCGCCGTTTTCCAGATAGGCCTGCAGCTGCGCGATCTCATCCACAAGGCCGTCCGCTGCAAAATCCGAAGCGGGGTCGCTGATGATGAGCAGATCACAGTCCTCCGGGATGGTGCCGGTGAGCAGATCCAGCGGCTGGGCATTGATATTCTGCGCCTTGAGCGCCTCGGTCAGCGAGGAGGTAAGCGCCTGCTCGCCGTGGTTGGTGGTGTAGTAGGCATGACTTTCTGCTGCGGCAGTCAGCTTGTAGATGGCAGAGCTGATCTGTTTTTCGCCGCCAAAGGTCACGTTGGCAGCGCCGGTGGTGTAGTAATCGGAGTAATCGTACTCGTAAAGTTCGGCGGCGTTCAGCACTTCGCTGTTCTCACCGCTGACCACGATCAGACTGCCGGTGGATGCATTCTCTGCGCCGTACTGCGCTGCAAAGGTCGGGTAAAGCGCCGGGTCCTTCTGCTCCCAGTGGAAGTGACCGCTCTCGTCGGCGTAGTGATCCAGCAGCTTGGTGATAATGGCATCCTCGCTGCCGGTCTCACAGAGATAATAAACGGTCACGTCCTGATCCAGGCTCTGCATCAGCTGCCTGGAGCTGTCGCCCAGCGTGTACATTTTGGCGGCAGAGAGGTCGAACTCGGTGTATTTTTTCGGGATGGCCCCCACCAGCAGATTGATCAGCACGGCCAACACGATGGCTGCTGCCAGAATGGCCGTGGAGTACAGCCCATTGCGGAACACCTTGCCGTTTGCGGAGGAAGAAAATTTGAAATTTTTCATGTTGTTCCCCTCCCCTCAGTTCCAGCGGCGCTTTTCCAGCCCCTGCGCCGTGAAGAACAAAAACAGCATGGTCACGGTCAGGTAGTACACCAGCGTCGAGATGGAAAAGCTGTTGTTGACAAACTCTTCAAACGGCGTGAACAGGCACAGCCCGCTGAGCACCGCGCTGAACGCTTCGGTCAGCCAGCTGCTCTGCAGCAGGAACAGTGCCGTCAGCACCACACAGCAGCCCGCAAAGGTCAGGCAGCCCAGCGTAAAGCTGCGGGTACGCAGGCCTGCCACCACACTGAGCACTGCCGCAATGGCGGTGAACAGGGCCAGCGCCACTGCGCTGCCTGCGGTGAACATGCTGCGCAGGCTGGGCATCATGTAGGCCAGCAGCAGTGCGGCAACACCTGCCACCGCAGCAATGATCTGATTCTCGGTCAGGCTGGAAAGAAACACGCCAATGGCAATGGCGGCGCAGCCCATGAGATAATAGCACAGCAGAGCGGCCAAGTTTGCCAGCGTGGCCGTGCCGGTGGCACCCAGTGCGGCCAGTACAAGGATCATGACCGCATCGGCAAGGCACGGCAGTGCAAAGATGACGCACAGGGCAAAGAATTTGCCCAGCACGATCTCCCACACAGACACCGGGCTGGTAAGCAGCAGCTGATCGGTGCGGGTGCGGCGTTCCTCTGCAAAGGAGCGCATGGTGAGCACCGGGATATACAAAAGCAGCACAAACGTGGTGCGGTAAAGCGTGTAATAGCCAAAATCCGTCAGGCCGTAGCCCAGATTCAGAGCAACAAAATAGATAGCCGTTGCCGCCAGCATAAAGGCGGTGAGCACATAGCCGATCATGCCATGAAAGCTGCTGCGGACTTCGCGTTTGAAAATGGCGGTCATTCCGTTTTCTCCTCCCCTTCATCCGATGGTGTTTCAGACTCGTTTTCGGTCAGTGCAAGGAACACTTCCTCCAGCGTCCTGTTTTCCGCTGCCAGCGCCAGCACCGTGCATCCGGCCTGCGAAAGGGCGCGGGACACCTCGGCGCGGCGGTCAGAAGCATCGGCACTTTCTGCGGTAAAGGTCACCTGTCCGTCGGCCTCGGATTCGATCTCCACCTTGCGGATGCCCGGAATGGAGCCAACTGTTTTCAGTACGGTCTTCCCCCCGCCCAGAACGGTAGCGCGCAGACGGCTGCCGGGGTTCAGCTTTTCGGCCAGCTGTTCCGGCGCACCCACCGCCACCAGATGTCCCTTGGAAAGGATCAGTACCTGACTGCACACTGCCTGCACCTCGCTGAGGATGTGGCTGGACAGGATGACCGTGTGGCTTTTCCCCAGCTCCCGGATCAGTCTGCGGATCTCGATGACCTGTGCAGGGTCAAGGCCCACGGTAGGCTCGTCCAGAATGATGAGCTGCGGCGCGCCCAGCAGTGCCTGCGCAATGCCCACGCGCTGGCGGTAGCCCTTGGACAGACTGCGGATGAGCCGGGGCAGCACCTCTTCCAACCCGGTGCGGCGGGCAGCTTTGCGCACCTGTTCTTTGCGGTCGGCCTTCTTTTTGATGCCTTTCAGCTCTGCAGCAAAATCCAGATATTCCTGCACCGTCATTTCCGGGTAGAGCGGCGGCTGCTCGGGCAGATAGCCCACACAGGCCTTGGCCTGCTGGGCCTGCTCCGGCAGGCTGAAGCCCGCCATCTTCACTTCACCGGAGGTGGCGGCAAGGTAGCCGGTGAGGATATTCATAATCGTGGATTTGCCCGCGCCGTTGGGGCCGAGCAGGCCGAAGATCTGGCCGTCGCCCACCGTAAAGGACAAATCTTCAATGGCAGGGTGCGTGCCATACTTTTTGCTCAGATGCGATACTTCGATCACAGCAAACGCTCCTTTTTCATCTAGTTCAATGCTGGTATATTTTAGACGGAAAATGTGTAAAAATTAAGACAATCCTGTGGTGGGATGCAAAAAGAATTCTTAAGAATGATTAAGGCCGCCCTTTCATATGCCAAAAAGGCAGCAAAAAAGCACCGTTTCCCAAAGGAAACGGTGCTCAGAAAACCATAATTACTTACGGCCGAAACGCTTGTTGAAGCGCTCAACACGTCCGCCGGTGTCAACCAGCTTCTGCTTGCCAGTGTAGAAAGGATGGCACTTGGAGCAAACTTCGACGTGGATCTCAGGCTTGGTGGAACGAGTCTTAATGACGTTGCCGCATGCGCAGGTGATGGTGCAGTCAACGTAGTTCGGATGGATACCCTGTTTCATTCTTTTCACCTCATTTCTGGTTCTGACTTGTTGGGGCCATATTATAAATGTATGTGCCCATCACAACCTTCAATATCGGCTACCCCGTCGAGCGGCCTTGGAAACGATTGCCTTACTATTATAGCACGATTCCGACAGAATGCAAGAGGGAAAATAAAGTTTTTAGCATACAAAAAGCCCCCTGCACTTTCATGCAGAGGACTTTAACGGTTTTACCTTACGCCGTCAGGCCATCAGTGGATGAACACAGGACCCAGCGGGTTGGTGATGGGGCTGACGTAGCCGCCCAGCAGCTTGGGGATCGCCAGGCTGATGTCGGGCACGAAGGTCAGCAGCAGCAGTGCAATGAACATGCACAGGTAGAACGGCAGGGTCGCCTTGACGACCTTTTCCATCGGGCGCTTTGCAACGGCAGAGCCGATGAACAGCACAGCGCCGACAGGAGGAGTCAGCAGGCCGATGCCGCAGTTCAGAACCACGATGATACCGAACTGGATGGGATCGATGCCGATGGAGGTTGCGATGGGCAGCAGGATGGGAGTAGCGATCAGGATGATGGGAGCCATATCCATGATGCAACCCAGAACCAAGATGATCAGGTCGATCAGCAGAGCGATGATGTAGGGGTTATCGGTGACGCTGGTGATGGCATTTGCAGCCAGATCCGGCACATGCAGCATGGTCAGGCAGTTGCCGAAGACTGCAGAGGTAGCGATCAGGATCAGCACGATGGACAGAGTGTTCACGCACTCATCCAGCGCATGCCAGACACCCTTCCAGTCCAGACCCTTGTAGACGAACACCGACACGAACAGAGAGTAGATAACTGCAATAGCTGCAGACTCGGTAGCGGTGAACACACCGCCAACAACGCCGAACACAACGATGACAACAGCGGCCAGTGCCCAGATGGAAGTGCCCAGCTGCTTAACGAAGCCCTTGATGCTGAACGGAGAGCCCTTGGGGTAATTTTCCTTGACCGAGATGATGTAGGAACCGATCATCAGGACGATGGCCAGCAGAGCGCCGGGCAGATAACCTGCCAGGAACAGGCTGCCGACCGAGATGCCGCCGGCAGTGGTGGCATAAATGACCATGTTGTGGCTCGGAGGAACCAGCAGACCCTCGCAGGAGGAGGTGATGGTAACAGCAGTGGAGAAGTCGGCATCGTAGCCCTGATCGACCATCATGGGGATCATGATGGAGCCGATGGAAGCGGTATCTGCAGATGCAGAACCGGAAATACCGCCGAAGAAGTAGGAAGCAACGATGTTGACCATTGCCATGCCGCCGCGCATCCAGCCCACGCAGGCATCAGCCAGAGCGATCAGCTTTTCAGAAATGCCGCCGGAGCCCATGAGCACGCCCATGGTGATGAAGAACGGCACGGCCATCAGGCTGAAGGAAGAGATGCCCTTGACCATCAGACGGCAGACATCGGTCAGTGCCTGACCCTGCACCATCATGCACAGCACGCTGGAAAGACCAACGGCGTATGCAATGGGGAAACGCAGGAAGATCATTACAAAGAAGCTGACAAGAAGGACAATGATTGCCAGTGTCTGAACTGTCATATTACACTTCCTCCTTTACAAAAATGCTCTTGATGTGGTTGTACAGTGCCTCGATCTCGAAGATGATCATGGCAACACCGGCCAGCGGCACCGGGAAGTACATCCAGAAGCGGCTCAGCCAGGGCATGGACACGTAGAAGCCGCGGCCGCCCAGAGTGGTGGCATAGTTCCAGCCGACCACCATCATGATGACACCCAGAATGCACACGGCAAGATCGGCCAGAATATCCAGCGCTTTGACGGCGGTTTTGGGCAGATACACGTCAAACGCAGTCATGCGGATATGGGCACCGCGGCGGATGGCCAGAGCAGCACTCAGCACGGCCATGTAGCTCATGCAGGTCAGCACAACTTCTTCCGACCATGCCGGGTCCGGGATGAACGAGACGTAACGACCGATGACCGACATGGTAGTGATGAGGATATCTGCGATCAGCAGCAGCTTGCAGATAAACAGGACCACTTTGTAGGTGATGTCGTACGCCGGCTTGATCTTATCCAAAGTGGTAAAGATTTTCGGCATATGAATTCCTCCATATAAAAAACCCGGCAGGTCTGCGGGCGTATCCCGTAGTCCCCCGCCGGGCTATGTACTATCTCAGAACAGGAAAGGCTTTTTCAATTATGCCTTCATGTCCAGCAGCTGCTGATACAGCTCAGCCTGATCGGAGGTGTTCTCGCTGATGACCTTAGCGCAGGCCTCCTGCCAGGGTGCCTTGTCGTCAACATCCACAACGTTGCAGCCGGAGCTTCTCAGCTCCTCCAGAACCTTGTTCTCAGCGGTCTCGGACAGGTCTGCATTGAAGGCCTGCGTATCAGCACCAGCCTCCATGATGGCAGCCTGCTGGTTCTCGGTCAGCTTGCCCCATGCGTTATCGGTGATAACAGCCTGAATAGCGCCCAGAGTGTGGCCGTCCAGGATCAGGTTGTTGGCAACCTCGGGGAATGCATTGGACTTGTAGTTTGCGATGGGCTGCTCAGCACCATCCACAACGCCGGTCTGCAGTGCGCTGTACAGCTCACCGAAGGAAACGACGGTGGGGTTAGCGCCCAGACCCTCGACCATGCCGTTCATAACGGGGTCGTTGGACACGCGCAGCTTCAGGCCCTTGAAATCAGCGATGCCGGAAACCGGGTTGACCGTGAAGAAGTGACGGAAGCCCTCTTCGCCGTAGAAGACACCACGAACGGGCAGGCCCAGCTCCTGGGGCTCGTTCAGGAACTCAGGTGCCAGATCGCTGTTAGCGAAGTTCCAGAAGTGTGCGCGGTTCTCGAAGGTGAAGGGGATGGACAGCAGCTTGGACTTGTTGCAGCCATAGCTGGTCAGTGCGAAAGCGGAGATACGGCTCATATCGATGGAGGTAGAACCGCCCAGAATTGCGTCCAGAACGTCGTTCTCAGAACCCAGAACGCCGGAAGCCTGCACGTCGATGACGACGGAACCGCCGGTCAGCTCCTCGACCTTCTCCTTGAAGTGGGTAGCAGTCTGGCCAACGATGGTATCCAGCGGGTTGACCTCGGCGTAGACCAGAGTCACCTTGGGATCGTTTGCAGCAGCAGTAGCATCACCAGCAGCAGAAGCTGCGGTGGAAGAAGCTGCGGTAGAGGTGGAAGCAGCAGAATTGCTGGAGCCACCACATGCGGTCAGAGCCAGAGCAGCGGCGGAAACGCCGGCTGCTGCCAGAAAGCTGCGACGAGTGATCTTTTTCATAATAAATCGTCCTCCTTAAATCTCCCGAACGGCCCGGTCTGCACAGGGCCCGCATGCCGTTCATTTACTGTACACACTTTAGCAAATTTTTTTAAACGAAACAAGGGCTTTCAAAAAATGTCCTGCTTTTTGAAAAAATGTCAGAATTTCTTTTGTGAAAACTGCCAAGTGCTTTACTTTTTGTTTGTGCACCTTCGCCTAACAGATGGATACATTTCTGTATTCCAGATGGAAGCAAAGCGCTGGATGCCCTTTCCTTTTGGGTTCAGAGCACACAGCGCTTTGCCGGTTCTTTATTCTGTTTTCCTGATTTCTTTGCCCATCTTTTCCGGGCTTTGCTGTGGAGCTTATGCCTGCTGGATGCGGGCGATCAATTCGCCCTGCTGGGCAAACCGATCATACATCGGCTGCACAGCAGCACGGAATCTTGCCTTTTCTTCTTCGTCCAGCTCCGTCACCTCAATGCCTGCTGCACGCAGATCACTTTCCGATTCCGCCTCCTGCTGCGCCCAGATCCTGCGCTCCACCTTGGCGCTCTCCCGGGCACACAGGCGGATGATCTCCGGGTAGCGCTCGTCCAGTGCGGCCAGCTTTTCCATCACAGCAGGGCTTGCAAGCTGCACCTCCGGCACGCGGGTGTGCTCGTCCTTTAAAAAGTAAGGTGCCACCTCGTAGTGACCCATGGCTTCGTAGCTGGGCCAGTTGTTCTCTGCGCCATCGATCTCACCGTTGTGCAGGGCGGCATACACCTTGCTGTACACCACCTTTACCGGCTTTGCGCCGAGGTCGGTGATCATTTCGCTCATCATGTCCGATTCCTGCACGCGGATGGTCAGGCCCTGCAGATCTGCAAGGCCTGTCACCTTCTGCCGGGTGTAGATGCTGCGCACACCGGCATCGAACCAGGAAAGGCCGGTCAGCTCCAGCGACTGCAGCATGGAAAGGAATTCGTCGCCGATGGAGCCGTCCAACACCCGCCACATCTGGTCGGCATCGGTATAAAGATACGGAAGCTGCAAAACGCTCAGCGCCGGTTCATACTCAGCCAGCTGGCTGAGGGACACACGGGAGAAATCAATGCCGCCGAACTGCATCTGCTGGATCACGCTCTGCTCCGCGCCCAGTTCTCCCCCGCTGTACACCAGCACTTTCACGCGGCCATCGGTGCGCTGGGCCACAAGATCCGCAAAGGCCAGCGCCGCCTGCGTAGTAGGATAATCCTCCGGCTGGTTCTCCGCATAGCGCAGGACCAGTTCCGCCCCCTGTTGCTCCTGCACCGGCTGATGGCCGCAGCCCGCCACCGGCAGTGCCAGCACGGCTGCGCCAAACAGGGCGGTCAGCATCTGACGGCGGGTCACAGGCGGGCCTCCCGTGCAGCCTTGGCCGCTTCCCTGCGGTACTGGGTGGGGGTCATGCCGGTGCGTTTTTTAAAGGTGCGGGCAAAATAGCTGGAATCCTCGTAGCCCACCATGGAAGCTACCTCTGCTGCCGAACGGAACGGGTCGGTGAGCAGCTCCTTGGCAGCGTTGATACGCAGCTCGGTCAGGCAGTCCAGAAAGTTCATCTTCTGGTACTTCTTGAACTGTGCCGAGAGATACGCCGGGCTGATATGCAGGATCTCGCTCACACTGTCCAGCGAGAGGTCGAACATATAGTTATCCTCCATATACTTGCGCACATGGGCCATGACCAGTGCATTGCGGTCGTTCTCCCCTGCTTCGGCGGCATCGCTCTCCGGGTCAGCTTCCGGCTCCGGTTCCACCGGAGCCAGCTCTGCAAGGCGGCGGCCCGCCTCGATCTGACGGATGGCCTTGCGGATGGAAGCTTCCACTTCGTCCGGGTTCACCGGCTTGAGCAGATAATCGCAGGCCCCCAGATGCATGGCCTCGTGGGCGTACTGGAACAGACTGTAGGCCGTAACAAAGATCACCTTGCACTCCGGGCGCTGTTCCAGCACGGCGCGGGCTGCATCCAGACCGTTCATACCGGGCATCTCAATGTCCATCAGGATCAGGTCTGCGCCCCACAGCACCGCCGTATCCGCTGCCTTGCGGCCGTTCTCGGCAGTCTCGATGGTCACTTCGTGCTCAAAGCGGCGGGCCACGATGTCCGCCAGCGTTTCCCGTTCCAGTGCTTCATCATCCGCGATCAACAGACGAATCATTCCTCAAACTCCTCCTCATTCTCCACCAATGGCAGGTACAGCACCACCGCCGTACCGCGTCCCGGATGGGACCGTATCACAAAGCGGCTGTTCCGATCCAGCAGACGCAGGCGGGCCGCAACATTATAAATGCCGATATGCTCCCAGCGCTCACCGGGCTGACTGAGCGCCCCGCGCAGCTGTCGTAATCGATCCGGCTGGATGCCCACGCCGTTATCCACCACGCGGATGCACAGCATTCCCTTCTCCCGCAGAGGGTTCACGCGGATGCGCACCACACCGCCCTCCTCTTTGGGGCAGATGCCGTGCTTGAAGGCATTTTCCACGATGGGCTGCAAAATAAAGGACGGCACCATGGTCTCGGTAAGATCCAGCGAATCAGAAAAGCGCCACTCCATACGCACCCGCTCACCAAAGCGGACATGGTAGATGGAGTAATATTCATCCACGATGCGCACCTCACGGGAGAGCGGCACCTGTTCATCGTTGCTCATCAGGCTGTAGCGCAGCAGATGCGAAAGCGCCATGATGAGTGCCTGCGTGCGGTAGGCCGTCTCGGTACCGGCGGTCTGCTGGATCACATTCAGGGTGTTGAACAGAAAGTGCGGGTCGATCTGGCTGCGCAGCTGCTGCAGCCGGCTGCGCTCCATGCGGTTCTGCAGCTCCAGTGCTTCGGTCTTCTGGCGATGCAGCTCCCGCTCGATCTCGTTTTTCTCCTGCAGGGTGGTCACCTGCTGGGCCATGGAGTGCTTCATGATGTTGAAGGACTCGGCCAGCTGAGCGATCTCCGGCTGCTTGGGCAGCGGGATGTCCGGGGTGTCGAACTCACTTTTGCCAATGGCGCGGGAGGCTGCGATCATCTGCTGCACCGGCGTGAGCAGACGCATGACCATCAAACCGGTAACGCAGCCCAGCGCCACGCACAGCGCCACCACCACCGTCTGCAGCATGGTGATGCGCTCGTTCAGGGCCGAGATGGTGGTGTAGGTGGTCTGGGAATCCTGAATGGCGGTTTCCAGCAATTGCAGGGTGTACTGGCTCAGGTAATCGCCGCAGGGCACCACCTTTGCATAATACAGCTGGGAAGCTGCGGCATCGTTGCCGCTGAGCAGGTCGTTTTCCAGCTCATCCAGCAGGCCGGTGTAGGTCTGATAGACCGTATCCACTGCGCTGTAGAGCACCCACTGCTCATCGCTGACGCTTTCCAGACTGTTCAGGCTGGTACCGATGCGCCAGAGCCATGCGTTGCAGGTGGAAGATGCCGACTGCAGCCGGTCAATGATCACCTCCGGCTCGCTGTTCTCCCAGCGGTAGTTCTCCAGCACGGAAATAGAGCTTTCCACACCGCCCTGAAAGCGGCTGATGGCGTTGAAGCAGCCCATCTGCGCGTCCTGTACTGCCTGCACTGCTCTGGACTGGTAGCCATTGAGCGTGAGCTGCATGGCAAAGGCCGCAAAAAATGCTGCCAGACACAAGCCCATGCGCTGCTTGAGGGTGATCTGCCGCTTGCGGTGCTGCAAAGCCTGCCGCCTCCTTTCGTTTGGTAACGATTTATTGTACCACGCTTTGGGCCGGATTGGCAAGGTTTGCATGTTTTTCTCTTGCCTAAACCGCGCAATTGTGGTACGATGCCTATAAATACAAAGGAGGCGACTTTATGTCCCAGACCATCTCCGTTTCCACCACCATGGGTGAGCAGGGCTTCCGCGATTTTGCCGTGTTCGATGCATTCCATCACCGCAAAGCATGGCTGCGTCCCGCTGTTTTTGCCGCCATCATGCTGGCTTTTGCCGCCGTCTGCCTTTCGCAGCTGGGCAAGCGCCCGGGTGCCGGGCTGCTGGCTGCTGTGCTTGCCATTGTGGGCATCGGCCTGCCGGTGAGCTACTTTTACTCATTCTTCCGCAGCGTTTCCCGGCAAATCAAACAGATGCACCTGCCGCGGGCCTTCTACCGTGTGGAGCTGGCCGACACCGGCATTGCTGTGTGGATGTACGGCCAGCAGGACAAGCCCGAACCCACCAGCCGCCACGCATGGGACAGCTTTTACTGCGCCTACCGCACGGACAATGCGGTGTACCTCTACGTAGAAAAAGAGAAAGCTTACTTACTGAACGACCGCATGGAAGTGGTGTGGAAGTTTTTGGCCAGCATCCTGCCCAAAGAAAAGCTGCACGACTGCAGAAAAGGCTAAACCCAAAAATATGCACACACAAAAAAAGAACTGCTGACATTTCGTTCAGCAGTTCTTTTCTTTTATAAAGACCCACACTGCGGCAAAGCAAAGCGCAGCGTGGGTGCGGAGATAGCTTATGTGATTGCGTCAGCCGATCAGCGGGCAAGCGTATACTTGTGCAGGGTCTTGCGCACAGCGCCGGGGCCGGCAAACAGCTCCTTGGCCATTGCCTCGATCTTCTCGCCCAGACCAACAGCGTACAGATCTACGCCGAACACATCGGTGCGGCTGTAGAGCTGCTTCAGGCAGCTGAAGTCCTGCTCGCCTTCCTTGACCTCCAGCGGAGCCACGATGGCCTGCAGCTCAGCCAGCAGCGGATCGGTGGAAGGCTCAAAAGCCTGACCATTGTCATCGATGCCCTTCAGGTAGCGGGCGTAGCCTGCCAGCACCAGCGGGATCAGGATCAGGTTGCTCTTGTCCAGACCGCGTGCCTCGTAGGCCTTGATGGTCTCACCAAAGCGGATGGCCAGCTTCTGGGAGGTATCGGTAGCGATACGCTGGGGAGCATCCGGCATGAAGGGGTTGGGCAGACGGCGGTTGATGACAGCGCCGATGAACTCGTAGGGGTTCAGAACGCCGGGATCGACCACGACGGGCATTGCCTCGATGTAGCCGATCTTCTGGATGAAGGCACGCAGGTCTTCATCGGCCATCTCGGCGGAGATCAGGGTGTAACCCAGCATGCAGCCATAGATGGACATTGCAGTGTGCAGCGGGTTCAGGCAGGTGCACACCTTCATCTTCTCGATCTTGTCAACGGTCTCACGGTCGCAGTACAGCACACCGCCCAGCTCCAGCGGAGGACGGCCATTGGTGTAGTGATCCTCGATGCACAGGTACTGGGTCTCCTCGGCGTTGACGAAGGGAGCAGTGAAGGTGTGCTTCTCGGTGACGATGGTGTAGTTATCCTCAAAGCCGTCGTCGGCCAGCATCTGCTGGACCTTGGCATCCGGGCGCGGGGTGATCTTGTCGATCATGCTCCAGGGGAAGGTGATCTTGGTCTCGTCCTGCACATAGGCCAGGAACTCGGCGGGCACCAGACCCTGCTCCACCCACTTGGCAGCATAGGCGTGGACAGCATTCTTGACCTTATCGCCGTTGTGGGAGCAGTTATCCATGCTCTGGACGGTCAGGGGCAGCTTGCCGGCCTTGAAGCGCTCGTACAGCAGAGCAGTGACCTTGCCCATGGCCAGCACGGGGGTCAGGCCGCGCTCCAGATCAGCAGGAGCAACGCCGTAGCCCTTCTCAGTGATGGTGAAGGAGATCATCTGCAGGCTGGGGTTCTGGAAGATCTCCACCAGACGTGCCCAGTCCTCGCCGAAGGAGTAGTCAGCCTTCAGGCTCTCGGTAACGGAAGCCACCACCTTCTTCTCGATCTCGCCGGTGGACTTCAGGCAGACCAGCAGGCTCATATTGTCGTAGGGACGATAAGCCTTGTCGATGATCTCATAGTCAAAGCTCTCGGCCACGATGACACCGCGGTCATACTTGCCGGTGTTCAGCGCATCGTTCAGGATGGCAGCCGGGAATGCACGGAAGATATTGCCTGCGCCGAAGTGCACCCAGGTGGGTTCAGCGTGGGTCTTGGCCTTGACGGCCTCGATATCGAATTGGGGCAGCTCATAGCCCTTCTCTGCCCACTCGGCGGACAGATTGCCGTTTTTGATCTCAGACAGCTTCATATTTATCAGCCCTTCTTTTTCTCTTCATCCAGACGATCCAGCAGATCCCAGACACCCAGCATGTACTGAACGCCCAGAGCACGGTCATACTTGCCGTAACCGGGGCGGCAGCTGCCGGGGCCTTCCTCCCACAGCTGACGGCCATGGTCGGGACGGATGTAGCCCTCAAAGCCGCAGTCATGGTAAGCACGCAGCACCTCGATAATGCCGGTCTCGCCGCAGCAGTCGCGGTGAGCAGCCTCGGAGAAGTCGCCATTGGGGAAGTGGTGGATGTTGCGGATGTGACCAAAGGCAATGCGGTCGCAGTGCTTGCGCACGGTCTCAGCACAGTTGTTGTTGGGGTTTGCGTTCAGGCTGCCGGTGCACAGGGTCAGGCAGTTGTACGGATCATCCACCATGCTCAGGAAGCGGTCGATGCTCTGGGCATCCACCAGCAGACGGGGCAGGCCGAAGATATCCCAAGGGGGATCATCCTGATGGATGGCCATTTTGATGCCGCACTCATGGCAGGTGGGCATCAGTGCTTCCAGGAAGTACTTCAGGTTTTCCCACAGCTTTTCCTTGGTGACAGGGGCGTAAGCCTTGAACAGCTCGTCCAGCTTTGCCATGCGCTCCGGCTCCCAGCCGGGGAAGGTCATGTTATACTTCTCAGTGAAGGACATGATGTACTCAGCCATAGCCTTGTAATCGCCCTTGATCTTGTCCTTCTCATAGAACAGTGCAGTGGAGCCGTCGCCCACGGGGTGGAACAGATCGGTACGGGTCCAGTCGAACACCGGCATGAAGTTGTAGCAGATGACCTTGACACCGAACTTGGACAGATTGCGGATGCACTGCTTGTAGTTCTCGATGTACTTGTCGCGGGTGGGCAGGCCGATCTTGATATCATCGTGGACATTGACCGACTCGACCACGTCCATGTCGAAGCCGTAGGCGTGGATCTGATCGGCTACCTTCTGGATCTCGTCGATCTCCCAGATCTCGCCGGGCATCTTATCGTGCAGCGCCCAGACGATGCTGGTCACGCCGGGGATCTGCTTGATGTCGCTCAGGCTGATGGGATCGTTGCCCTCGCCATACCAGCGCCAACCCATTTTCATAGGCATAGGAAAATCCTCCTGTTTTATATTTTCTGCTTTGCATTTTCCGCGCAGCCGTGTGCCGCGCTCTTGTACTTATATTCTAGTATATCAGTTGCGTTTTTTCAATGGTCGCTTTGCCGGTTTTTAATGTTTGTTCTTGTATACTTTAGACAAAAAGAACAAAAATCCGTCGGACATCACCCGCCCGACGGATTTTTACGCGATTCAAAATGCCGGTTTCAGCGTTTCAGCTTCTGCCGGATGGACGGAGCCAGCACATCCTTGAAATATTCAAAGGTGTCCAATTCCAGAATGGCAGAGCCTGTCAGATAAATGCCCAGACCAACCACCACCTGAATGATCACCGTCAGCAGATCCGGCAGGTGCAGGAAAATGACCAGATACATGCACAGGCCTGCGCCCGCTGCCAGCAGCAGGGTCGGCAGGATATCGCGCATCTGTTCCAGATAGCCATAGTCGATCAGCTTTTTGCTGGGCTGTGCATCCAGGATCTGGGTCACGACATTCGTGATCAGCACACCATATGCAATGGCCTCGACGCTGATATGGAATGTTGCCAGCAGAAGAAGGATGCACACCGCTTCGTTCATAAGCTGACGCTTCAGGTAAAGATCGCTGCGGCCCACGGCCTTGGCTGCATTCAGGTTTGCCGTGATGATCGGCCAGCATATATAGCTCAGGCAGAACACCCTGAGGAACAGCACGCAGGGCAGCCACTTCTCGGTGAGGATCAGGCGCACCAGCGGTTCGGCACAGAACGCAACGCTCATCATCACCGGCGCAATAATATAGGTACAGGTCTTGATGGAGCGGCGGGTCATGTTCTTGACCTGCGCACGGTCATCCTGCAGTGAGGACATGACCGGGAACAAAACGCTCTCAATGGAAGTATCCACGCTTGACGCGATATTATAAGTCAGGTTATCGCCCTGATTGTAATACGCCAGATCCGCCGAGGTGTACACCTTGCCGATGATCAGGCTGCGCAGGTTGTTGTAGATGACGCTGCTCAGCGACGAGGCCAGCAGCTTCCAGCCATAAGAGAGCAGCCCTTTCAGGTGCTGCCACGAAAACTCCATCTTAGGCCGCCAGGAGGACAGCTTCCACAACACCAGCGTGTCCACCGTGATATTGGATACCTGCTGCACCACCAGCGCCCAGACTCCAAAGCCCATATAGGCAAGGCCCAGGCCCAGAACCGTGGATACGATCGCGCCCGCAAAGGCGGAATAGAAAAAATACTGGAACTTCATGTTCCGGGTCACATGCGCCTGCTGGATCGTTTTGATGCCGCAGACCGCCACTGTCAGGCTGATGCCGCGAAAGATTGGGGTCATGCTGGGGTCATTGTAGAAAGCAGCCAGATACGGTGCCGCCACGAACATTCCCCCATACAGCACAAAGCTGATCACAATGCTGAAAAAGAACGCCGACGAGTAATCCAGCTCGTCCACTTCCTTCTTCTGCACCAGCGCGGTGCCAATGCCGCAGTCCAGCAGGACATACATGATATTGTTGAACACCGTCACCAGTGCCACCTTGCCATAATCATCGGGTGTAAGGATGCGCGCCAGAAGGATGGACACCACCGCTGAGATCAGCTGCACACCGCACCGCTCTGCAAAGCGCCAGAAAAAACCGTTTACAATAACATTTTCTTTTTTCTCGTTCATTCCTGCGTCCACTCAAATTCCTTTCAAAAAACCGGTCGGTCTGCACCCTGCGCAGAAATGCATTTCCGCCGTATCCTTATCATCTTCTTCCCTGCTGCCAAAACAACTGAGCAGAGATAGTTAGTTATATAGTATCACACCCATCCATGCATTTCAACCAACATATTCTTAAGGAATGACGGCCCGAAAATTTCATTTAAAAAGAGAAAAAGCGCTTGACTATCTGCCAGGAACGTGGTAATATATTCAAGCAGTCCGCATCACGGTCTTTCACCTCAGAGATTTCAGGGCTGCGAAAACAATACGGTATGCGAGGGTGGCGGAACTGGCAGACGCGCACGTTTGAGGTGCGTGTGGTTTATCCTTGGGGGTTCGAGTCCCCTCCC
>NZ_QUEN01000003.1:0-9062 GCF_003478175.1 Faecalibacterium sp. OF03-6AC | reverse complement strand
GGCTTATGTAAGATTCAAGGTACAGTATGAAGAAAGCCGGGCGTAGTGCAGACACTACAACCTGCTTCTTTCAAGCACAAGAATAACACTTTGCGGTTGTGCGGTCAACAACTAAAAACAAATTTTGGAAGATTGAACAACTACATAAGATTTTATTTGTGAAAAAGAAAAATACCGCCCACGCAGCGCAGCGATGATTTTGTCGGGTGAATCGGCGGCAAAATTGATCGGGTGTGTTGCGGGGCGGTAAAAATCTTCATGGGGAATAAATCCTCGCCGCTCTGTACTTTTCTACAAAATTGGTGGGATTTGCGATAAAGGGTATCATGGATTGCAGCGAGCGTCAAGATGGTTTTGCAAATTTTATTGCAGTAAAGCAGTGATAGTAGGACTTATTATTTAACACACGGCAAGAAACAATTTCCGTTTCGCACATTGTAATGTTCGCAGAAAAAACTTATAATGCTTTTAAACCTGTAGGACACACAAAACGCAGAAAAGAGAGGGAATCATGAGAAAACTGTTCCTTTTGGAAGATGATCTGAGCCTGATCAGTGGGCTGACCTTTGCATTCAAGAAACAGGGCTTTGCACTGGATACAGCCCGGACACTGGCAGAAGCCGAGGTGCTGTGGTCAGACAGAAAATATGACCTGCTGGTGCTGGATGTTTCCCTGCCGGATGGCTCTGGCTTCGATTTCTGCCAGAAGGTGCGGCGCACATCCAACGTGCCGATTCTGTTCCTGACCGCTTCGGATGAGGAAATGAATATCATCATGGGACTGGAACTGGGCGGGGATGATTACCTGACCAAGCCGTTCAAGCTGGGTGTCCTGTTGTCGCGGGTCAATGCACTGCTTCGCCGTGCAAATGCGTCCAGCGCAGGAGAACCCGTACTGGAATCGGGCAGCATCACCGTCCGGCTGTTGCAGGGGCAGGCATACAAAAACGGAGTCTTGCTGGAACTGACCGGCGCAGAGTACAAGCTGCTCTGCTTCTTTATGCAGCATCTGAATGCCGTGCTATCCAAGGAACAAATTCTGGATGCACTGTGGGACTGCGATGGGGATTACATTGACAGCAGTGCCTTAACAGTGTATATCCGGCGGCTGCGGATGAAGATTGAGGACGACCCCGGCAAACCGCAGATGCTGCTGACTGTCCGCGGCATGGGCTATAAATGGAATGGGTAAAGGTGCTATATGAAAGTATTCGCAAACCGGGAGATCCGGATTTTGTTCCGGACAGTGCTGGCGGTCTGGGCGGTGGCATTGGCTCTCACGCAGGGCATCGTATGGCATACGACGCATGTATTTTCTTTCGGGTTACTATTGGTTTTTCTGCTTCTGGGCGGCTGCCTCTGGGGCGTTCTTTTCTGCTATTTTCAAAGGCAGAGCGCGCTTCTGGAACAGGCAGTCCAGCAAATCCAAAGCTGTCTGGATGGCAACCCGGATGCACGACTGGACTGCGACCGGGAGGGAGAATTTTACCGTCTGTTTCACTCCGTTAATGCATTGGCGGCAGTTCTGAGCGCACACGCAGACAACGAGCAGCGGGAGAAGCGTTTTTTGAAAAATACCATTGCAGATATTTCGCACCAGCTCAAAACACCGCTGGCAGCGTTGAATATCTACAACGGTCTGCTTCAGGACGAAGCTGTTTCGCCGTCGGAGGTCAAAGAGTTTGCAGACCTGTCCGAACAGGAGTTGGACCGCATCGAAACGCTGGTGCAGAATCTGCTCAAAATCACCCGGCTGGATGCCGGTTCGGTCGTCTTGGAGAAGAAAAACGAAAATGTTGCTGAAATGGTGCAGGATATCGCGCGGCAGTATAACTATCGTGCAGAGCAGGAACAGAAAAAGCTCGTTCTGTCCGGCTCAGAGGTGGTTACACTTTGGTGCGACCGTGACTGGATGCAGGAAGCTGTGGATAATCTTGTAAAGAATGCCCTTGACCACACAAAGAGCGGAGATACGATTCGGGTAGAGTGGAATGCACTGCCGTCCATGGTTCAGATCAAAGTGCGCGACAACGGTAGCGGCATCCACCCGGAAGATTTGTACCATATCTTCAAACGGTTTTATCGCAGCCGCTTTTCACAGGATACACAGGGCATCGGGCTAGGTCTGCCGCTGGCAAAAGCCGTTGTGGAAGCCCATCACGGCACCATTGAAGTAGACAGCGAGCTGGGAAAGGGCACGACCTTTACGCTGAATTTTCCGATTCCTACAAAATTGTAGGCTGAGTGTAGGCTTGCAGTAAGGTTGACGTGTTATCCTTTTCTACACAGACAGAGAAAATCCGTCTGAATCGAAGGAACCTGCAAAGTGAGGGATACACTATGGAACTATTAGAAGTCAACCATCTCTGCAAGACCTACGGCAGCGGAGAAACTGCTGTCCATGCGCTGAAAGATGTCAGCTTTTCCGTGCCGAAAGGCGAATATGTGGCGGTCGTTGGCGAATCCGGCTCTGGCAAAAGCACCCTGCTCAACCTGATTGGCGGACTGGATACGCCGACTTCCGGCAAGGTGCTGATTGATGGCAAGGATGTTTTTGCCATGAAAGACCGGGAGCTGACGATCTTCCGCCGCCGCAATATCGGCTTTATCTTTCAGGCATTCAACCTCATCCCGGAGCTGACCGTAGAACAGAACATCCTGTTCCCGGTGCTGCTGGACTACCAAAAGCCGGACAGGGCATATCTGGAAGAACTGCTGACCGTGCTGAATCTGAAAGACCGTCGGAAGCATCTGCCAAGCCAGCTTTCCGGTGGGCAGCAGCAGCGGGTAGCCATTGGCCGCGCCCTGATGACACGCCCTTCCCTGATTTTGGCGGATGAGCCGACCGGCAACCTGGACACCCAGAACACCAGCGAGGTCATTGCCCTGCTAAAAGAAACATCCCGGAAATACGAGCAGACCATCCTGATGATCACCCACAACCGCAGCATTGCGCAGACGGCAGACCGGGTGTTGCAGGTATCGGACGGCTGCCTGACCGATTTTGGGAGGTGCCGGGAATGAGCAGCACAGAAATGAAAAGCTATCTGAGCCTGATCCCGATTTCTGCCAAGGTACGCAGACGGCAGAACCGCATGACGATTTTGTGCATCGTCCTTGCGGTGTTTCTGGTCACGGCGGTGTTCAGTATGGCAGATATGGCGATTCGGATGGAAACCTCAAACCAGCTGAACAAAAACGGAAACTGGCATATCATGGTAAAGGACATCTCCCCTGAAACAGCCGCAGAGCTTGCCGCACAGGAGGATGTTGCTGCATTTTCGGCGTATAGCGACATCAACGCTTCCCTTACGGAAAACTACTTTGCCGGAGATAAACGTGCCGCACTGGTAGGAGCAGACGATGCGATCCTTCAAATCTTTCCGGGAATGCAGTGTAGCACTGCCCCGGCGGATGGCGAAGTGCTCGTGACAGCAAACATCCGGGATTGGCTGGATGTTACGGTCGGTACAACGATTCCGCTGACGCTCCCGGATGGACAGACCATTTCGCTTACTGTCGCAGGTTTCAATGAGGATACCTCCGATGCGAACCAGTATGATGCTGTTGTGCTGGTGATGAACCGCAGTACATTTTCTCAGATTGCCGCACAGGTAGAAAAATCCTTTGAAACACAGTATTTCATCCAGTTCAAGCCCCGTACCAATTTGCGGCAGTCCATTGTGAACATCGAAAACAAGTACGGAATTTCAGAAGAAAAAATCTCCGAAAATACTTACCTGATGGCGTTGAACGCAAGCAGCAACAACGATTATATTGTAGGCTTATATGCGGTAGCGGCTGTGTTGGCTGGCATGGTCGTCCTTGCCGGAATTTTTATGATCACAGGCAGCATCAACAGCAATGTAGCTCAGCGTACCAGCTATTATGGAATGCTGCGTTGTCTTGGGGCAGGAAAAAATCAGGTTCGGACGCTTGTCCGGCTGGAAGCTCTTTTCTGGTGTAAAACTGCTGTTCCAGCAGGATGTGTGCTGGGAATCGTTTCCACATGGGGATTGTGTGCCTTTCTGCGTGGATTTGTCGGCGATGAATTCAGCTCTTTGCCGGTGTTCGGAATAAGCCCGGTCGGCATTGTTTGCGGAATGGTATTGGGACTAGTCACGGTTTGGTTCGCGGCATCTTCTCCGGCACGGCGGGCGGCAAAAGCTTCTCCAATCACAGCAGCAACCGGGAATGCGGTGGAAAATACAGCGGCTTCTCCGTGTCATGCTCGGTTGTTTGGAAGTCGTGCAGAGCTTTCTTTGGGCGTGAGCCATGCAGCCTCGTCCAAAAAGAACTTGCTTCTGATGACAGGTTCCTTTGCGTTAAGCATTCTCCTGTTTTTGAGCTTTTCGGTTTTGCTTCGATGGGTTGGATTTGCGCTGAATCCGTTGCAGCCCTACGCGCCGGACTTATCGGTGGCTGAAACATCCGGGCAAAATGTCCTTGACCCGGTGCTGGTGGAGCAGCTGGAAGCTCTGCCGGAAGTCAAACACGCATTCGGGCGGATGTATTGCCCGCTCCCGGCGGAATATCAGGGAAAACAGGGGTCCATCGACCTGATTTCATACGATACGATACAGTTTGGCTGGGCGAAAAAAGACCTGATTGGCGGAACCCTTCCGCAGGAGCCGGAGGATGGCACATACCCTGTGCTGACGGTATTCGACAAAAGCAACTCCCTGACCGTGGGTGATACCATCCAGCTGGAGGATGCAAAGCTCACAGTCGTGGGTGTATTGAACGACAGCCCGTTCAGTAGTACCGATTCCCCGATTGTTATCTGCACCGAAGAAACCTTCCATCAGCTGACCGGGCAAAACCGCTATGCGGTGATCGATATTCAACTAAAAGATACCACGGCAGACGCAGCCATTGCACAAATACACACCCTGCTGAGCGACACGTTAAACAAGCAGGTTGTTTTTTCCAACCGAATCGAAGGAAATCGGATGATACAAAGCACCTACTGGGCGTTCCATCTGGTGGTCTATGCGTTTCTCATCGTGATTGCAGGAATCACCATTCTGAACATCGTCAACAGCATTTCCATGAGCGTGTCGGCACGAATGAAGCAGTATGGCATCCTGCGTGCCATCGGGATGGATGATGCACAGCTGAAACGCATGATCTCTGCCGAAGCTGGCACCTATGCGGTGTCCGGTCTTGTGGTGGGCATTGCGCTGGGTCTTGTGCTGAATCGGAAGCTGTATATCCTGCTCATCACCCATTATTTCGGTGCAGCGTGGCAGATGCCGTGGGGCTGTCTTGCCGTGATTGTCGTAGTCGTGCTGGCGGCTGTGGTGCTGGCAGTATATAACCCGGTCAGGCGAATCCTCATGCAGCCCATTACTGCAACCATCAGTGAATTATAAACCAGAACAACAGATGCCCACCAGCTTATGGCGAAAACCATAGGTCGGTGGGCATCGTGTTCTTTATAGGGGCTTAATCTTCCAGTCTGCCGTGGTCACAGCCAAGCGACAGATAACGTTCCATCCTTCCACCCAGCACCATCTGTGCATACTCCAAGGGCTTATTATACAGCAGCCAGTCCAGCTCTGCCCGCTGTGCCGGGGTGTTGCCGTACTCATCCTCGACGGCGATGCAGTCGATGGCAAGAGTGGTGCCATCCTCAAACCGGGCTTCCACTTGGTTGGTGTCCATGTTATAGCGGCAGGTAAGCAATTTATTCATGGTGAACCTCATTTCTATATCAAACGGTGTCTGTTCGGATGTCCTAAACCCTGCCATAGAACCGGTGTCTCATGTAAGATTGTTGTTTGGATAAAACTGGAAGATTTTGCACAATAAATACCGTTGAAATCCAGCTTTTGGGGCTGTGCGAAACAGCCTGTTTTGCCGGGCTGATTTTGGCTCTGCACACTTTTGCACATTTTCTGCACATCGCAAGGATGGATAACAGGTGCAAAGACGTGCAAGCAATGCAAAGGATGCAACAGAATAACAACGACAAAATAACGGTGATTCGATTAAAATGACGCTTTAACGTCAAATGATGAAATGGACAAAATGTGCCATTCGGTTCCTACGAATCAGTAGGCCGGGGGTTCGAGTCCCTTCCATCGCACCAAACCATGAAAATCCGAACCTTTTCTCGATAGGAGAAGGGTTCGGATTTTTTGTTTTCTTCGGAAATGAAAATTCAGGCTCTTCCCTGACGGCCGTGTGTCCGAAACCTTATCAAAAGAAAGACCGTATCACGAAGGTCACAACTGTAAAGGTGCCGTAAGGTAGAAAGGACACGAGTATGAAGTACGATGAAAGAACCTGCAAATTCAACATGGACACCGGCTGCGTGGAGCTGCTGCTCCGGGATGGAAGAAAAATTTCCATCGACTGCACCGGGGTCGAGGATGCGTTGGATGTGACCATGGCGCAGAGGTCGGAGTTGGATTACCTCATCTACAATGATCCGCTGAGCTACGCGGATTTGATTCTGAATGGTAACCCGGAGGAATATTTGAAGAATGTGGTCGGAGGTCATGGATCAGAGGATTTATCGTTTAGAGATTAACTCGATATAAGGAACAAGCCCACAGGTCTGCCGTATTTTTATGCGGTCTATCCTGTGGGCTTGTTTGCTATTATCGACTCATGATTGAATTTGAAATTTCAAGCACGACCGTATCATGTTTATAGGTGGTAACAACCATCGGCAGGCCTCCAGCCTTCAAAACTTATGCAGACGTTTGATTTTCGTATCGTTTAAGCCAGAGGAAAAAGCAGATGTTTAATAAGATGCCCACTGCGGTGGAGGTGGGTGCGGACAGACCGATCATCGTCAGGCTGGCGTTGGGCTGGATACTCATAATATACGCCATGGGGAGACGCACCAGCAGAGTCTGCACCAGCCCCTGTACCATGACCCAGAGGGTTTTGTCGTTGCCATTGAAGTAACCTACCATGCTGAACAGGATGGCAGTGGCGATGGTCTCGGGCGCAAAGCCCTTGAGGTAGGCGTAGCCGTTGGCAATAACCGCGGCATCTGCCGTAAACAGACCGGAGAGAACGTCACCCTTGCACCACACCAGTGCAAATACGACGCAGCCGAACACCAGACCGATGCCAATGCCGGTGAGCATGGACTGCTCGGCGCGTTTTTTATTGCCAGCACCCACGTTCTGGGACACAAAGGATGCCATGGACTGCATCAGAGAACTGGGGATCAGCATGGCAAAATTAACGATCTTGCACGCCACACCGTAGCCGGAAGATGCCTCCAGCCCCAACCGGTTGACGAAGGCGCAGAGCGCCAGAAAGGAAAGCTGGGTCAAAAACTCCTGCAAAGCCAGCGGCAGACCGATGCCCAGAAATTTTTTGCACTGGGGGTTCGGCTTGAAATCAGAGCGATGGATTTTGAAGGGCAGCTCCTTCTTCAGCAGCATTGCGATTGCACAGATTACGCTGACGGCTTGTGCTGCTACCGTAGCAATGGCGGCACCGGCAGCATCCAGATGAAAACCAGCCACCAGCACCAGATCGCCAATAACATTCACAATGCACGCCACCAGCACAAAGATCAGCGGAGAGCGGCTGTCGCCCAGACCGCGGAAAAGAGCCGAGAGCATATTATAGGCTACAATAAAGAAGATGCCGCTGCCGCAAATGCGCACATAGCTGGCGGTCAGGTCCAGGGCTTCGGCAGGAGCCTGCATCAGACTGGAAATAAGCCGTGCAAAAAACACCAGCACCACGAACAGTGCAGCTGCCAGAAGGGTGAACACAACAGCTGCCCCGCCAATGACTTGCCCGATGTACTGCGGTCGTTTTTCGCCCAGATAGCGGGCAATGAGCACTGTGACACCCATGGCAAGCTGGGTGACAACAAAGGTGACGAGGTTGAGTACCTGACTACCGGTGGAAACCGCAGACAAGCCTGAAGTGGAGCCAAAGCGCCCCACTACCAGAAGATCTACTGCGCCGTAAGCGGCCTGCAGCACCAGCGCACCCAGAATGGGCAGCATGAAAAAGGCGAGCTTTGGCAAAATGCGGCCTTGGGTAAAATCGGTCTTATCGTTTTTCAAGAGAATCTTTCCTTTCGCACATAATAGCATAGAATTTTTCCAGCGTTTGGATGGTGCACGCTGCATCCTCCTCGGAAATGCCGTCCAGATACGGGAGCAGTTGCGAGAAGTAGTCCGTATTGTACTTCTGGGAAAGCGCTTGCCCGCTCTCGGTGAGGAACAGATAGGTCACGCGGCCATCTTCAGCGGACACCTGTTTTCTCAGATACCCTTTGTGCTCCATCTCTTTTACGGTACGGGTCACACCGGGGCGGGGCAGATTCAGCGCATCGCTGAGATCAGAGATCTTCGGCCAGATGCCACGGGTCTGCAATTTCTGAATAACATCCAGACACTGGATATAGGAGGATGTCACACCCTCCGGCAGGGCAGGCAGCATCTCCCGTGCCCGCTTTGCCAGATAGCAGGCATCCAGCAGCTGCTTGATCAGTTCGATGGTCATAATGAAATTCCTCTCCAAACGATTATCGAAGGTAATTAACATTGATAATTATATAGAACTACCCGGGAATGTCAAGTCTTTTTGAAAAATCGGAGATGTCGGCAGCTTTGAGGCATCTGCTTCCGGCATACCATTCTAGAGGGTGTTTGAGCGAATACAGTCTGAACCATGGATTAGAAGATTAAATACAAAACAAAAACAGGGTGCGTCCCTGAATAGGACGCACCCTGCCAGCGTAATTCACGATTTGATTCGTTGGCAACAACCGTGAATTGCATATCGCAATCAGGTCGTTGAGAATTGCTCTGCTTGTAAAACTTGCGATTAAAGCCACAGATAACAGCGATATGTACAACAGGGCGTTCCCCGTCGGGAACGCTCTGTTTCTCTTTGCTGGCGGCGTGATGAACTTGTTCCGCCTGCCACGCGGCAAACTCCCGCTGCCCTTCCTCGCTGTTCCAGCAGGCAAGGATGGCTGGGTAGAATGCCCGTGCCAGACGGTCGATGACTTCATCGGGATAAGGGGAAGTATTTGTGGACTTTTTCTTTTTGTTCAAACGCACGCTCCTTTG
>NZ_QUEN01000029.1:0-737 GCF_003478175.1 Faecalibacterium sp. OF03-6AC | reverse complement strand
GGCAGCGAGGCGCTGTACGGCAAAGGCTGGTACTTTGCGGACGGCACCCTGGAGGAGATCAACGAGGACGAGGACGTTCTGCCGCTGCGATAAGCAAACAAAAAAAGAAGCACGCTGCGGCGTGCTTCTTTTTTGTTTCGGATGCTCTGGCGCACACCTCATTCCGCCGACAGGCGGACAAAGGGCGCAATGGCGTTGGCGTCGCCATGGCGCACGATGGAATAGGTGATGTCGCAGTAGGGCTGGATGGCGGTGCTCTTTTCTACCGTGGAGATGAGCAGCACCTGCAGCTGCAGGCGGCGGAACAGCTCCATCATGGGGCGGATGCGGTCGCTGGTCATCTTGCTGAACGCCTCGTCCAGCAGCACCAGACGGATGCTGTTCTCGCTCTTCTGGTAGATCTGCAGCAGGGATGCGCAGATGGCCACATAGAAGGGTGCCTGATTCTCGCCGCCGGAGGAGTCGCGGCTGACGCGGGACAGGTATGCCTGCTGGCCGGTGACCCGGTTGGTCACCTTGATGTCGTAATCCAGATAGGTGCGGTAGTCCACATAATCCGACAGGGTGGTGGTGCCGGTGCGGCCCTCCTGCCGGGCACGGGTGTTCTCGTCCACATCCGCCATGATCTTTTCCATCAGCGCATCCACCTGCCGCTCGTAGGCGGGGTCGGCGGTGGCGGCAAGGTTGTCCAGCGAATCGCCCTCGGTCATCTGCTGGTTGCCCTTGTCCACGATGAC
>NZ_QUEN01000028.1:0-933 GCF_003478175.1 Faecalibacterium sp. OF03-6AC | reverse complement strand
TTCCAGCTTCTTGCTCAGTTTCTTGGCGGTGATGAACTTTGTCCGGCCGGGTGGGCAGTAGCTCAACCGGCCTCGGCTCTCCTTCACGGTGATGCCGTGTTCCTGCATGAGCAATGCAGAAAATTCCTCGAAGGTGGTGGTCTTGTTCAGCACAGCGTAAATCTGCTTTCGCAGCTTGTCCAGCTCGGTCTGGTAGACGGTCTGGGTGGGCTGCTGCCCTTCGGCGGCAAGTTTGGCGTTGGCATGGTCGAGGCGGCGTTGTCCGCGCCGCTGCGCCCAATACTCCCGCTCGGAAACATGGTCGCCTTGGGCTTCCAGCAAATTGATCTGGTTCAGATCGGCTTGCTCGCACATCTCCATGACAGCGACACGGAGGTGCCGGAGCATGGCAGAGGTGCAGCGGTGCTTCTTGCCCGCTTCCCAGTCGCAGGGCTTGTCCATAAAGGGCTGCCGTTCCACGGTGCGGACACGCAAGCTGCCGATGACGATGTGGACGTGGATATTCCCGGCACTGTTGTGACCGTCCGGGTGGGTGCAGACGATGGCGGGATGACCGGGGAAGTTGTCCTTGCAGAACTGCAAGCCGAGGGCTTGCGCCCGCTCCATGGTCAGGTCGTTCTCTACTGCGTCCTTCGGGTCGAAGCTGATGATATACTTCGTATGGCCAGCGGTGCGTGCTGCGCACGAATATATTAGCATCCGCTTTGGCGGATGTCGCCATATATGGTGGGTCTTCACGTCCTCCCGCCTGCCGTTCTTGCCGTACTTGCGATTGGCGATCAGGCAGGCCATAGCGAACGAAGATTCGCCGCACTCAAGGGTGTCGAGCAGGTACGAATCCCGCAGCTTGGGTCTGCCTTTCTCGTCCAGAATGGGCAGACCGGTGTACTCGTTGTGCTGAAAGGTGAGATAGCTTTCGGCGGCGGCATAGTT
>NZ_QUEN01000027.1:0-1022 GCF_003478175.1 Faecalibacterium sp. OF03-6AC | reverse complement strand
AAGGATGCAGTAGAGAACGGCCTGACCATGGAACGGGCGCAAGCCCTCGGCTTGCAGTTCTGCAAGGACAACTTTCCCGGTCATCCCGCCATCGTCTGCACCCACCCGGACGGTCACAACAGTGCCGGGAACATCCACGTCCACATCGTCATCGGCAGCTTGCGCGTCCGCACCGTGGAACGGCAGCCCTTCATGGACAAGCCGTGCGACTGGGAAGCGGGCAAGAAGCACCGCTGCACCTCTGCCATGCTCCGGCACCTTCGTGTCGCTGTCATGGAGATGTGCGAGCAAGCCGACCTGAACCAGATCGATCTGCTGGAAGCCCTCGGCGACCATGTTTCGGAGCGCGAGTATTGGGCGCAGCGGCGCGGACAACGCCGCCTCGACCATGCCAACGCCAAACTTGCCGCCGAAGGGCAGCAGCCCACCCAGACCGTCTACCAGACCGAACTGGACAAACTGCGAAAGCAGATCTACGCTGTGCTGAACAAGACCACTACCTTCGAGGAATTTTCTGCATTGCTCATGCAGGAACACGGCATCGCCGTGAAGGAAAGCCGAGGCCGGTTGAGCTACTGCCCACCCGGTCGGGCAAAGTTCATCACCGCCAAGAAACTGAGCAAGAAGCTGGAAAAAGAGCAGGTGCTGACCGCCCTCTCCCAGAACATCCAGCTTGCCGCCATCATCCAGCCCAGCAGCGAGAAGAAGCCGGATAAGATCAGGAAACTGGTTGACATTCAGGCGAACGTTGCTGCGGGCAAGGGCATCGGCTATGAGCGTTGGGCGAAAAAGTTCAACCTCAAACGCTGGTCGCAGACCTTGTGTCTCCTGCAGGAGAAGAAGCTGCTCAGCGAAGATGCTCTGCACCAGCGCATTGCCGAACTGCAAACCCAGCACGACGATGCACTGGCGGTGGTCAAAGACCTGGATGCCCGCATGGTCTCCCTCAAGGAGCTGCGCGGGCATCTTGTGGTCTATCGGCAGTACAAGCCTCTTGCACAGAAGCTCCAGACTGTGCGGAA
>NZ_QUEN01000026.1:0-1145 GCF_003478175.1 Faecalibacterium sp. OF03-6AC | reverse complement strand
CGGACGGTTTTGCTGGTCTGGTCAGAAGGTTCTACGGCAGGGGTTTCGGACAATTTCATTGTAGGAGATTCGGGCGCGATTTTCAAGTCCTCACGGGTCAGTTTGGCGGAATTTTTGCGGACATTCGTCATAGGCATGTCTCCTTTGCACTTCTCCAGACCCGGTGCAGCTCCGGTTGAGCTGCACCCTTGTGGGCCGGTAAATATGTAAGGGCCTGCCGCTCCTGACCCGAAGCAGCAGCCCAAAAAAGTGCGAGAACTTGAATTTACGCGCCCTACGCGCCCCAAACCACACAAAAGTACCTTTCTGTGTTGATTTTATGGGGCGCATGGCTGGGATGCACGCGCCCTCTTGGGGCGCATCTTGATTTCCCTCCCGCCCCGAAGGGCGTGTTGCCGCCCCGCATCCGCCCGGAAAGGGCGGATGCAAACCCGAAGAAAATAGCGATAACAGGTGAAAACCGTCGATTTGGGGCGCATGGGGCGGGAGATTTTCACTTTTTGTGTGTTTTATGCCGCAGCAAAGGCAGGGTGGACGCATACGCCCCGGAAGCCGCGGTACTTTCCCTCGATGTGCTTGGAGAAGGTCAGGCCATACTTCCCTGCATTTTTCAGCAGGAACTGGCTGAACTTCTTTTGCGGAACAGGCGATTCCAGATTATCCTCGCACCACTTGGTGTAGGCGCGGTAGAGATAGGTGGAGCGTTCCTCGGTGTCGGGCTTGAAACGGACATACGCCGTTGCCTGCATGAACTGGGTCAGGTTGTCGCTGTCCGCCATGGCTGCTTCGAGGTTCTGGATGGAGCGCTCGCTGATGGTGAACTGATAGCGGTTCGCCAGCAGACGGTGCAGCCCCTCCAGCATCCACAGCAGGATGCCGGGGAGTTCTGCGGTCAACTTCTCAATGAGGAACGGGTCATCGACGCGGGCAGGGTCGCGATCTTTCACCGCCACCAAAATCTGTCTGCGCCAGAAGCCGTCGCTGTCATCGTGAGCAGCCACAAGGTTGCCATTGCCGAAGCAGATAAAACGAACGTACAGCAGACCTTGGACAGCCTGCTTGTTTTTCCGCTCGATGCACAAACGGTCTTCGGCGGTGACGATAGACTTGATGTTCCGTGTTTCGGGCAAAGCCACCATGTTCAG
>NZ_QUEN01000025.1:777-1226 GCF_003478175.1 Faecalibacterium sp. OF03-6AC | reverse complement strand
AGAACCGCAATGACACGCCGCGAAAACGAAAGACACACATCATCAAAGTCAGAGTGACCGCAGAAGAAAAGCTGCGGATCGCATACGCCTGCAAAGAACTCCACCTCACCCAATCCGAACTCGTCCGCCGCGTCCTGTACGGCGTGAACGTCAAGCACACCGTTGTGGTGGCGCAGGGCGGCGAGGATGCACTGGCGGCGCTTGCCGCCTTGTCTGCCCAGTGCAGCAAGGTAGGCAGCAACCTCAACCAGCTTGCACGGCACTTCAACTCCGGCGGCAAAGACACCGAGCAGCTCCGGGCGCAAATTCTGGAGGAACTGTCCGCACTCACGAACTTTCGGCTGAAAGCCGAAGAAACGGTTGGTGAACTGTATGGCAACCATCAAGCATTTGACCTCGAAAAACTCTAACTATGCCGCCGCCGAAAGCTATCTCACCTTTCAGCACAA
>NZ_QUEN01000025.1:0-567 GCF_003478175.1 Faecalibacterium sp. OF03-6AC | reverse complement strand
CGGCGAATCTTCGTTCGCTATGGCCTGCCTGATCGCCAATCGCAAGTACGGCAAGAACGGCAGGCGGGAGGACGTGAAGACCCACCATATATGGCGACATCCGCCAAAGCGGATGCTAATATATTCGTGCGCAGCACGCACCGCTGGCCATACGAAGTATATCATCAGCTTCGACCCGAAGGACGCAGTAGAGAACGACCTGACCATGGAGCGGGCGCAAGCCCTCGGCTTGCAGTTCTGCAAGGACAACTTCCCCGGTCATCCCGCCATCGTCTGCACCCACCCGGACGGTCACAACAGTGCCGGGAATATCCACGTCCACATCGTCATCGGCAGCTTGCGTGTCCGCACCGTGGAACGGCAGCCCTTTATGGACAAGCCCTGCGACTGGGAAGCGGGCAAGAAGCACCGCTGCACCTCTGCCATGCTCCGGCACCTCCGTGTCGCTGTCATGGAGATGTGCGAGCAAGCCGATCTGAACCAGATCAATTTGCTGGAAGCCCAAGGCGACCATGTTTCCGAGCGGGAGTATTGGGCGCAGCGGCGCGGACAACGCCGCCTCGACCA
>NZ_QUEN01000024.1:778-1646 GCF_003478175.1 Faecalibacterium sp. OF03-6AC | reverse complement strand
CGCATGGCTGGGATGCACGCGCCCTCTTGGGGCGCATCTTGGTTTCTCTCCCGCCCCGAAGGGCGTGTTGCCGCCCTGTATCCGCCCGAAAGGGCGGACACGCGCCCTAAGAAAACAGCGATAACAAGTCAAAACTACTGATTTGGGGCGCGTAGGGCGCGAGAATTTCACTTTTCGTGTGTTTTATGCCGCAACAAAGGCGGGGTGGACGCATACGCCCCGGAAGCCGCGGTACTTTCCTTCGATGTGCTTGGAGAAGGTCAGGCCATACTTCCCGGCATTTTTCAGCAGGAACTGGCTGAACTTCTTCTGTGTGGCGGGCGATTCCAGATTATCTTCGCACCACTTGGTGTAGGCACGATAGAGGTATGTGGAACGCTCTTCACTGTCAGGACGGAAGCGGACGTAAGCCTGTGCCTGCATGAACTGGCTCAGGTTGTCGCCGTCTTCCATGGCTGCTTCAAGGTTCTGGATGGAGCGCTCGCTGATGGTAAACTGATAGCGGTTCGCCAGCAAACGGTGCAGCCCCTCCAGCATCCACAGCAGGATGCTGGGACGCTCCTCGGACAACTCTTCGATGAGAAAGGGATTGTCCACCCGGGCAGGGTCACGGTCTTTCACCGTGATCAGGATCTGCCTGCGCCAGAAGCCGTCGCTGTCATCGTGAGCGGCCACAAGGTTGCCATTGCCGAAGCAGATGAAACGAACGTACAGCAAGCCTTGGACAGCCTGCTTGTTCTTCCGCTCGATGCACAAACGGTCTTCGGCGGTGACGATGGACTTGATGTTCCGTGTTTCGGGCAAAGCCACCATGTTCAGGTCGTCATCGACCATGACCAGCTTATACTCCAGATTTGCACTGGCAAAG
>NZ_QUEN01000024.1:0-768 GCF_003478175.1 Faecalibacterium sp. OF03-6AC | reverse complement strand
CTGGCAAAGCGGTTCGTTTCGATGCGGAGGATGGATTCGGAGTGAGAGGCTTCCCCGAACAGCTTCTTCAGCAGCAAGCCGATGCGGGATTTTCCCTCGCCGCCCTTGCCGGTCATGACCAGCATCTTCTGCGCCTTGGTAGACGGGATCAGAAGATAGCCGAGATATTCCTGCAAGGTCAGAATGTCCTCCGGGATCAGCAGGCCGTCCAGAAATTCCAGCCACTTGGTCGGTGCGGGGGCATCGGGCTGGTATTCCACGGGGAGTCGGTTCAGGCAGAGTTCCTTTTCCGGCACAAATCCCCGCTCGTCCAGAAAGTAGGTTCCGTTCTGGAGATGGATGCGGTCAAGCTGGGGTTTCCATTCAGGGGTATAGGTTTCGATACGGAGTGCGTCCAGAACCTGCTTCTCCTTCTTGGCAAGGTTGTCGAGCACAAAGTCACGGAGGTCGCTGTGGACTTCGTAGAGCAGTGCGTCCTCGTCTACCTCGCCGTTCTGGTCGAACAGCTTCTGTTTCAGGCACATCATGGGGTGTTTCTCTAAAAGGTACTGGCAGTAAGCGGTCTCACGCACTTTGCCCTTGCTGTCTACCCAAGGGCATTCGCATTCTTCCTCTTCTTCCAGTTCGTCCTCATCACGCCAATCTTCGTTCCTCTTTTTCCAGTCGCTCATGCAATCCCTCCCAATACTTCCGTAGCTCGTTTTCGGTCTGCGGGTCCGGGAGCACCGAACAGTCCAGATAATATTCAACGATGTCAAGGTTCTTTAT
>NZ_QUEN01000023.1:5187-6183 GCF_003478175.1 Faecalibacterium sp. OF03-6AC | reverse complement strand
TCGGCGGCGGTGACGGCCAGCCAGATGCCGTCGATGCCCAGCAGCAGCGGCAGCAGGAGAATGGCGATCACCTGAAATACCAGCGTGCGCAAAAAGGAGATCAACGCGCTGGTCACGCCGTCGCCCAGCGCCGTGAAAAAGGAGGACGCATACACGTTGAAGCCCATGATGAGGAAGCTCAGCGCATACAGCCGGAAGGCACGGCTGGTCAGGGCCAGCAACTCCGCATCGTAGCCCACGAAAATGCGCGCTACACAGGGGATGATGAACATGGAAGCCAGCGTCAGGGTCACAGCCACCACGGCGATGAGCCGCAGGCTTTTCCGGTAGAGGTTGTGCACCTCGGTGTGGTTGCGGGCACCGTAGTGGAAGCTGACGATGGGTGCACTGCCCACGGCATAGCCCTCGAACACCGCCACGAACAGGAAGGCCGCGGACATGATGACGCCGTAGGCGGCCACGCCGTTCTCACCGGCCAGACGCAGCAGCTGGTAGTTGTACAGGATATTGACCAGCGACATGGAAAGGTTGGTCATCAGCTCGGAAGAGCCGTTGATGCAGGCATCCCGCAGGACTTTGCTGTAAAAACTGGTCTTGCACAGGTGCAGGCGGCTGGAGTTGCTGCGGTCGATGAAGTAGAACACCGGCAGTACGCCGCCCACCAGCTGGCTGATAAAGGTGGCAATGGCAGCGCCCTCCACGCCCCAGCCCCAGACGCCCACCATCAGCACATCCAGCACTATGTTGGTGCAGCCTGCGCCCACGGTGAACCAGAAGCCGAGGTGCGGCTTTTCGGCGGTGACAAAAATGCTCTGGAACATATTCTGCAGCGCAAAGGGCGGCAGAGCCAGCATCAGGATGCGCCCGTAGCGCACCGCATAGTCCAAAAGCTCCCCCTTTGCGCCCAGCAGCACGGCAATGGGCCGCAGGAACACAATGCCCAGCACGGCCAGCACACTGACCGAGACCAGAGCCGCCAGCAGGAACAGGGTAAAA
>NZ_QUEN01000023.1:0-5177 GCF_003478175.1 Faecalibacterium sp. OF03-6AC | reverse complement strand
GGTCGCCCTCGCCCAGCGTGATGCCCACGATGGCGCTGCCGCCGGTGCCCAGCATAAAGCCGATGGTGCCCAGCAGCATGGGCAGCGGTATGATGAGGTTGACCGCCGCAAAGGCCGTCTTGCCCACAAAGTTGGAGACACACAGGCCGTCCACGATGCCGTAGATGGAGGTGAACAGCGTGGTGCCGATGCAGGGCAGCACGAACCGCAAAAGGCGGAAATAGGTAAAATGATCGGAAAGCTGGATACGCTGCTTGGACATGGTGTCCTCCTTTCTGCACAAGGTGCAAAAAACGGGTCGGATAAATGTCCGTGAGTGCACGCCCGGCCTCGATCTGCTTCGTCACTACGGCAACGAAACCTCCGGCGGGGCGCTGTCTGCACGGCATCTTATCCGGCCCGTTTCAAATTACGTTGAAAACGGTCCTCCGATGAAGCGAAAAAGAGTATATCAGAATTTATTTTTGTTGTCAAGGCAGAAAAATCAAAAAAATCGGCATTCGAGGGTCAAAATTCATAAACTGTCTCTTATGTATCTTTACATTACCTTCTGAAACATATGGCGCACCTTGTCCAGGCGGCTGTTTGGACGGCGGGGCTGGATGACCGGCTGACCGACAGCGGCCTGATATCCTTTCAGCTCTGTAAGGCATACGCTCCGCCCGTTGGTGTAAAAGGCCAGATCAGTACGGTATGCCTGTATACAGCGGGCGGGAATCTCGCCAGTAAAGACAACTTCATCCTTTTTTACCTGGACCGTTTCGATGGTGGCACAGTATTTCGGTGCATCATGATAAGCCCTGGAAAGATATTCCCGGGGCGCATAGAGGGTGAAGGAGAGATAAGGTTCCAGCAGTTGCGTCCCTGATTCCTTCAATGCCTGTTCCAATACAATCGGGGCCAATGAGCGGAAGTCCGCCGGCGTGCTGACCGGACTGTAATAAAGCCCGTATTCAAAGCAAATCTTACAGTCCGTTACGTTCCAGCCGAACAAGCCCTGCTCCAGCCCGTAACGGATACCATCCCTGACAGCGTTTTGAAAACTCTGGTTCAAGTATCCCAGCGAAACCCGGCTCTCGTATTGTACACCGGAGCCAAGCGGGAGTGGTGTAACAGACAGTCCGATGGATGCCCAAAACGGGTTGGGCGGCACCTCGATATGGATGGTGTGGCTGGCTGCTTTGAGCGGCCGCTCCATATAAATGACGGTGGGTTCCTTTACCACTGTTTCAAGCTTGTATTTTTCCGACAGCAAAGCGGAAACAACCTCCAACTGCACCCGGCCCAAAAAAGAAAGAATGATCTCATGGGTGATGGAATCCACCTCGCAGCGCAAAAGCGGGTCAGTATCCGCAAGTTGCGTAAGAGCGTCCAGCAGCCGTTCTCTTTGCGCTGCCGTTTTCGGCGCAATCGACGTCCGCAGCATGGGGAGGGGGTCCTCACGCCACCTTTTACGAGGGAGCCGGGTTGGGTCCCCTAATACATCGTTTAACCTCACGCTGTCGCTGGGAAGGATAACAATTTCACCCGGATAAGCGGTGTCTGTCCGAACAATTTCCCCTTTGGATGGAATACGCATCTCTGTGATTTTCAGCTTTTCTCTCCCGGCCAGGGCCACCGTATCCCGCAGGCGCAGCGTTCCGCTGTATAGCCGTAGATAGACACGCCGCTGGCCGCAATCTGTATACTCCACCTTGAAAACGCTGCCGCATAGGGCGGCGCTCCCCTGTTCCCCAATCGGTTGGAACAGCCCTGTCACCGCATCCATCAACGGTTGAATGCCAAGGCCCTTTTTGGCGCTGCCATAATAGACCGGGAACAGGGAGGCGTCTTGAACCCGCCGCTGTTCCTCCCGCACAAGTTTTTCCCGGCTGATTGGTTCTCCTGCGATATACTTTTCCAATAATTTATCGTTATTTTCGATGACCGCATCCCATGCTTCTATGTCGGTATTTTCCTCCAGGACTATTTCCGGGGACAGCGACACCGTCTGCTTGATGATAATATCGGCGGAGAGCTTATCCCGAACAGACTGAACCACGCTCTGCAAATCAACGCCAGCCTGGTCGATCTTGTTGATAAAGATAACGGTGGGAATGTTCATTTTCCGCAGGGCATGGAACAGAATACGGGTCTGGGCCTGCACGCCATCTTTAGCGGAGATCACCAAGATGGCCCCATCTAAAACAGCCAAAGAGCGGTACACCTCCGCCAAAAAATCCATGTGGCCGGGCGTATCCACAATGTTGACTTTACATCTGTGCCACTGGAAGGAAGTGACTGCCGCTTGAATGGTAATTCCCCGTTGCCGTTCCAAAATCATAGTGTCTGTTCTTGTGGTCCCTTTATCCACGTTTCCCTGTTCCGCAATCGCTCCACTGGTGTATAGCAGACTTTCTGTCAATGTAGTTTTTCCTGCGTCTACATGGGCCAGAATGCCGATATTGATTATTTTCATGTGATTGTCCTCCCTTTACAGCCCCAAAGGGCATAAAAATCCCCAGCAGTAAAATACTTTTACCACTGGGGATTATAAGTTGCGGACATACACATATACAGCATACACCTGTTTGTGATTGCTGTTTTTGGGGATATGTCAAAATTGATAAGGCAAAAGTATTCTTAAATTGGGTACAAAAAACTAAGCCCCTACAAAAGGAGCTATCATAATCCTTTGTTCCCACTATTTGATTATAGTTTTATTTAAGAATACCTTGCCGCATATTTTTTACTCCTTTTCTGGATTAAATCATTGTATCACATCAGTATTGTATCACATCAGTTTTAGGAAAGCAAGTACCTAAAAGAAATTTTTCTTCCCCTTATATGTAACAATCATACCGGCTTCCTAGCGTTCAGAATGTTTTCTGCTGTCTGCTGTGGTGTTTGGTTGGAATTGTCCAACCAAAAGCCGATCCGTGGTGTTGTCTGCATAAATGTATCGTATAAGGTTTCAACCGTAAAGCCGGAATAGCCTGTTTTCTCCCTGTATCGTTCCCTTTCTTTTATTGTTTCCACATCTGGACAAAGAACGACAACCTCAACAGGGTATTTATGCAGATAATTTATCATTCGGTTTAATTCATCACCGTAGTAGTTATCTTGGATCACTACAGAAAAGCCGTTGTCAAAGTATGACCTTGCCGCATCAGCAGTCAATTTGTATCGAAGGTACAGCTGGCGGACTGCTTCCGCTGATGGGGTAGCTGACATATTTTCTCTGCCTGAAATAATCATTTTTCGGAACACATCACCACGAAGATGGACGCATTTTTCTATTGATTTTGCCAGTAAATCGGAAACTGTAGATTTTCCAGAAGCCATTAAGCCTGTAATGAGATAAATTTTTTGTTTCATTTCACTTCCTCCGGCACAAAAAATATGTACATGTAACTAATTCAACACATTTATAATTTGAATAGGGACATTATAGCATTTACTAAATACAAATTCAATGTATACGGAAAGAAAGATATAAGGAGTGGGAGGGATTCCGCCGTAGTCGGCATTGTAGGAAAATCCAAAAGTTTAGATTTTCCCACAATGCTTATCTTTTGGTCTTTGGTTCGGAATAGTGTAGTGCTGGCGGTCTATCTCTTGTTTTCGGTTGCTTGCTTCCTTACCGTACATGAGCATTGGAGCCGGGGTTGTCGTTACCATAGCCTTCCAGCAGGTTGATGGCACCCCAAACGCCGAGACCGGCACCCAGAGCGACAACCAGAGTCTGAAGAACTTCGATAGCAGAGTTAAAGAATTCCATAGTCGTTTCTCCTTTATTTTGAAAAAATTGTAGACCATTCGTACACACCTGAAGCTGCCTATTGAAGCCGCGAACTGCGGCGAGAGTGGACTTTCTGGTGTACCTCTCTGGTCTGGATAAAATAAAATCGCCTACCGGATCAGGCAGGCGGGAGCGAATCAGCGTCAATCACAACAAATTCATCATTGGGACTGATTTTTTCTTTTCGGTTCAGATACTTTTCAATATCGAAGGTATTTTTGGAGTCGTAGTCCGAGGTCAGCTTGTAGTTCGGGTGCTGGGTCAGGTCGTACTTGTCAGAAAGAAACGGTCTGACACCACGCAACTGCAAAATGCACTTGCCGCCGTCCAGCACCGCCAGCTCGTCCCGGCTCAATAACTCGTGGCCCATCTTTTGGAACGTAGTGCCGTAACTGGGGCTATTGCCACGGGTGTCTGAGGTGTTGAAGGCGTCGATGGTCTCCTTGCCCAGCATCTCGGACAAGTCTTTCAGGGTGGTCGGCTCACTGCCGCCGAGGAAAATCTGGCTGTCCATGTTGCCCACAATGGTATCCGCGTTATCCTTGTAAATGGCTTTCAACTGGCTTCTCGCCTGCAAAACAAGGCAGGCGGAGATCTCACGGCTGCGGATGGTGGCCACCAGCTTTTCCAGATTGGGAATCTGCCCGATGTTGGCGCACTCGTCGATGAGACACCGTACATGAACGGGCAGCTTGCCGCCGTATACATCATCTGCCTTGTCGCACAGCAGATTGAAAAGCTGGGTGTAGACCATGCTGATGAGGAAGTTGAAGGTGCTGTCCGTATCGCTCATGATGAGGAACAATGCCGTTTTCTTATCGCCCAGCGTGTCCAGTTGCAGCTCATCGTACATAGTGAGGTCACGCAGCTCTTGGATGTCGAAGGGGGCTAATCTGGCACCACAGGAAATGAGGATGGATTTTGCGGTCTTGCCGGCAGCCAGCTTGTAAAGTTTGTACTGCCGCCCGGCAAAGCTGTTGGGCTTCTTTTTTGCCAGTTCTTCAAACAGCAAGTCCACCGGATTCTGGTATTCCTCGTCATCCTCCAGCACCTGCATGGTGTTGAGCATTTCTAACAGTGTTGCAAAATTCTGCTCCTCCACCGGGGCTTCATAATGCAGATAAGCGATCAGGGCAGTAAGCAAAAGACGCTCCGATTTTTCCCAGAATGGGTCTCCGCCGGACCCTTCACCCTTGGTGTTGGTCATCAGCGTTGTCACCAACTTCAAAATGTCTTTTTCGCTGTGGACATAAGCGAAGGGGTTGTAGTGCATACTCTTGGAAAAGTTAATGGTGTTCAGGATTTTCAGCTTGTAGCCTTTTTTCAGAAGTGCGTTCCCGCACTCGACCACGATACTGCCTTTGGGCTGCATTTTGTCAAGATAAAAAATCAAGAT
>NZ_QUEN01000022.1:0-10585 GCF_003478175.1 Faecalibacterium sp. OF03-6AC | reverse complement strand
AGTTCCTATGTGGTCACTGACCCGAAGGGCTATAATGAACAAGGATAAAACAAAGATGCGTTTACAAGAGAGTAAAAATATCGTATCTTTGTTACATATCAAGCAACCCCACTAAAAACAAAGAAGGTGAAACTATGGCAAAATCCAACCAAGGAAAAATCACAGCACTGTACGAAAGGCTTTCCAGAGATGATGAGCTGCAAGGTGAATCTAACAGCATTCTGAATCAGAAAAAGTATCTGGAAGATTACGCTCGCAAAAACGGCTTTAACAACATCCAGCATTTTACGGACGATGGATACAGCGGAACGAATTTCAATCGTCCCGGCTTCCAGTCCATGATTGCCGAAATTGAAGCCGGGCACATTGCAACTGTCATTGTAAAGGACATGAGCCGTTTCGGACGCAATTATCTGGAAGTTGGATTTTACACAGAAATTCAGTTTCCGTCCAAGGGTGTTCGGTTCATCGCTATCAACAACAATGTTGACAGTGCCAATCCCACGGACAATGACTTCACGCCCTTTCTGAACATTATGAACGAGTGGTACGCCAAAGACACCAGCAACAAAATTCGTGCGGTGTTCAAATCCCGGATGCAGGACGGAAAACGATGCAGCGGCAGTATCCCATATGGGTACAAACGGATTCCCGGTGATAAGCAGACTCTCTATGTGGACGAAGAAGCCGCTGCCGTTGTTCGTAAGATTTTTGAGATGGCCGCAAACGGTTCCAGTATGGCCAAAATTGCGCAGACGCTTTCCGATGAAAAGATTTTGATTCCATCGGCGTATGAAGAACAGCATGGTTCAAAAGCTGCACAATGCCATTCGTATCACGATCCGTATCGCTGGAACACTACCACCATCACTTATATTCTTGACCGTCAAGAGTATCTTGGGCATACAGTGCTGCGCAAAAGTATTCGTGAAAACTTCAAGCTGAAAAAACGCCGAGCAGCCACACCGGAAGAACAAATAATTTTTAGAGATACCCATGAAGCCATCATTGACCAAGAAACATGGGATAAGGCACAACGTCTTCGGAAACGTTGCCCGAAAAGACTGCCGGATGGAACGTACACGCATCGGCTGTCAGGCATCGTTTTTTGCGCTGATTGCGGCTCCCGGATGAGTTTTTCTAGTCCTGAAGCAAAGCATCGGGATTCCGGGGTAGTGTATGATTCGGATTCCTCGTGGCAATGCAGCAAGTACCGCAATATGTATGTTTCCTGCACATCACATTTTATAAAGACCTCGACGATTGAAGCCGCCATTCTTGAGGCAATAAAAACAATGACAGGAAAGGTTCTTGAAGATGAAGCGGAATTTGCAGAGCAGCTTCGGGCATTATGGGAAAGCCAGAACAACCAATCGTCCAATGAGTTCAAAAAAGAACTGCTGGCTGTGCAAAAGAGAATGGATGAGCTTGACACTTTGATTCGCAGCCTATATGAAAGCAGTGTTATGGGTAAAATCCCGGAGCGTCAATTCCAACGGCTGATGGCACAGTACGATGAAGAACAAACAGGCTGTGAAACCCGTATGGCGGAACTGAAAAAAGAACTGGATAATACGGAAACGACTAAAGTTGATTTGAAACGATTTATCAAACTGATTCGGAAATATAAAGACTGTGAAATTTTGACCGATGATATGCTGTACGAGCTGGTAGAAAAAGTGGTGATCCATTCCGCATCCGGCGGACGGACGATCTACCGTCAACAGCAAATCGACATTTATTTCAACTTCATTGGCGATACTTTTCCCAGCCAAATCGAAATCAACCACGACGATGCGAAAAAGATTACAGAACAGCAGATAGCCAAGCGTAAAAAGTACCAAAAAACATCTGGAGAAAACCGTAAGAAAAAACGAGCGGCTTTGAGAGAAGCTGCTAAAACTGACCCGCAGGCAGCAGCCGAATACGAAGCACTCTTGCAGAAAAACAGGGAACGCTGCCGCCAATATGCCCAAAAGAAAAAGCTGGCTCAACAAGAGCTTGCCGATAAAACCGCACTTCAATTTGAACCAACCGATGAACTGAAAGGAGAATCCGCATGAACGAACTTGAAAAATCCATCCATGACAACGCCAACGGTCTGGACTACACCCTTGTCAATGACCACTATCTGCCCAATTTGACCGCAGCAGCCCCGGCAGAGCAGCACCCTACCGGGCGGTGGGGCCGCTTACATAAGAAGTATCTGGAAGAACAGCACCCTGTCCGGTACAACCAACTGCTCCTGTCCGGTGAGCTGAGCGGCTACCTTGCCAAGCTGGACAAGCAGGCCGAGGAACAGCTTGCCCTTACCATCCGGCAGATGCAGGATGCCGAGGGCGTAACCGAAGCCCTGAAAGCCGAAAACCAACTGGAATGGGTACGCCGGATGAACAGCATCCGCAGCCGTGCCGAAGAAATCATCAAGACCGAGCTGATTTTTGTCTAATACAATATCGCATCTCTGACCGCTCTGCATGGCTGCAAGGCGGTCTTTTCGTTACATCGGGTCTGCACACGGCAGACCCTTTTTTGATACGGAGGTATACGCCTATGAAACTGACTTTTGACGAAAAGAAACTGCTCTACGCCTACGGCAACCCCGATTTGGCACTGACCCGCAAGCGGCTGTATGAAGTTGCAGGCCTGACGGTTGACCCTGACCTGAACCGGCTGGTATTCGACTTCGTCCGCAAGCTGGAGAACGAATCGCTGCATCTGGAACGCTGGTACGACCAGATGTTCTACTTCGTGCGTGCGGAGATGGAGTGCTATGCCGGGATGCAGAAGCTGGCGCAGGACATTGAGAACGATGAGGACTGGGGGCCTGAGATGTTCAAGGAGGACGAAGATGACGAACGCACTGATGCCGTGTAAGCTGGAAACGATGATTTACGACTGTGGGGATGGGACTTACAGCGTGTTCACGCTGAATCCCGTCTTGCAAAAGCAGCTTGACGCCCTTGCAACGCAGCACCCGGAGGTGTGCCAGCGGAAGGCAAGGGGCGAAGCTGGCGGGGTAACGTATCAGGTCAGGGGTGCCGCACTGGCTATCCAGCCCGTGCGGGGCACCGATCTGCTATGGTAAAATAATCTCCAATCGGCTACCGTATCCCTGCAAGTCATCATTGGTTTGTGTAAACACAAAGAAGCGGCGGCTCTGAAAATTGAGCCGCCGCTTCAAAATGGGCGTGCGGACATGTCTGCTATACGACGGCTTTTTTCTTTTGCCGTCGTCCGGTAGATCATTCCATATTTATGAAACTTGGTGCTTGGCAAATACACGGCGAGAGATACCTGCACCAACTCCCAAAAAGAGTAGTGCTGCCGGGATTGCCCATATCGCATACAGCATACCGTTACTCATTTGTTCCACCGACAGGAGCGAAATAGCCAGTGCATGATAGATAGGAAGAAGTCCAACCAATCGGAACAACGGATTTGCTTCTGTGATTGGCAGCAAAACTGGGAACAGAAAAATTGCTATCGCCGCAACCAAAGCTACAATCTGATTTTTACTGATTGCAGATAGGAACAGTGTAATTCCAGTAACGCTGAGGGTACAGGTAAAGGCCAACAGGATTTGATATTTGAGTAATGTTCCACAAGTGATATTGAAAGGAATAAACCCTTCTACATAGTCGCTGGGAGCGAATAGAATACTACAATCTAGCCCTTCCGTTCCGTAAAAGATAAGAGCAAGAAGCAAGTTAAAAGCCGCAACCAGCGCAGTAGTGAGAATGGCGGTAAGAATGCCTGCTGCTACCTTTGCAGTAGCGCATTTGGTTTTGCCGTATTTGCTTGTCAATATGATATTGTCAACGCCTTCATACTCGCCGGAGAAAATCGGAGCAAGCATGATGATAACCGCAAGAGCAAGGGCGATAAAAAACCGCACCATGTTTTTACTTGTTGAAAGCCAACCATCTACATAGCCAATTTTAATTTCTTCATTACCGAACACATCCGAAACACTTAATCCGTTCCAATTCCCCTCTTTATCAGAAAATCGGGAAAAGGCGGCGGATTGCGTAGCGTTCTGATACAGGTACATAGCATTGAGACCATGCAGATCGTGGGTCGGTGCAAAATCAGACATCATTTGCTGCACCTTTTCGTCTGTCAGGATTCCTTCATATTTAGCTGCAATTTCCTTGTCGATTTTTACTGCTGTTTTGCCAGTACCTTCACCGATATTTTGGTCAAATGCATATTTGTTTTGAAAGGTGGAAAAGGATAGCAAGGCAGAGAACAGGATAATTCCAATTAGAGCGATGAGCGCCAAACGCTTTGAAAACGCTTTCCGCAGTTCAAAAAGAATCAGTTTTTTCATTCTTCACAGCCCCCTTTGAAATAGAACAGGTACAGGTCTTCCAAAGTAGGCTGCACCCTTACCGCATTTTCCATAGACGGACGATCTCCAATAATCCGTAAGATTGTCTGGTTTCCACTGATGTTCCGCAGATTACTTGTATTGTAGGCAGCTGCGTGTTTTTCCGCATAGGCAGTCGGAACCGTACATTCCCATACTTGACCGTCGATTTCAGAAGTGATCTCTTGCGGATTTCCAAAGTGAATGATTTGCCCGGACTTCATCATAATGATTTCCTCCGCAATAAACTCCACATCGGAAACAATATGCGTAGACAGGATCACAATGCGGTCTTTGGAAAAGGCGCTGATCAAATTGCGGAAACGGACGCGTTCTTTCGGGTCAAGCCCTGCCGTTGGCTCGTCTAAAATCAAAATGCAGGGGTCATTGAGCATGGCTTGTGCAATCCCTAAACGCTGTTTCATGCCCCCGGAAAAGGTTTTGATTTTGTGCTTACTTTCCCTCGATAAGTCTACTGCTTCCAGCAGTTCTTTTGCCTTCTTCCGCGCTGCCTTCTCGTCCAAGCCTTTTAGGGCAGAAATGTAAAGCAGAAAGTCATACGCTGAAAAATCGGGGTAATATCCGAAGTGCTGCGGCAAATAGCCTAAGAGGTTTCGATACTTCTCACCCAGTTCAACAATGCTCCTGCCATTCAGCATGATTTTTCCGGAAGTAGGCGTTTGGATATTGCAGAGCAGCCGCATAAGCGTTGTTTTTCCTGCGCCGTTTGCGCCCAGCAAGCCGTAGACACCATTGGTCAGGGTAATATTCAAATTGTCTACGGCGGTTTTGGAGCCGAACTTTTTTGTCAGCCCAATCGTTTTTAATTCCATAAAAAGCCCCTTTCTCCATAGGGAGCAATAAAATACTCTCCATGTGTTTTCATGGAGAGTATAGCGGGGAAATATCTACTTTTTATCTACAAGGCAGGAGATTTGAAGTAGGCGGATACATTTGCTCCAGTTGCAGTATTTTCAATCTTCAAATAGCCGTTGTGGTGTTCACAAAGCAGCTTGCAAATATATAGACCAAGTCCAAAATGCTCGGAATGGTTATTTTCCTCTGTGTAATATGGGCTGGTTGCTTTTTGCAGACTGCTTTTGTCAAAACCCTTCCCATCGTCTGATACGGAAAGCAACAAGCCGTTGTCATGCAAGGCGAAAGATATTGTTACCGTAGTCTGGGCATATCGAACCGCGTTGGCAAGCAGGTTATTGCTGACCTGTGAAACAAATGCGCTGTCAAGGGGCAACTGTGAATTGGGTATATGATTTTGTAAAATCAACTCTTTTGCATTTTTCGCGCAAACGATTTTTGCGCTGTCATACAAAGATGATACCAATGGTTGCAAGCCAATCAACTTGTACTCTGGCTGAGTATCTTCCATACGCCTAAGATTGCTCATACTGCTTACATAGTTTTCCATACGGGAAATATGTTTTCCCATTGTGGCGGCGGTTTCCCTCGTTTGGGAATTGTCGCTGGCTTGTAGCATTTCGTTATAGCCTTTTAGTACTGTCAGAGGGGTACGCAAATCGTGAGCAAAAGCGGCGTTGAGTGCTTTTCGTTCTTCAACTTGCCGCCACATTTTAGAGAAATTGTCCGCAAGGGTTGTCCGCATGATTTCAAAGGACGCGCAAAGCTGCCCCAATTCATCGTTGTTATCATAGTCGATTGAAAAGTCCAAGTCGTTGTTCGCTATTTTTTCAGAAGCAGTCCGCAATTCCACAAGCGGCTTTTTCAGCCTGTTTCTGTAAAATAGCAGCGCAGCAGCGATAATACAGAATGCAGAATAGATAGGAGTTGCAACAATGGGAAGTTTCTCCAGTAGCGCAATGGTACACTCGTCCTCTTTAGACATCGGGACGGGCACTGTCCCGATGTAAGCGCCGTTGCCCAACTGTTCTCCCTGCTCATTCGTCAAATAATATTTTTCGCCGGACGGAGGATAAGATGCACTGATACCCTCGGCAGCACCATCACAGATTGAAAAAGTTGTTACGGATAGAAAGACTGCGAGTACAACAAAGGCAATTACATAGAGAACAAGGCTTTTTCGGAGAGATAAATAGTGCTTGCGGCAATTTACTTGACCCATTTGTATCCACACCCCCAAACCGTTTCAATATACATGCGGTCGGTGTATGCCACGATTTTGGACCGTATTCTGCGGATATGCTCTGCTACAACACTGCTGTCCCCCTCGCTGTCATAGCCCCAAATGTGTTCATAAATTCTCTCTTTATCAAAGACTTGGCCCGGATTTTGAGAAAGCAGTTCCACAATATCAAATTCCTTTTTGGCAAGCCCCACACGCTTACCGTTAAAGAACAGGCAACGCTCTGAATAGTCAATCGTCAGATCACCGACGAACTTGATCTGCGCTTCAAAATTATGTCGTGCTTCCCGGCGCAGGTGAGCGCGTACCCGCGCATCAAGCTCTACGAGGGAAAAGGGCTTTACAATATAATCATCACCGCCAACAGCAAAGCCTTTTACCTTATCTGTATCTTCGATTCTGGCAGTCAGAAAAAGGATCGGGCAGGATATGTGATCACGGATACGCTTGCAAACTTCTAACCCGTCTGTTCCGGGCATATTGATGTCAAGCAAAATAATATCCGGTTGTTTTTCCACTTGCTTTAGTGCTTCTGCACCATTGAAAGCGGGCAGGACACGAAAGCCCTTGCTTTCAAAAAAGTTACCGAGCATAGAAACAATATCGCTTTCATCATCAGCAATCAGTATCTTTGCATTCATTATGCCCACCTCCTAACAGCAAATATAGCAATCATTTTTCAATTATTTATCTATTCTCCTAGACGTATTATATTCGTTATCTCAAAGAATACAAGGCGGTAAATATGAATTATAAAATGTTTGTAAACGAATAAAAGTTTTTGAAAAAGGAGCGTGATGCCATGACCCACCCCAAAACCGCCCTTGCCTACCTCCGCAACGAAAAAGCCAAAGCAGAACAGAAGCTGCGCGCTTGTCAGCACCGGGAGAAAATCCTTGAACGCCAGATGTCGGAGCTGAACCGGAGAGAGCGTGTGCATCGTCTTTGCACCCGTGCTGGAATGCTGGAAAGTTTTCTGGTCTGTCCGGGAGAACTGACCGACGATCAGGTGATGGAACTGTTGAAGATCTCGTTCCGTCAACCTGAAGTCGTGCTGGCGCTTGCAAAGATGGTGCATGACGTTCACGAACGCAGCAACGTCCAAAACCCTTTAGAATAAAGGGCGCAATTATACACCGTTCCGGTGAAATTGCGGTCTTGCAGACGGCTCGATGGAATCGAAGCTGGCGTTTGTGCGCCAGCTTCGATTCCATCCCAAGGAAAACTGCATTTTCCTTGCGCTGCTTTGCAGCTATCTTTTTGCAGAAGAACACGATATAAAGTACAAAAGCCGACTGGGAAAATCCTAGTCGGCTTTTGAATTTTTAGAGATAAAGTTCAATCAAAAGAGCATCAAATTCTTTGCAGTAACATCTTACGGTCATCCTCAGAAATCCCCATGGCATCCATAGCCTGTTCTGGGCTGAGATTCATGTTTTTCATCAGGTTCTTTACAGACACCAAAAGAGTTTTGATGTTCTGCTCAGCAGCGGTTTCGTCCCGCATTTTTTCCATAGCTCTGCACATAGTTGCCACTCCCTTCTCGTTTTCTTTGAAGTACCATACTCGATTGGCCAAAATGGGATAGTACATTTTGCTGGAATCGGTACAGAAAAAGTCATGCATCAATTTACCAAGCGCCGTTTCATCCTTGATCTGCGAGTTGACATAGATGATATGAGCCTGATCATTAAAGATCATACCAGTTTCCTGAACGGTTCGGTCAATATGATAAATCGGAAGCCCGGCCCTCAAAATATCGTTTTCTGTGATAAAGATGACATAAGTTTCATTCAACGCATCGTATTCCTCACCGGAATCTGTCAGGTTTGCATCAAGCAAGCTGCTATTGTAGCGAGCACGTTTTTCACTTGCGCCCCGGTCACTGCGCTGGACTTCAATATTATATGCACGGTTGTTTCGGTCTACCGCCAGAATGTCCAGCCGAACCGAACGTCCCTGCAAATTTTTAATGCTGTATTGTCCATAAACCTCTCGCACAACCAAATCGTCCCGCTTCAGGATGATTCGGAGCAAGAACTCTGCGCAGTCGTGGTCTTCAAACACCGCAGCCATAAAATCATCATCAATCAAACGAAACTCTCGAATCCGCTGCAAATCTTCTTCGTGCTTCCGTTCAAAATCCAGTTCCTGTTCTGATTTTCTTTCTGACATCGGCTCACCAGCTTTCTGTTTACTTATCCAAGATAATAGTATCATAAATCCACATTTTTTACAAGGGAACGTTTCAAATGCTCACAAGGAGGTGATTCCTATTCCGTGTCCGCATTTCAAAATCTCCATCGTAAAACGCAGCCAAGGGCAGTCCGTTGTTGCCGGTGCAGCCTACCAAAGCGGCGAACGGCTGTTCAGCGAGTACGACCAGAAAACGAAATTCTACAACAAGAAGAAAGAACTCGTCCATGCCGAAATCATGCTGCCGCCCCATGCGCCGTCCGGATATGCAGACCGGGCAACGCTCTGGAACGCAGTAGAATCCGTTGAAAATCAATGGAACTCGCAGCTTGCCCGGCGCATCGTGCTGGCGTTTCCGGTGGAGGTGCCGAAGGAACAGTATCTTCCCATGCTCAAAGAATTTTGCAACGAGCAGTTTGTTTCCAAAGGTATGATAGCCGATTTTGCCATCCACGACAAGGGCGATGGAAACCCACACGCCCACATTCTGCTGACACTCCGGGCAATGGACGAACACGGCAGGTGGCTCCCGAAAGCCCGAAAGGTGTACGACCTTGACGAAAACGGTAAGCGCATCCAGCTTCCATCCGGGAATTGGAAGTGTCACAAGAAAAACACCGTGGACTGGAACGACCAGAAGTACGCCGAGGTCTGGCGGCATAGCTGGGAGACCATCACCAACCGCTATCTGGAAGCTGCAGGCAGACCGGAGCGTGTTGATCTCCGCTCATTCGAGCGTCAGGGAGTGCAGCAGATACCGACCGTGCATCTCGGCCCCGCCACACACCAGATGGAAAAGCGTGGAGTGGAAACCTTTCTCGGAAATCTCAACCGGGATATTCGCGCTGCCAACAGCCTGATGCAGTCCATCCGCAACACCATCCGGGGCCTGCAACGCTGGATCGCAGACCTGACCGAAAAGAAGCAGATTCTTCTGGACGCACTGGAACAAGCCAAAGAGCCAACGCTTTCCGACCTTCTGGTGGACTACTTCAACCTCCGCAACGAACAGCGCAGTGATTGGTCTGGCAAGGCAAAACTGAAATGCACTGTCCGGGACTTTGAGGAAGTCAAACAGGCGGTGGACTACCTGAAAGCCCATTCACTGAACACCGTTGAAGATTTGAACCAAGCTATTGACAGCTTAAACCAGACTGCCGCCCCTCTCCGCAAGCAGTTGAAGCAGAACGAGAATCGGATGCGGGCAATCGCTCAGATCAAGAATGCTGCGATCATCCATGCCAAGCTGAAGCCTATCCACGATACCTTTCTAAAAAAGAACTTCAAGCTGACGAAAGATGCCTATGCCAGCCAGTACAAGGAGGAATTGGACGCTTTCAATAAAGCTGTCCGCACTCTGATGAAACTGAACGGCAGCACGGCGGTGGATTTTTCGACATTGGATGCCGAATTTTCTGCGCTGCAATCCGGCAGCGCAGAGCTGCGTGCCCAACTTGAAACCTTGCAGCCGGATATCTCCGCACTGAAAAATATCCGCAAGTATATCGACATGGTGCTGAATAATCAGCAGCTTTCCGCACCGGGCGGCAAGACCCCGGAAAAGGAATCGGTGCTGAAAAAGTTGAATGATAGCAAGGCAGCTCTTGAAGAGAAAAAATCACAGTCTCAGCCAAAAGACACTGAACACACATTATAAACGGAGGAGCACGAATGAGTGAAACTATCACTTTGACCGAACATCGCCCTGCGGATGGAATGTTGACCATGCGAGTCAAAAACACAATTTACAACGTCAACATCTTTTTCAATCCGAACTCAAAGAACACATTAGACACTCGAATGCGGAAAATCATCCAAAAAGAAGCGAAAGCTGGCAATTTTTAAATTTGCAGCAGCATCTTGATTTTTTATCTTGACAAAATGCAGCCCAAAGGCAG
>NZ_QUEN01000021.1:0-12490 GCF_003478175.1 Faecalibacterium sp. OF03-6AC | reverse complement strand
TGGAAGAACAAAATACTTTATGTACGCCGCCCGCAGGCGGCGAAAGTCAGTCCGGGGGAAATTCCAGTTCGGCAAACTCGGCATCGGTCAGCAGTTTCAGCTTCTCGATAACACCTTCCGACAACTCCCGCAGGGCGGTCTCATCGGGCATCAGGTAGCACTGCATGAGCCGCAGTTCGTGGATAAGCCCCAGTCGGGTGCCGGTGTTGTAAAGCATCATCAGCATGAGTTCTTCATGGTCAAAGTTCATGGGCATCCCTCACTTTCCGACAGAAGGTGGGATTGCACTCCGGGGCATTGCACTTCTCCTTGAGAGTTTGCAAAACAGAAGGGCGCTCCGGCTGCTTGTCCAGAAACCCCTGTAAATCTTTGAAGCCGATGCTGTCCACATAATGCACAGACACCTCGCCATTGCGTTTGAGTGCGATTACATCGCTGACCGACAGGCTGTGCCCCTCAAAATCCTGCGGACGGGAGAGGTTGAACATCTGAAATAGTTCTTCCAAAACCTCGTTGTTCGGCACATCCTGCCACATGGCGGGCAAATCAGCATAGTAGGTGACCTCGTAATGCTCCGGGTCTGGCGTTTTGCCTCGACGATTCAACTCCCGCATAGAAGCAAATCTTTCATCGAGGATTTTTTCGTCATGCCGTAGTTGCATCACCATATAAACATCGCACCCTGCGTTCAGAAATTTCTGCGGGATGTCCGGCATGAGTTCGCCGTCAAAATTCTGATTCCATTTTTGCTGCATTGTCCACCTCACAGTTCTGGCGCAGACCGTGCAGAGGATTTTGGCGCAGACGTATCACTTGCCAGTTCTGCCAGCTTTTCCAGTGTGGAAGGGCGGTGGTCTGCGCTCAGTTCCTCAGCTTCCGCAACTTTATCCATGACGGCATCGTAGTCCTGCAACAGCCGCCGCCCCTTTTCCAAGTGGTGCGCTTCCAAAATCTGCTCACGAGCTTCCTGAATGGTCAGTTCCGGGGCATCCAGCTGCCCACCGTCCATTACGGAATAATCACTGTGGTAAATAGTGTAGTCCCAGCCGTCCTCACAGGACTGGATAGCAAGATAGCCCTTGCCGCCCAGTTCCCATGCAGCCTGCTCGTCCTGTGTCTGAATTTCGGGATAGAAGTCTGCATGGTTTCGTTCCATGACCTCGGCAAACTGGCAGATGTGGAACACATTGCCCAGACCGCCCATGTCAAAGTGGTAATCATCCAGATGTTCCACCCGTGCTGTAAAACTGCGCCCATCCGGGTAATCCACCTGAATCACGCCGCCATCTGGAATGCGATAGAGGTCATCATAGTGGCTGTTGATGAGACGAATATCCTTCGGCAGCGTTTCAGGCTCCCAGATGCGCCGTCTGCCGATACCAGCTTGCGGGATGTTTTCGAGGATCTTTACGCTTTCCTGTTGGATGACCTTGCGGTCATCGTCCGAAAGTTCAAACAGATACCAGTTCCGGGCGGCAGAAATGGCGTTCCTGCCATCGGGCGGCAGATTCTTTTCCGAGATCTGCCCACTTTCCAGCGGCTCGCCAGTTACCTTGTTATAAGTGGCAAAGCCGACCCCTGCACCGTTTTCCCGGAGATGCAGATAGCGTTCATCGTTGATAAGGTAGACCGCTTCTTTTATCTGCTCCATCAGCACCCACCTTCAAATTCCAGCGAAAACTTGCTGCGGCCATCGGCTTCACAGGACAGCAGCACGGTGGCATTGTAGGTCTTGCCCTTGGCACTCTTGCAGTCCTTCAAGCGGACACGACCATCCCGCAGCAGCTTGTCCGCCACATGAGCGTCCAGCCGTTTGCCCAGACGCTTGAAGAACGCATTGTCCTTCCACAGGACAAAACGGCACTCCCGGTTCTCGCAGAACCAGCCTTTTTCACGCTCCACGACAGGCTTACCACAGTTCGGGCAGACACCAATGATTTTGTTTTTCATAAGTGCATTCGCTCCTTTTTTCATTTCCGTGTTCTTTACCAGTTCGGTAATCATCGTATTGATCTCGGTCATAAATTCGCTCGGCTCCATTTCGCCACGCTCGATTTGCAGCAGCTTTGTTTCCCAATCGGCGGTCATTTCCGGGGATTGGATTTCTTCGGGCATCACAGTGATGAGGGCTTTTCCCTTATCCGTGGGCAGCAGCACCTTGGTTTTCTTGTTGCCCTTGCGCTCCAGAAAGCCCTTCTGCACCAGCTTTTCAATGGTGGCGGCTCTGGTTGCCGGAGTGCCGATACCCTGACGTTCTACGCCCTCCGGCATACTATCCGCACTGGCAGTTTCCATCGCATGAAGTAGAAGGTCCTCGGTAAAATGCTTCGGCGGCGAGGTCTGCCCCTCTTTCAGTTCGGCGTTGAGGATGCCGCACTCGTTTTCTGCCGCATTGGGCAGGGCGGTGAGTTCCTGTTTTCGATTTAGAATGTCTGCCAGTACCTTGCGTTCCACCGCTTTCCAGCCTTCCTCCAGAACCTCCTTTCCCTTGGCGGTAAATTCCTCCCCGGCACATTCGGTGGTCAGCAGGGTTTCCAGATAACGGAAGGGCTTGCTGACTGCCATCAGCGTCCGGGCGATGATGAGCTTCAGGACGTTCTGCTCGCCTTTAGGCAATGCTTCCAGATCGGCTTGCAGCATACTGCGGGTGGGCAGGATGGCGTGGTGGTCGGTGACTTTTTCCCGGTTGACGGTGCGCCGTGTCCGGGGTACAGCCTCGTCCACATCTTCTGGGGTAATGTCAAAAAAGCCTTCCAGTTCCTCGGTCAGCACCTCCAGCATTTCCTCGTCATCGTCGGTGATATAGCAGCTATCAGTCCGGGGATAAGTGGTAAGTTTCTTCTCATACAGGCTCTGCACATAGTCCAGCGTCTGCTGTGCGCTGTACCCCAGCAGGCGGTTGGCGTCCCGCTGAAGGGTGGTCAGGTCGTACAGCGGCGGCGGATTCTCGGATTTTTCCTTGCGGGTGATGCGCTGGATCGTTGCCACCATCTCCCTTCGACAGGCTTCCAGCAGGTTTTCTGCAACGGATTTTTCAGGAATGCGGCGGCTGGATGCCGTGCATCCGCTGGTCAGTTCCAGATCCACCGTGTAGAACTTTTCCGGCACAAAAGCGGCTATCGCAGCCTCCCGCACCACCGTCATGGCAAGCACCGGAGTCATGACCCGACCGACCGCTAAAGGTTGACCGTACAGACATGAAAAAAGCCGGGACGCATTGATGCCGACCATCCAGTCGGCACGTTCCCGGCAAAGTGCTGCGTTGTACAGCGCATCGTATTCAGTTGACGGTTTGAGATGGGCGAACCCCTCTCGGATGGCGTTTTCCTCCATGCTGGACAGCCACAGGCGGGAAAAGGGCTTTTTGCAGCCCGCTTGCTGGTAGACAAGGCGGAAGATTAGTTCGCCCTCACGCCCTGCATCCGTTGCACAGACAATGCTATCCACATCTGGGCGGTCCATCAGCTTTTGCAGGATACCAAACTGCTTTTTGGTGGACGCAGACACCAGATACTGCCACCTTTCCGGCAGGATGGGCAGATCTGCGATGCTCCACTTGACGTATTTGGCATCGTAGATATTGGGCGGAGCAAGCTCCACCAGATGACCCACGCACCAGCTTACCAGATAACCGTTGCCCTCAAGGTAGCCGTCCTGACGGTTGGTGGCACCGAGGACTTTGGCGTAGGACATGGCAACCGAGGGCTTTTCTGCTACAACTAGAATTGAAATAAGCGTTCCCTCCAATCTGTTTTCATTTGGATATGTACGGCGGCAAAATGCCGCCTTGAAATCAGATGGGTTCAGTGTCCTGCTCGTCCGGGGTTTCGTCCTCGTCCGGCACATCGGTAGGGATCTCAAAATCGCCCTTGTCCTCGGTGTAGTTTGCATCGGGGTCGAGGGCTTCTTTTTCGGCTTTTTTCTTCTGCATCTGCTGGTGATAGAAATAGAAGCCGCCACCTGCTGCCAGTGCAATCAGCACCACCACACCCAAAAAGCCGGATGCGATCTTTGTGACCTTGTTTTCCTTGGGCTGTTCCGTGCCGGATGCTGCCGCTTCTTCGGCGGCTTTTTTCGCTTCTTCCTCGGCTTTCAGCCTGTCCTGTTCCGCCTGCGCCGCTGCTTCTTTTTCAGCGGTATAAGCGTTCGCTTCTTCCTCCTCCATCAGGGAAAGAAGGTCGGCTTCGTCCACAAGGTTCATAAAGTGAACGGTCTGCTGCCCCTTGGCGTTGCGGTCAATCACCAGATAGAAAGTCGCACCCGACTTCGACACCAGCGTAATGAACTGCTGACCGCTGCCATCGGAATAGTCGGTGTGGTAATCGTCCACCAGCGTCAAGTTGCCCTCCGGGGTCAGGGCACCGGTCTCCTCATCGGTCACGGTGACTACATCTTCTTCATCGGTGGTAGAAGTCAGGACGGGCTGTTCCACTTCCTCCACAGGCTCACCGCCATAGGCAAAAGCGGGAGCCGCCATGCCAGCGCACAGTGCCACCGATACCAGCAGTGCGCCCAGTTTCTTAATCTTCATCTGCATCCTCCTTCTCGAAAGTTGCACCCACGGCAGACAGCGCAGCAGGGTTCGGGGTGGTGGTGGCAGACTGCCGCAGCAGGGCGGCGAGCTGTTCCGGCGTGACCTTTGCCGTCCGCACCATCTCGTTGACCTCGGCAGAATCTTCCTCCTGAATGCGCCGCTCCAGGATCTCGATGCGATTGTTCAGCTTGATGCGGCGTTCTTTCTCTTTTGCCAGCATCGCCCGCAGTTTATCCGATTTTTCGCTCATAGTAACTTCTCCAATCATTTTGAAAGCCGTCCGAACCCGGCGAGATGCTTCTCCCAGTAGGACGAGTGAATGTTTGCGTACTTGATGGGGTCTCCGGCACTGACCATCATGCCGTTGCCGAGATAGATTCCAGTATGGCTCATGCCGGGGGTGTCATAGGTGCCTTTGAAGAAAACCAGATCACCGGGCTTTGCATCGGCTTCGGAGATGTGCTGGCTCTTGTTCCACAGACCGTTGGCGGTAGTGCGCCCTACATCGTAGCCGTTCTGGTTGTACACCCAGCAGACATAGCCGCTGCAATCAAAACCGGTTTCCGGGGTAGAGCCGCCCCAGACGTAGGGCGTACCCACATACTTTTGCGCCTCCTTGTAGATGGCGGCAAATTCGCTGTCCGTCAGGGCTTCTGCCGGAACCTGATAATCAATACCGGGTGTGCCGGAGCCATCGGAGCCACCGGGCGGCAGTCCGCCGTTGAACAGATACGGTCTGCCGCCCAAGGTGTCCTGAAAGATCTCGTAGCGTTTCCATTGGTCGTTGTCCAGTTCCTCCCGGATGACCACCTCCAAGCCACGGTTCACCAACTTGGTGTGGAAAATCTTGTACTCATACGGCACTTGGGTAGGAACAGGGATACCTGCCGGACTGATGACCCAGACCGTCTTATACCGAATCTGCACCTCCACCCATGTGGTCAGCTTGTACTGCTTTTTGAAGGTCTCCTTCAGCTTGCCCTGCACTTCCGACCGGGTGTAATCATCATACAGAGTGGTCAGGAATGAAGTGAGCTGCCACGGGTCGTGTTCAATGGGGTCAAGGTGGTACTGGTACTCGTTGTAGCCGGGGTGGTCGGTGGGGGTGCGCTTGATCTTTTTATCCAGTTCCTTTTCCAGCTTTTTGTAGTCCTGCTCTGCACCCCAGATGTCCCGATCCTCGGCAGAGTATATGGTCTGCCCGGACACCTGTGTGCCGCCCGAAAAGAGGATACCGCAGGAGGAAAAGCCCGACATCACCATGAGGACGAGCAAAAGAAAAACGCCCACAATCACCAGAACGTGTGCGTTGCCTTTTGCGGCATTCACCAGCCCCTTTACGGCGGTGCTGACGGCAGTTTTGCCCTTTTCTACCGCCTGTTCCACGCCGGACCGGGCAGCAGATGCACCGTTGGATGCCGCTTTGCCACCTGCGGTCTGCGCCGCCGTACCCGACCGGGCGGCAGCATAGTAGCTCTGCCGGATGTCTTGCTTCTGCCGCCATCGGGAAAGCCAGTTGGAACCGCCCTCGCCGGTGCCGGATGCGCCTGTATCTTGTGCCGCAGTTGGCTTCTGCACGGAAGATTTTGCGTTTCTGGCACCCTTCTTGCCCTGCATCTTGGCTTTCCTCTTGAGCTTCCGGGCATAGCGGCTCTTGGAAATATCCCGGACATTTCCTGCCGCCTTTTCGCCCTCGCTCAGCGCCTGCGTGCCCACATTGTCATCCTCGTACTGGTCAACTTCGTGATGCGCCGCAGACCGGGCGGCATGGGCAGCGTACATCTCTCGCTTCTGCGCCTTACTCAACCGGCTCAGTTCGTCCGGGGTCAGTTCCGCCTTGCCAAACCGCAGATGCTGTGCCTTTTCCGCAGCTTTATCTGCATCGGTTTTCAGCTTTTTCTTTTTGGGCACCGTCTGCTCTACCTTGGCTTTTTTCGGGGGAGAACGGGTCTTTTTGGTAGACGATTCCTCTTTGATGTTCAGTTTCGGTTCACTCATTTCTGCGCGCCCTCCGAGACTTCACCCAACTTGGTGGTCATAATGCGGTAGAGTTCCAGATCGGTGGGGAAACGGTCCACAAACGGCAGAATGACATTACCGAAAAACAGCAGCCCTTCGCCCTCGCCGGAGTGGGTCACATAGGAAAGCTGATGAGGGCTGATGTTGAGCTGCTTTGCGAGAATCTGGCGGTCTCCCGCAGCCTGATTCAACATGATGATCATGTCGCTGTTCTCGAAAATATTCTCGACCTCACGAGAAGAAAGAAGGTCTTTCACGTTCTGGGTCAGCCCTGTGGGAATACCGCCCCACTTGCGGAAACGCTTCCAGATCTCCACGGAATAAGCGGCGGTCTGCTCCTCTTTTAAGAGGAGGTGCATCTCATCCATATAATACCGGGTGGACTTGCCGCTGCTGCGGTTTGCCGTGACACGCCCCCACACCTGATCCTGCACGATGAGCATACCGAGTTTCTTCATCTGTTTGCCCAGTTCCTTGATGTCGTAGCAGACGATGCGGTTATTGACGTTCACGTTAGTGCGATGGTTGAACAGGTTCAGACTGCCCTTGACGTAGATTTCCAGAGCCGTGGCAACATGGTGGGCTTCTTTTTCCTCCTGCTGAAGCAGAGCGTTGTACAAGTCCTCAAGGATGGGCATATTCTCCGGGCAGGGGTTCGCAAAATATTTGCGGTAAATCAGATGCACACAGCGGTCAATGACGGTTTTTTCCACCGGCAGCAGACCTTCCTTGCCGCCCACCACCAGCTCACACAAAGAAAGGATAAAGTCGGCTTTCAGGGACAGCGGATTATCCTCCTCGGAGTAGTTGGCGTTGATGTCCATGGGGTTGACAAATTGGGTGCTGTTGGGGCTGATTTTGATGACCTGACCTTTCAGCCGGTTCACCAGCGGCGAGTATTCGCCTTCGGGATCATTGATAATAATATCATCGTCCGTCACCAGAAACGCATTGGCAATTTCACGCTTTGCCGAGAAACTTTTACCGGAGCCGGGAGTACCCAGAATCAAGCCATTCGGGTTTTTCAGCTTCTTGCGATCCACCATAATCAGGTTGTTGGACAGAGCATTCAGACCGTAGTACAGCGATTCTTTTCCGCTCTGGTACAATTCCTGCGTGGTAAAGGGGATGAAGATAGCCGTGCTGCTGGTGGTCAGTCCCCGCTGAATTTCGATCTGGCAGTCTGCCAGCGGCAGCGAGGACATAAGCCCCTGCTCCTGCTGGAAATCCAACCGGCACAGATTGCAGTTGTGCTTCTGGGCGATGGAGCTGGCCTGAAAGACATTGTTTTCCAGCTCCTGCTCCGTGCGCCCAGTGTTCAGCACCAGAAAAGTGACGAGGAACATCCGCTCGTTCTGGCTTTGCAGCTCTTTGAGCAGAGCTTTCGCATCCCGTCCGTAAGTTGCCAAATCGGACGGAATGATGTCAATATCATACCCGGCACGGATGGCTTTTTTCTGCTCCTCGATCTTGCTGCGGTCCAGTTCCGTGATGGTGCGCTTCACCGTCTTAATGGCACGATTCTGGTCAACGGACTGGATGTGCATGGTAACGATTTGGGACGAATCCATGTCCAGAAAATCCTTCAAGAGCTGGTCGCTGATGTCGGATGCCGTGATGCTCAGAAAGCTGGCAGCGCAAAAGATACCGCCCATCTGAAAGGTGCGGCTGTTTTTGAAGGCAAAGGCGGTAGGGGCAATGGCGTCTTTTACGGAAAGGCCGCTTTTTACGAGGTCTTTCCAGTCAAAGTGGAACTTGCTGGCACCGTCCATGTTGAACATATCGTGCATGAGTTTCAGCCGCTGGGCACCGTTCAGGGGCTTTGCCTGCACCCCCAGTCGGTGGAAGTTATTCAGCAGATCGTTCTGGATGTGGTCGAGCCGGGGCTTGACCTGCGCCATACTTTCGCCCTCCACCCCAAAGGTGATGAATTTGGTCTTAGTCAGACCATTATTGCCCTTGGCAAGCTGCTGGCGCAGCATCTGGGAATACTCCGCACGAACATCGTCGAAACCGTCCTTCTGGAACGGAATGCGGATGCTTTTTTCAAACTCGGTGCTGTCGGTTGCCATGTTCACAAAGGACAGCTCAAATTTGATGGAGCTGTCGAAGAAGTTGAGGAAGGAGCACCATTCTTCAAAAATGGCGGTCTTATCCTCCTGCTGGGCGAGCTGGTAGTTGATGTCCTGATACTGGATGGTGCGGGTGTAGTAGTTAGGCTTCACCCGGCAGGTGCCATCCTCAAACATCCGCTGCATGGGGATGGACTGCTGGGCGGTCCGGGGCACAGCAGGCTTTGCGTTCTGCCTGCGCTTCTGCGCAGACTGCGGCTTGCTGTGCTTATCGGTCTTTTTCCAAAACGGGATCATGGGTCATGCCTCCCTTCATAAGCAGTGCATAGTAGTTGTTGGTCTTGTAGGGGCGAATCTTCGGGCGGACAAACCGGGACTGCACATAGTACGACAGCAGCTTTTCCAAAGGCTGACCGTTTTTCTCGTACATTCCAAGAAAGAACGCCGGCAGCATCACCGCCATCATGCCGAGGGTGGCGGCAGTGTTGCCGCCGGAATCCCGGAGAACAAAAAACAGCGGCACTCCAATGAGAGCCGCTGTGCCAAAACAAAGCAGCTGCCGTTTGGTCAGGTTGAACGCCACTTTGGATTTGACCTTGGTCAAATCACGGGGCACAGAGATATACGCAGCCAAGTGAACACCTCCTTTAATGCGCTCCGAGAACGGATTTTGTCACGGAACTGGTCTTGAACAGGCTGAAACAGAGCAGGACGGTGTAGCCCACAATGCTCCAAATGGAGTTGATGGCATCCCCGGAAATCGCCACGCTCTGGATCAGCACGGCATAAATTGCCACGCAGATGAGGATGAGAAAGCCCTGAAAGCCCAATGCGAACAGGCATTTCAGGTAGTTCTGCCCCATGTGCGATTGCTCGTGGTTGCCGAAGGTCGCCATGGGGATGGGCGCAAGGCTCACCATGCAGTAGATTTCAATCATACGCCCGTAGACGATGACAAAAATGATGATGCTCAATATCCGCATGGTGATGCCGATGAAGAAACTTTGCAGGAACAGCCCGAACAGAGGGCCTACATCCATCTGCATCATGCTGGATTGCAGCATGGACAAACCAATGTCGTTGACACGGGTGTTTCCGGCAATGATGCCGCTGGAATCGGACACTACCTTCTGGGTGATGTCGAACACCGCCATCACAATATCGAAGGTGTTGCTGATGAGCCACACCGAAACAGCGGTCTTGAAAATCCAGCGCATGATGAGGGCAGGCTCGAACTGCGCCATGTTGTTGTGCTGGGTGATCATCTCGATCAGCTCGTAGCAGGCAATAAAGGTCAGGATGATGCCTGCGATGGGGAGCACCACGTTCCGGGATAGGGCTTCGATCATGGCGAACACTCTCGGCTCAAAGCTGGAGGGTTTGGTGCCCACCTGCTGGGCGATATTGCTGACCTGCGTGTTCACATCGTCGAACAGGCCAGACAAGTTTGACATAATACCTGCCGTCAGGATGCCCTTGATCCAGTCGGCAATGGCTTTGAGAACGGTTTCCATTCAGCAGTCACCGTCCTTAGCTGAAGTGGTTGATGAGGGTCTTGAGCAGATTCAGGAGAAAAATAATGTGGGTCAAAAACTGCATAATAGCACCGCCTTTCATGGATGGGTGGATAAAAACGCGGCTTGGAGCACGGACATTTAATAAAACTGCAAGCTGCAGAGGGCTTTCCGCTGCTGCTCAAGCCGCCGTATGGAACAATGCCCTCATTTCATCTATCATTTTTGATTGATGAATGATAGATGAAATGATATGAGCAAACACAAAAAGTGTTCGACGGAAACAAAAAAGCCGACTGCTTTTCGGCAATCGGCAAATCATAATCAAAGCTATATAGCTGTTTTTATAAGTCGGCGAACAGGAACCTTATGATAAACATCAAGGATGCGTTTTTCTCCATTTCGCCAAAAGGGGTTCATATAATAACAATCGCATTCTTTACAATACCAAATGTATTCAGCTTCTCCGTTGATCTCTAATGTGAATGCCTTCATTTTTAGAAGCGGATGCCACGGGCAATGTTTCTGAAGCTTTTCTTTTTGACGATCAGCTTTGCAAAGTCCAAAAAGCTTACCACATTTTAGAGGGGGCGGATTAAACTTAAAACGACTATCAATGGGATTTTCTATATAATCATTGAAGTTTGATAATCCAAGTTGATTGAGAGGTCTATAATGAAGCCCTGCATTATGTTGATTTTTTGCCATTATAACAATCCTTTCTCAAGCAAGCATTTTGCCCTCCAGATAGGAGCAGCGGAGATAATCAGGATTGGTGTAGTATACGTTGGAATTGAAATCGGAGATCTCATCCGTGATAAACGACGAAAAAACATCCAGAATTGCCTGTGCAGCATCTTCATCTTTCATGGTGGACAGCACCAGCCCCTGATACAGCATTCCGATGGAGGTTGCAGAAGGGACCGTATAGCGGCACTCCGCAGCAGTATCAAAATCCCCATCCGGGATGTTGAGATCTTCAATCAGCTCATCTGAAACCTGCTCAAAGGACAGACAGTGGTTTACTTCTGCCAGCCGGAGCTGCCGTTCGATGCCGGCTTTTGTGAAGTGACGAATCACATCCTGCCGATGATTTTTGGTCTTACGGGCGATGGTCTCGATCAGGCTGCAAACGTAGAGAACATCATTTTTCTGCTTTTCGGTCATGGATGGATTCACTCCTCTCAAAGGTCAGGCAGTGCAAAGCGTTTACGGTATGAAAGCTGATCTGGTGTGTTGGATGCTTGAACTTCGCCAATGCCCAAAATGCTTCACGGCTGATCTGCCCGGACGTAAATCCATTGACATAGTCCCAGATGGTGTCATCTGCCATGGGACCCTCCACAATATCATAGGGATGGGTTTCGCCTGCACGACATTTTGCAATGAAATCCAGCCATTCGTCCGACATTTCAGGGAAACGCAGGATTTTCAGGTCAGGATTCTCTACATAGCGATAGACGTTCACAATACCATCGGCAGAACGGCGGTCTGCCCAGCGGTAGGCTTGTTGATAGCTGTTCGTGCAGTAGAATCCCCAAGAAAAGTCCTTTGTATACCGTGTGATGCGGATTTCGGGATAGACAACTTCTTCTTTACTGCCATGATACAATAAAATCTCGCTCATCTGATTCACCTTCTGTATGTGAGATCGTTACTATGGCTTTCCTTATTATAAATATGTACCGGGCGGCAATCGCCGCCCGCTGTTCTTAACCGAACAGACCGCTCAGCAGGGGAATCAGGGTAATGCCCACCAGAGCAACGCCGCCGCCAGCCATGAGCTGCTTCATGCCCTGACTCTTGCTGCCGGGGTTGTCGTTACCATAACCTTCCAGCAGGTTGATGGCACCCCAAACGCCGAGACCGGCACCCAGAGCGACAACCAGAGTCTGAAGAACTTCGATAGCAGAGTTGAAGAATTCCATAGTCTTTTCTCCTTTATTATAAAGCGTTTCCGGTCGTTTGTACACACCCGAAATCTTGTAGTTTTACGTTGCATAACCGCAGCAAGGCTGATTTTCTGGTGCACCTTTCTGACCGGGATAAAAATAAAACCGCCTACCGGGTCAGGCAGACGGGAGCGAATCAGCATCCACCACGATGAACTCATCTCCGGGTTGGATTTTTTCTTTGCGGTTCAGATATTTTTCAATATCGAAGGTGTTTTTGGGGTCGTAGTCCGAGGTCAGCTTGTAGTTAGGGTGCTGGGTCAGGTCGTACTTGTCGCTCAAAAACGGTCTGACGCCACGCAACTGCAAAATACACTTGCCGCCGTCCAGCACCGCCAGCTCGTCCCGGCTCAACAATTCCCTGCCGTAAAGTCAAGTGATGAATTCGCAAAAGAAAAG
>NZ_QUEN01000020.1:0-14251 GCF_003478175.1 Faecalibacterium sp. OF03-6AC | reverse complement strand
ATCTCAGGATGCTTCTGGAGAATGGCATAACGGTTGTGGCCATCAACAAGTGTATTATTCCACACGATCAAAGGAGAGAGCAGCTTGCCCTCTTTGAGGATATTTTCTTCAAGCTGCTTAAATTCATCATCGGTCAGAGGGGGAATCTGGGACTGGAACTCCGGGTCGATTTTCAGATTGATCATACGCACACTCCTTTATCTCTCCTGCTGCGCCGGTTCTTCCTCCCGGAAAAAGGACGCAACATTCTGCTTTGCGGTTTTCAGCTTGAGCAGTTCTTCCTTGGCTTCTTTGTACTGCTCATAGAACTTTGCCTTTTCGGATGCCAGCTGTACATACTCGGCTTCCAGCTTTTTCGGGCTGGGCAGCTTTGTGATGTTGTTTGCCTTGAAATAGGCTGCTGCCGTCCGGTATGCTGTCAGTTCTGCACGATGCTGCTCCTCAAAAGCTGCGGAGCAATCTTTTTGGTATTTCTATAAATAATAATCAAGAGGGCGACAGCTTCTGTTGTCGCCCTCTTGATTATTATTTATTGTTCCCACGTTTTGGCTTTTTGTCGGACATTTATAATTTGGAGCTGGTATAGAATGCTGGGAATTGCAGAAACCAATGAAAAAATACCCAAGACAATAGAATGCTTGATAATGGCAAACAGTGCAAATAGGAGCAGCAGGAATAGCCATGGGTTACGCAAATTGCGGTAGTATTTTTCTTTATCGGCATAAGAAGTATGAAGTTCAAAAGGCTTTCCGTCGTTTGATTTTTCTACAATCAATAGTTCCCTGTTAAAAGTTGTTGCGTTTGTTGCAATACAACCGCCCATTTCCGCCCATGGACGCAATCGAACTTTTCCGACAGAATAGTTTAGATTGATATTTTTGAAAAATACCTTGTAGCCCATATCCTCCAAAAAATCAGCGTAGTCCGTTGCATTCTCTTTTGATTTTTCTCCGATAAACTCTACACAATAGGTCACTTCATCAGGACTGCATTCTTCAAATTCATAGAGCACCCTCCCTGTCCGGACAAGTCGATAGCCTTTTTCGGACATTTTGTTTAACCATTTTGCCTGTGCATTTAGCAATCCACCAAAGAAGCGATAACATTTTTTACTCATACTGCATCTCCAATAATTTCACTTGCAATGCTTACAAGTTCATTTAGTCTTGCAAGCTCTTTTTCTGCAATTTCTTTTCCCTGTGCTGTAATGTGGTATTCTTTTTTTCTTCCCTCACTATCGCCATAAGGTTCAATCCACTTCTTGTCCTGCAAAGAGTTTAATGCTCCATATAAAGTGCCTGCGCCTAGGGAAAGCCGTCCGTATGTTTTTTCTTCAATAAACTGCATAACAGCGTATCCGTGTTTTGGCGTATAAAGAGAAAGCAAAATATAAAAGGTGACTTCTGTAAGCGCACCACCTTTTGCATTATCGCGCATGGTTTGCCTCCTTGTTACGGTTACTGTAATAAATATATCACTAACCGTAATATTCGTCAAGCAGATTCAGGAAAATTATATAATGGGTGTGTGAAAGAAGAACAGTCTGCTCTCTATTTGTTTTGTTGTTCGGCGTGTCGTGGTGTTTAGAATTGCTAGGGATCGGTTGAACATTCGTTTTGGTCATTGTACCTCCTGTCTGTTCGATAACTCCTCGGTGAAGTTATGTAAGCACGACACGCCGTTGCTGTTCGCACCGTCAGGTGCGAACCATGAGCAGGGTTTGGGGGTGGGACCGCGTTTGCGAAGCGCAGCGCAGCAATGAAAGCCCCAGTGGGGCTTTTAAGCGGCAGCGCGGTCTGCGACAGCAGATGGAGGGGCGTTGCCCCGACAAGCGCTACCCCAACAAGATCACTTAGAAAACTCGCAAGAGTTTGAGAAGCGAAGTCCCGGATGGCCAGGAAATTTTCAAGAATTGAAAATTTGTGGCCACGGGACGGTTCTTGCCCTCTACCGCTGCGCTCAAAACGCATTTTCAACAAATGTTTCCGAATTGTTAAGACGCAAAAAATAAGTAGCGGGGCTCTGCTCATATGATGGGGTCACCGTTCACACCGAACGCAGTTCCTGCCCCTGTTTTGCAGCGGCGTTGACGAAAAGTCGGTATCACGTCCGGTCGGCTCATGAAATTTTCAAGGTGCAATCTTCCCTGAAAAAGAAAAATACCGCCCACGCAGCGCAGCGATGATTTTGTCGGGTGAATCGGCGGCAAAATGAATCGGGTGTGTTGCGGGGCGGTAGCTTCTTTCGTGGATTTTTCCTCACTGAAGTGGTGGGTCTCACGGTGATAACCAACCACTTTTGCAGAAGATTTGCAATCAATCTACAAGTTCAGTGGGATTTGTGATAGAGAATATCATGGTTCGTAGAGTACGTCAAGATGATTCCGAAGAAATTATTTATGAATGGAGACAATAGTAAGACTTCTATTATGAATATGATACACTTTACATCATGAAAGAATTTAAGCTGCACAAAGATGATTCAAGCCGATGTGCAATGTGCACAATAAGTTTTCTACAACAAAATACAGATGTGGTCATTTGGCTCTTTTATCAGACAACTTTTTCTGTAAAATAAAAAAATTTGTTGACTTGAAATTGCTTGAAATGTTATCTTGTTGGTAACAAAAGCACGGTGAAGTGCTTGCTACCACACGAAAAGGCAAAACAAAAAAGGAGAGTAAAATGATGAAAAAGCGTATTGCGGCGTTGGTCACCGCCGGTGTCCTTGCTTTGTCGATGCTTACCGGCTGCGGAAGCAAACAGGAGAGCTGGAAAGTTACCTGCCCGTGGGCACCGTCTGGTGTAGCAGCGATGGTCAGCCAAAAGGCTGCTGCCAAGTCCCCTGATTATTCTGATAATAAAATCACACTGGTTGCTGAAGCCGTCAAGGGCGATGCTGCTACTGTCAACACTTGGGTGTCCAGTACTAAGGCAAATGATAAGGAACTGGTCTTCGCCGGTGAGGGTCTGTTCGCCATTACCGAGACTCTGGATCCGGCCAAGCTGCAGTTCAGCTACGACGATTTCGAGTTCGTGGAGAACTTGTACTCCTCCGTCTTCGTCCTGTCCGCTGATTCTTCACTGAACCTCAAGAATCTGGACGATCTGGAGGCCTATGTCAAGGCAGGCAACCCCGTATCCGTGGCCGTTAACGGCGCTACCGGCTCCGAGGCTTTCCTGGCAGCGGCTCTGTTCGGCTCTATGGGTGCCGGCGACCAGCTGAAACTGACTCCGTACCAGTCCGCTGCGGAGGCTGCACAGGCTGTGGCAAAGGGCGAGACGAACTTTGCAGTCTCGCATCAGTCCCAGATCCTCGAGACCTACCAGCAGGGCGGCGTTGACGTGGTCTGCGCATTCGACGACAAGGCCATCGAAAACGGCCCCTTCGCAGGCGTTGAGGGCGTTGGCTCCAAGGGCTACCCCTACTTCCGCAACCGCTGCTTCGTCATGGCTCGCAAAGGTACTGACGCCGCAAAGGTTGCCGAGCTGAAAGAGCTGTATGATAAGATCCTCGCCGATGATGAGATGGTCGAGTGGCTGAACGACACCATGCTGCTGGAAGTCGATACCATGACCGAGGACGATGTGAAGGCTCACATTGAGAACGTCAAGAGCATCGTCGAGCAGTATAAGGACATCGTGGCGGGCTGATAACAGGCCCTCATAGCGAAAAAAGCTGAAGCAGGGGGGAGGGGATAGCCCCGACCCCCTGCTTTTATGGTTCAAAAAAGGAGTGGAAACAGGTGAAAAATCTGATAGAACGCATCGAAACAAGGCTGGACGAATGGGGCGCGAAGCTCGAGGAGAAGAACATCGAGTACCCCGTTGACCTGATCTGCGGCATTCTGTTTCTGGTCATAGGCATCGTGCTGCTGCTCATCATGCCCCAGCAGGTGCAGATCTCAGAAAAGGACGTTGTGAACGGCCGCGCCTTCCCGACGATGCTGGTCTGGCTCATGCTGGCCATGAGCGCCCTTCTGGTGGGTCGGGAGGCATACAATATGGTGATGCACCGTCCGGTCAAAACGAAGACGCTGAATCTTCTGGTGGAAGCAAAAGCTCTGGTCATCGTCCTCATTCTGGTGGTCACCTATCTGCTGGCGGAGATCACAGGTCTGTTCGTGGTGGGTGCCGTGTTCTGCGCGCTGGCCTTCCTGCTGTTTTTCCGCTGCAAGAAGCCCCTCTACTACGCCATCACCGTCTCGATGGCGGTGCTGATCTGGGTCGTGTTCCACTTCGTGCTGAATGTTAGTTTCTGAGGAGGCAAAATATGGGTTTGTTTGATTTTATCGGCCCGGCCTCCGGGCTGCTCTTCACCCTCGAAAATATCATATGGATCAACCTCGGTGTCTTTATCGGCTGCGTGTTCGCAGCCATCCCGGGCCTGAGCGTCATCCTCTGCATCATCCTGTTTCTGCCTGTTACCTACACCATGAAGGCCATTCCCGGCATGATGTTCCTTCTGGGTATCTACTGTGCGGGTGGATACGGCGGCTCGGTGTCGGCCATCCTCATCAACACCCCGGGCACGCCCCACGCGGCGGCTACTATGCTGGACGGTCATCCACTGTCCAAGATGGGCCGCACCAAGGCGGCTCTTAAAATCGCGCTGTATGCCTCCACCTTCGGTGGCATCTTCTCTGCACTGGTGCTGCTCTTCCTCGGCCCGCAGGTGGCCAAAATTTCGGCACAGCTGGGCACGGCGGAGTACTTCATGGTCTGCCTGTTCGGCATGACCATCATCGCAGGCGTTTCGGGCAAGAGCCTCGTCAAGGGCATCATCGCCGCTTGCCTCGGCCTGCTCATCTCCTGCGTGGGCGCAGACCCCATGACCAGCTACGACCGCTTTACCTTCGGCGTCCACCGCCTGTATCTGGGCCTCGACCTTGCCGTTACCCTCATCGGCCTGTTCGCACTGGTGGAGATCATCGGCAAGGCGGAGCTGAAGCGGAGCGAGCTGAACCTCCGCGCCGGAAAGATCGGCAACGACGACGGCAAGATTACAAAGGATGAGTACAAGCGGATGCTCCGCCCGGTGCTCATCGGCTCTCTCATCGGCTCTTGCGTGGGCATCGTGCCCGGCACCGGTGCATCGGAGGCCTCTTGGTTCTCCTACAACACTGCAAAGAATATGTCCAAACACCCGGAAGAGTTCGGCCACGGTTCTGTGGAGGGCGTTGCGGCGGCGGAGTCGGCCAACAACGCTGTCTGCGGTGCGACCCTCATCCCCCTGCTGACGCTGGGCATCCCCGGCGACGGCTGCGTGGCCATTATGCTGTCCGCTCTGATGATCAACGGCCTGAACCCCGGCCTCTCGCTCTTTACCACGGATGGTGCGATCATGTACGCCATCATGCTGGGTCTTATCCTTGTGAACATCTTCATGTTCCTGCAGGGCAAGTACCTGACCAGCCTGTTTGCAAAGGTTGTCTCCATCCCCCAGCAGATCCTGACCCCTATCATCGTCATCTTCTGCTTTGCCGGTGCTTACTCGGTGAACAGCAGCTATTTCGACCTGAGCGTTGCGCTGGTGTTCGGCGTGATGGCGTGGTTCATGCGCAAGCTGGAGCTGCCTGCTGTCCCTGTGCTGCTGGGCATGGTGCTGGGCAATATGACGGAGACCAATTTCCGCCGCGCCCTGCTCATCTCGGATGGAAGCCCCAGAATTTTCGTCAGTAGTGTGTACTGCTGGATCTTCATTGCGCTAATCGTGGTGGTCATTCTCGGCATTCTGCGCGGCAAGATGAAGGAAGCAAAGAACACCAAAGCAGAACAGTAAAGGAAGGTAAAACCATGGCATATAATATCATTTTCTATTTCAGTGACCAGCAGCGCTGGGACACCTGCGGCTGCTTCGGCCAGCCACTGAATATCACGCCTAATCTGGACAAGCTGGCGGCAGAGGGTGTGAAGTTTGACAATGCCTTTTCGCCTCAGCCGGTGTGCGGCCCCTGCCGTGCTCTGTTCCAGACCGGCAAATATCCCACCGAGACCGGTTGCTTCCGCAATAATCTGATGCTGCCCTCCAACATCAAGACGCTGGGCGAGTACATGGAAAAGGATGCCGGCTACGAGACGGCCTACATCGGCAAGTGGCATCTGGCTTCGGACGGTGAGCTGGAGAAAAAGCCCACCGTTGACCACACCATCACCGCTGTTCCGCTGGAGCTGCGCGGTGGCTATACCGGTTACTGGCGTGCTGCGGATGTGCTGGAGTTCACCTCCCACGGCTACGATGGCTATGTGTTTGATGAGAACAACAACCGCATCGATTTCAAGGGCTACCGTGCCGACTGCATTAACCAGTTTGCGCTGGACTATCTTGACCAGTATGCCGGCGAAAAGCCCTTCTTCATGACCGTGTCGCAGATCGAGCCGCACCATCAGAACGACCATAATCACTACGAAGGCCCCAACGGTTCCAAGCAGCGATTCGCAGATTTTGTTCTGCCGGAAGATCTGAAGGCTCTGGGTGGAAACGCAGCGGAAGAGTACCCAGATTATCTGGGCCAGTGTGCCAGCCTTGATGAAAACCTTGGTAAGCTGGTGTCAAAGCTGAAAGAAAAAGGCCTGTATGATAATACAGTTATCCTCTATGCTTCCGACCATGGCTCTCACTTCAAGACCCGCAACCGTGACGCGCACCTGAACGGCTATGATGATTACAAGCGCTCCTGCCATGACGGTTGCCTGCATGTGCCGCTGGTCATCTGTGGCGGCCCGTTCAAGGGTGGCAAGGAGATCACCGACCTGGTCAGCACCGAAAGCATTCCCAAAACTCTGCTGGCTCTGGCAGGCGTGGATGTCGGTGATAAGATGATCGGTGAAAATCTGCTTGACGTTGTGGAAAAGAAAAACCATAATAGAGTCAATGAGGTCTATGCACAGATTTCGGAAAGCCGTTGCGGACGCTGCATCCGTACTGCAGATTATATGTATTCTGTCTATGCACCCGGCGTCAACGGCGGCGAGGCTGCGGCATCCGATGTTTATGCAGACGACTTCCTTTACGATATGCAGAAAGACCCGTGGCAGCTGAACAATGTGGTCGCGGATCCTGCATATGCTGCGGTCAAGGCGGAACTTCGTGAACGTCTGCTGAATTGGATTCAGCACGCGGAAGGCAGCCGCCCCACTATCACCGACTGAAAAGGAGCGCTTGCCCATGCTCTCGGCTGTTGAGAAAAAATCCGATCAGGTTTATCGCTGGCTTCTGGCTTATATTGACGAAAACAAATTTTCCGGAAACCAGCGTTTGCCTTCGGAAAATGCGCTCTGCCGGAAGCTGGGTGTCAGCCGAGAAACGATACGAGTGGCCATCGACCAGTTGGTAGCAGAAGGACTCGTGTACAAGCTCAAGGGAAGTGGGACTTATTTCCACCGGGAAAAAGTAATGACGCGGGATTTGAACACAGATGATGCCCTTTATAAAATCGGCCTTGTCCTGCAGGGACAGGATACAAGTGCCAATTCGGGATTAATCGAAGGGGTTCGCAGTGTTCTGACGCAGGAGCAGGTTGACCTCCATGTATTTCTGACCGATAACAAATTCTGCAACGAACGCCGCTGTCTGGAGACTGTGGTACATCAGAATTTTCACGGTTTCATTGTGGATGGTGTCAAATCGAGCATCCTCAGCCCAAATCTTGACTGCTACAAGGAGCTTTACCGACGTAAGATCCCGGTGATATTCTACAACAACTTCTATCGGAACTTGCGCTGCCCCCGCGTAACGATCAATGACATCGAATGTGCCCATCAGCTGATAGGACGCCTGATGGATGCCGGACACAGCCACATTGCAGGCATCTTCGTGTACGACAACTACCAGAGCGTAGAAAAGTTTCAAGGCATGGCGGAAGCGATGCGAAATCGTGGTTTGGAACTGAACGATGATTACATCAAGTGGTGTATTTCGGACGAAGCCCACAACGAAAGCTATGTCCGTTCCATTGAAAGATTTCTGAAGAGCATCCCTAAATGCACCGCTATCGTCTGCTGCAACTACATCATCTATCGGCTGGTCATGAAAACCCTGCAGAAAATGGGGAAGACTGTACCCGAAGATTATTCGCTGGTCTGTTTTGATTATTCCGAAGAAACTTATCGGCAGGAGGATGTTACCTGCTCCGTGGAGCAAGGCTTCGAGATGGGACGTCAGCTTGCGCTGCGGCTTATGGAGATGATTTCCACCGGCGAATGCGATGACCGGAACTACACTTATGTCATGAAGCCCATCCTCTACGATGGCCATTCCATCCGGAAGATTAAAAAGGTAAAATAAAGATTCTCCCGGAGGCAGTACTGCTCTCCGGGAGAATCTCTTTATCGGTTTTGTTGTGCCAGAAAATGTGCAGCAGTATGCAGGCGCGGAAGCACATAGGCAAAGAACTGCTTATACGCTGCGCAAAAGCGGTTGCTTCCAGAGGCATCCCAATCTCGCTTGCATCCGCCCCGACAGAGCAGCTGATAAGCACATGCTGCGCATTCCGCCGGGCGTTTGCGGCCCTGTACCAGAAATGTCTGGCTTGTGGGAGAATCAAGCGCATCTTCAACGGTACAGTGGCTCAGATTTCCCAGCTTCCACTCATCCAGAACATAAAAGTCACAGGGATAAAGGCTTCCGTCACCTTCTACGGTAAGATAATGTCCACAGGAACCGGAGGAAGCGCAGGAGGTAGGCGGCATTCCCAGCAGGATACGCAGATAGTCCTCAAAATTGCGAACGCTGATATAATTGCCTCGTTGCAGCTGCTGATACCAAGTATCAAAGACGCCGCACAGAAAACGACCATAAAGTTCCGGCGTTAGAGAATATGCCTGCCCTCCAATCGTATCAAGTGGGTCAAGACATGGGATGAATTGCAGATTGTGCTGTCCCAACTCGCAGAGGCTTTTGAAGGCTCGCTGCGGCTTTCTGGCCAGCTGTCCGGTTACAACACAGAGCAGATTCGTTTCGACCCTGTAGGCATCCAGCAGCGCAAGCGCATGAGTTACTTTATCCCATGTGCCCTGCCCAGCTGCGTCCAGCCGATAGAGATCATGGTTCTCCTGTGTGCCGTCCAGAGAGAGGCCTACGAGGAAAGAGTTGGCTTTGAAAAAGGAAGCCCACTCTTCATCCAGACAAATGCCATTGGTCTGGATGCTGTGGAACACAGAGATATTGCGCTGCATGGAACGCTCCGTTTCCAGAAAGAACCGGAAGAAATCCAACCCGGCAAGAGTCGGTTCGCCGCCCTGAAACAGAAAATGGACGCTGCCGCCTTCCTCTGTGGCTGCAAAAGCCTTTTCAACCAGTTCTCCTGCCATTTCATGGGAAAGCAGTCCCATATTTTTGCAGGCTCGGCTGTTGGAAACATCGTCATAAAAGCAGTACCGGCAACGCAGATTGCACAGGCTGGACGCTGGCTTGACGAGAAATGTATTATGTTTCATAGAGATTCCCTCCGTGCTTCGCAGTTCTTAAAACAAGGATACCGGAAAATACGGGCTTTCGCAAGCAGTAACAGTTAAAAGCTGTTTGAAATAGTAAGAAAACAAATATAGTTGTCCGAAAATCAAAAAAGGAGAAGAAAACTTGTATGGATGAAAATAAAACATACGGTACACGGTTAGCACGGCTTTGGAAGCTGTTTTTGAGTACGCTGTACATTAGCAGCTTTACCTTCGGCGGCGGCTTTGTCATCGTGACCTTTATGAAGAAAAAATTTGTAGATGAGCTGCACTGGATCGATGAACAGGAAATGCTGGATATGACAGCGTTGGCGCAGTCCTCTCCGGGCGCAATCGCGGTCAATGCTGCAATTCTGGTAGGCTGGCAGGTAGAAGGCTTGATTGGAATGATCGTGGCAGTGTTGGGCACCATCATCCCACCTATGGTCATTCTTTCAGTCATTTCTGTGTTCTACAATGCTTTTGCCACCAATCGCTATATCGCGTTGTTACTCAAGGGAATGCAGGCTGGTGTGGCGGCGGTCATTCTGGATGTTGTATTCGACCTCGGCGGCAAGGTGCTGAAGACCCGCTCATGGGTGTATATTGTCCTGATGGTCGCAGCGTTTGTCGCAAATACGGTGTTTGATGTCAATGTGGTGGTGGTCATCCTTGCCGCTGCGGTATTCGGCGTGGTGCTGGCTCTGGTCCAGTGGAAAAAAGGTGGTGCAAAATGATCTACTTACAGCTTTTTCTCAGCTTTTTGCAGGTGGGTATGTTCAGCGTAGGCGGCGGCTATGCGGCCATGCCGCTGATCCAGAGCCAAGTGGTGGAACAACATGGCTGGCTGACGATGCAGGAGTTTACTGACCTCATCACGATTGCAGAAATGACCCCTGGTCCCATTGCGGTCAACTCGGCAACTTTTGTTGGTTTGCGTATCGCGCAGGTACCCGGAGCCATCATTGCAACACTAGGTTGCATTACACCGGCGCTGTTCTTTGTTTCACTTCTATCCTACATCTATCGTAAATACAAGGATATTTCTCTGCTGCAAAGTGTTCTGACCTGTCTGCGTCCGGTCATTGTAGCGCTTATCTTTGGTGCAGGTCTTTCTATACTGTCTATGGTGGTGTTCGGAGAGAGTGCAAAGACGCTCGCCAACGTAGACTGGATCGGCATCGGCAGTTTTGCATCGGCATTTTTTGTGCTACGGAAGCTCAAGTGGAATCCCATCCTGACCATGTGCCTGTGCGGCGTGGCCGGGCTTGGACTTCACATTTTGCTCGGAATATAATCTTAAGACAATTTGTCTGTTGGAATCATGAAAATAAATCACTGGGCTTGCAATCAGGGCAAAACTGTGGCATATACATTATACGAAACATTGCTTTAATGAACGTATTACCGTTCAATGACGTATAAAATGGAGGTGCCTGCCATGACCGCCGTGATCTACGCCCGCTATTCCAGTGACAACCAGCGTGAAGAATCTATTGAGGGTCAGATTCGGGAATGTACCGCCTATGCCGAGAAGAACAGCATTACGGTAGTCAAGCACTACATCGACCGTGCTATCTCCGCCAAAACGGACAACCGCCCGGAGTTCCAGCAGATGATTAAGGACAGCGACAAGAAGCTGTTTGACATTGTGCTGGTCTGGAAGCTGGACCGTTTTGCCCGGAACCGCTACGACAGTGCCCGGTATAAGACCCAACTCAAGAAGAACGGTGTCAAGCTTATGTCTGCCACCGAGATCATCTCCGAAGGACCGGAGGGCATCATTCTGGAATCGGTGCTGGAGGGCTATGCGGAGTACTACTCTGCCGACCTTGCTGAAAAGGTTGTCCGCGGACAGACGGAGAACATCCTGAAAGGACGCTGCAACGGTGGTCGTGGAACATTTGGCTATACGCTGGATTCTGAGCGGAAATTTCACATTGACCCGCTTGCCTCTCCTTTTGTGCTGGAATCGTTCAGGAAGTACCGGGATGGTCTTACAATGAAAGAGATTCGGGACTGGCTGAATGAAAATGGTATCAAAAATCCGGTGGGCGGTGCGTTTACTTATAACAGTGTCGAACACATGCTCAAGAATCGGCGGTACATCGGAGAATTGAAATTCCGGGACGTGGTCGTGCCAGATGCAATTCCGCCCATCGTGCCGCTGGAACTTTTCGACGGTGTGCAGGAGAAGATGTTGAAAAACAAGAAAGCCCCTGCCCGGAGAAAGGCAGAGGACGATTATCTGCTCACCACCAAGCTGTTCTGCGGCTACTGTGGGGCGTTGATGTTTGGCGAGAGCGGCACAAGCCGGACGGGTGAAGTTCACCGCTACTATAAATGTGCTACTGCCAAAAAGCACAAGGGCTGCAAGAAAAAGACCGTCCGTAAGCAGTGGCTGGAAGATCTGGTGGTCAACCAGACTATGCAGCTTGTCAAGGATGATGCCGCCATGGAATCCATCATTGCCAAGGTCATGGAACTACAAGACCGGGAGAACACCAATCTTCCCCTCTATGAGAAGCAGCTCCGGGATGCGAAATCGGGTATCCAGAATATGCTCAATGCGATTCAGGCCGGAATCCTCACCAGTTCCACCAAGGAACGATTGGAGCAGCTCGAAGAAACCAAGCGTGAGCTTGAAGCCCGCATTGCGGAAGAAAAGCTGGCGAAGCCGAAAGTGACGGAAGAGTTCATCCGCTTCTGGCTTCTCCGGTTTCGCAAGCTCAATATGAGCCAGAAAGACCAGCGGCAGGCATTGGTGGATACGTTCATCAATTCGATTTATCTGTATGATGATAAGGTTTTGATAACCTTTAATTATAAAGAAGGTACACAGACCATCACATTTGAAGAAGCGGCTCAAGCCGCATCAAAGGGAACTGGTTCGGATTTGGATTGCCTTGCTGCACCAGAAAATGCCGTGAAATCGAAAGATTTCATGGCTTTTTTGTTTTTCTGGCAGAGGCTGCACACTTTTGCACATCTCCTGCACACTTTACAAAAAAACCATGAACTCTTTGCATCGCTTGCACATCGTGTATTTCGCTGCACAAAAAAGAAAATTTTACGCGAAGAGTACCCGCGTCAGCTCGCGGCGATCCTCTGCGTCCATCTGCCGGATGGCTTCAAGGATCATTTTACCCGTGATTTTTGTTGCCACCGGCGTTTTGTTTTCCGGGGGTTCCTGCGGCTTTGAACCTGCCACATCCTGCGTGTAGAAGTCGGCTTCGATCTTCTCAGCCAGCTCCCACCGGGGCTTGTCCTGCGTGTGAGCGTAGGTGTCCATCAGGACGGTGGCGGTTGCATGGCCGGTGTTGCCCTGCACCGACTTGAAGTCACCGCCAGACTGCAGCAGCTGGTAGGTGGCACTGGAATGGCGCAGACCGTGGAACACGATCTTCACAAACTCCGGGTGCTCTGCCCGCCACATACGATACCACTTTGTCAGAACGTCCGGGGCAATGGGTAAGCCGTCTGGTAAGCGGAACAGCTGACCGCAGTTGCTGTACTTTTCCGGGGCATTCTGTTCGTCCTGCTTCATCTTTTCCAGCCATGCCAGAAGCTCCTCTTTCAAGGGCTTGGTCATGTACAGGATGCGGTTGGACTTTTTGGTCTTAGTCCGCTTAAGGATCAGCGAGGACTTACTCCCCTCCCGTCTGTCCGGGAAGGTGTGGTAGATTTGGGTGGGATCGATCTTGGACAGGGCGACCTTGTCGGCACGCTGCAGGGCTTTGTTCACCGAGATGGTTCCCCGTCCGTCTGCTGCGTCAAAGTCCAGATCACTCGGCTGTAAGCCGAGGATCTCACCCTCTCGCAAGGAGAGGATCATGCTCATGTGCACAGCTAGATGCAGGGCAGGGTTCTCGATGGTCTGCAGCGCCGCCAACATGGTGCGCTCATCCCAGATGGTGCGTTCTTCGGTATTGATCTTGGGGGCTTCACGGGGAGTAGGCGATTTGTGGATCAGATCCCAGTCAACAGCATACGAAAAGGCGGTCTTCAGGAGCGTGTGGACTTCGTGAATGGACGTGCTGGATAACAGCCGTTTCTTCTGATTTTCCGTCAGCTCCTGCTTCTCGCCGTGAACGTACTGGCCGCAGGGGGTCTGGCTCAGGGTGGCGTAGAACTGCTCAATGTCGTAGGTGCGGAGGTCTTGTACCTTCCGATTTCCGATATACGGCACGATGAGGTTCTGCACCATCGCCACAGATTGGGTGTAGGTCTTTGGCGACCACTTGTGTTTGCTGGACTGAATGGGGATCCACTTGTACAGCATCTCCTCGACCGTCATGGTGTCGGGCACGAGGAAGGTGCCGTCCAGCAGTTCCTTCTCCACCGTGATCTTGCGTTCCTGCGCTTCGGCCTTGGTCTTGAAGGTTTCCCAGCCCTTGCAGGGCTTGCCAGCATGATCTTTGTAGTTGTATCGGACGGAATACGTGTTGCCACGTTTCATAATAGATGCCATAGATGTTCCCTCCCTCAGACCGCTGCAAACCAATTGTCGAAGCTCTGCTTGCTTACCCGGATGCTGGTACCGAGGCGGATCACCTTGAAGTCTTTCGTGGTGTTGCACAGATTGTACGCAGCACGGTTGGAGATCGCCAACAGTTGGGCGATCTCCTCCACCCGGTAAACGAGCGGGGCGTGTCGGACGGTTTTGCTGGTCTGGTCAGAAGGTTCTACGGCAGGGGTTTCGGACAATTTCATTGTAGGAGATTCGGGCGCGATTTTCAAGTCCTCACGGGTCAGTTTGGCGGAATTTTTGCGGACATTCGTCATAGGCATGTCTCCTTTGCACTTCTCCAGACCCG